>CAZCCY010000069.1:0-9452 GCA_964497545.1 uncultured Methanosarcinales archaeon | reverse complement strand
CCCGAACGTCCCTTCGAGGGACAAGCCCCGTCCGTCAGGGCGGGGTAGTTGACTTATGTGATGCTTGTAAAGCATTTGCTTGTGAACCATGGATAGGAGTTTATGTGGAAACTTCAGAGTACGCTGATGTTTATCTTACGAGTTTAGAGAATTACGATGCAAGATATCGTGGAAAGGAAGGAAAGGCAATCGATGATTGGAAAATGGGAAAGAAATACAAAGAGCAATATAGAAAAGACTCTAATGTCAAGCATATTAGAATTGAATTTCACGCTATTAATTGGGACTGGTCTTGATGTGGTCTGGAAAGGTTTATCTGGTTCCAGGCTGGATAAGAGGTCTAAAATTTTGACGGTGAAAATTGTATGGGAAAAACAGGCAGTGTCAAGTGGGTAAGGATTAAAGGTCGTAAAGGTCAGACGAGGATGGTGCCGGAGAGTGAGGTGAAGTACAAGAGACCTGGCCCGGCGCAGCGTTATACGTCTAAGGGTGTTAAAAGGAGAAGGATACCCCGGTCTGAAAAGGCTGTTGCTACCTAGCTAGGGGTCCAGAAGTTGTTTTTCAAGCTGGCTGTGGCTTGGAATAATAATGTCTGCTCTTTTAAGTTTTCTTGGGTGTAGGTAGGTGGGTATGGCGATTACCTTCAAACCTGCCCTTTTGGCTGATTCAACCCCCCGGGGAGAGTTTTCAACGACAATGGTTTTTTCTCTGGCTGTTCCCAATTTTTCCAGGGCCAGAAGGTAGGATTCAGGGTCGGGTTTTCCACTGCCCACATCGCTGCCAGTGACAACTGTCTGGAATATGCCTGGGAAGCAGGTGTTTAGTATCCTGTTAACAGTTTTCCGGTCAGACCCTGACACCACAGCTAGTTTAAGTCTGTCCTGTAGGAGCGTTAGCAGGCTTTTTACGCCGGGGAAAACTTTTAGATTGCTAATTTCATCGAAAATCTGGGTCTTCCGCTGAGAAATGGCTTTAATATCTTCTTCTGTCAGACCCACACCTCTCCGGCGATAGAGGGTCCTCAAAATCCCCTCGTGGTTCGCACCCTCCATCTCATAGATGACACTGGGAAGAATCCTGACACCCCGCTCTCCTAGAGCCTTCACCCATGCCCTAGCATGGTAAGGCATGGTATCCACAAGCACCCCGTCCATATCAAAAATGACTGCATCCAGTTCCATTAAGGTATATTTTAAGGCTTATCAGAGCATTAAGGTTTAGCCTAGAAATCCCCCCTATTATTTTAAATTGCTAGGCTATGTATAGATTGGAAAGATGAATAAACGATGGCTCTTCTCACAAAGGAGAGTGGCTAAATTTGGAGCGTCTTATGAGTCCTTTTGAGGTATTTGGGTATAGATGGACAAAAAAATAAGGGCCTGTCGGTGTCTTGTTGAGCTTGTTTTGGATGGGCGTGTGTCTGATAGCAGGGAGCTTAATCTGGCGAAAAAGGAGGTTTGTCAGAGGTTTGGTCTTGATCGGTTGCCTGGTAATTCTGAGATTCTGGCGGTGGCTGGCGAGGATAGGGGGGCTGTCTTGGAGCTTCTCAGGTTGAAGCCTGTGCGGACGGTTTCTGGTGTGGCTGTGGTTGCGGTGATGACTTCTCCTGCCCCGTGTCCTCATGGCCGGTGTCTTCCGTGTCCGGGTGGGCCTGATTCGGTTTTCCGTTCTCCTCAGAGTTATATGGGGGAGGAGCCGGCTGCCAGGCGGGCGTTCCAGCATGGTTTTGACCCTTACCGGCAGGTGGAGAGCAGGCTGAGACAGCTTGGGGATATAGGCCACCGGCTGGATAAGGTGGAGTTGATTGTCATGGGCGGGACCTTCACTGCCAGGACCCAGGATTACCAGGAGTGGTTTGTCAGACGATGTCTGGAGGCCCTAAACGATTACCCCTATCCACCATCTGTATCCCACCCTTGTAGCAGTGGCAGTAGTCTTTCTAGGGTTCAGAGTTTGAATGAGACCTCCCGGGTGCGGAATGTTGGTTTGACCATTGAGACGAGACCTGACTGGGCCAAGGAGAGGCATGTCGATGTAATCCTGGGTCTTGGTGGTACCAAGGTGGAGTTGGGAGTTCAGACCACCCATAACCATATTCTCGGTTTGATTAGGCGTGGGCACACGGTGGAGGATGTGGTGGAGGCAAATCGGAGGCTTCGGGATAGCGGCTTGAAGGTGGGATTCCACATGATGCCGGGGCTTCCGGGTTCCACCCCTGAGCTTGACCTGGAAAGCTTCCGGGAGGTGTTTTCGAATCCCGGTTTCATGCCGGATTATCTCAAGATATATCCTACCCTGGTGACTCCTGGGACTCCTCTCCATCGGCTCTGGGAGGAGGGTGAGTACCAGCCATATGACCTGGAGACAACGGTTAGGCTTGTGGCCAGTGTTAAGGCTATGTTGCCTGGGTGGGTGAGGCTTCAGCGGGTACAGCGGGATATCCCTGCTCATCAGATTGTTGCGGGTGTCAAAAAGAGTAATCTCCGCCAGCTGGCACAGAGGGAGCTTGCCCGAATGGGGGAGAGGTGCTGTTGCATTCGCTGCCGGGAGGTAGGCCACAGGCTACTAGAGGGTGTGGAGCCAGGCCGGGTGGAGCTATGCCATGAGACCTACCAGGCATGCGGGGGGGAGGAGCATTTCATCTCTTTTGAGGACCAGGGGAGGGGTGTCCTTGTAGGCTTCATCCGCCTCAGATTCCCCCATCTGCCCCATCGGCCAGAGTTGAAAGGGGATGTCTGTCTTGTAAGGGAACTCCACGTCTACGGCCCCCTTGCACCCCTGGGGGAGAACGGGGTGGGTGACATCTGGCAGCATCGGGGCTATGGGGAGGAGCTTCTAGAATATGCGGAAGAAACAGGTAGAGATGCGGGGTTCAAAAAAATAGCTGTCACAAGCGGGGTGGGTGTGAGACCCTACTATCGGAGACACGGCTACCACCTGGAGGGAGTTTACATGGTGAAGGAGCTTTAGAGGAGTTTCAGTTTCCCGAATATCCTGTCGAGCTCCCCAGAGGGTGCGGGGCCCACCCCCAGGGCTGTCACGGTTCCGGGTTCCAGCTGGGTGAGGCCTGCGTCTGTTATCAGGGCTGTGGGCAGGCCAGCTTTTTCTGCCTCCCTGTGGAGGGAGAGGAGTTCGTTGAGGTTACCGGCTTTCAGCACGACTTTTTTTTGCCCCTCGTTTTTCCATGCCACCCTGGCTGAGAGGGGTGTTTTTTCGTAGGCTGCAAGGGATGCATGTGCTGCCTGGGCTGCAATTTTGCCCCGGGACATGCCAAGGTCCACCCGGATTATTATGCACTGTTTGTACTCCATTTTTCAGACTCCAAATTTGGGGGGAAACAGTTTAATGGAATCGGAATAAATCAAAGGAGAGAGGTGAAATAGTTTGTATGGTGGAGATTAAGGATTTTAATACTCTGGGTAAGCCTAACTGGTGTCCAGGGTGCGGGAACTATGGGATATTGATGGCGTTGAAACAGGCCCTGGTGGAACTGGAGCTTGAGCCTCACAATATTTTCATTTCCTCGGGTATCGGTTGCAGTGGCAAGGTCCCACACTGGATTCGCACCTATGGTATCCATGGCATCCATGGCAGACCCCTGCCTCCGGCGACCGGTGTTCATCTTGCTAACACTGAGTTAACGGTGATTGCGGTGGGGGGTGACGGGGATGGGTATGGGATTGGCACAGCCCATTTCATCCACACCATGCGCCGCAACCTCGATATCACATATCTTGTCCATAATAACATGATTTATGGGCTTACCACAGGCCAGACCTCGCCTACTAGCAGTAAGGGTTTCAGGAGTAAGAGCACGCCTGCAGGTGTGATTGAGGTGCCGGTGAACCCTATCGCGCTGGCACTGGCATCTGGTGCGACCTTCATTGCCAGGGGGTTTGCGGGGGATGTGAAACATCTTAGAAGCCTGATTGTTGAGGGTATCCGGCATCGGGGCTTCGCGCTCATTGACATTTTCCAGCCCTGTGTCACCTTTAACAAGATTAACACCTACGATTTCTGGAAGGAGAGGGTCTACAAGCTGGAGGAAAGCGGACACGACCCACGGGACAAGAACCTGGCATGGGAGCGGGCCCAGGAAAACGAGGATAAAATCCCTATTGGCGTGTTTTATCGGGAGGAGCGGCCCACCTATGCAGACGAAATCCCGCATCTATCCACCCCCCTTGTGAAACAGAGCCTGGAGGCGGACATCACCGAGCTAATGGAAGAGTTCACCTGAACCTTAAACCTATATTTTCGGTTTGCCTTCGGTTTTTATTTTTCTTATTATTGCTGCGCTACTGCAGAGGGGGCAACTGAGGCGTTTTTTTATCCGTACCACCCTGGCAGGTATGCCACGCTCCCGCAGGGCCTCCTCGAGCTCGGATTCCTGGAAGTGCTGGTCATATCCCAGGGCTATGATATCTGGTTTTATCCTGTGGAGGGGGGCGAACATGTCCCTGGGGTCTCCTGGCAATGCCCTGTCCACCACCCGGAGCGAGGCTACCATCTCCACCCGCTGGCTTACCGGCAAAAGAGGTTTCGGCTTGTGTCTTACCATCTCCTCTCTGGCCACAATCACGAAAAGCTCATCCCCCAGCCGCCTCGCCTCCCGGAGGTAAAACACATGGCCTGGATGGAGGATGTCAAAGGTCCCGGTTGCAAGCACCCTTACCAGCCTTACACACCTCCCACACTCTGGCACAGGTCAGACCCTTCACCTGCCTTCAGCCTTTTACCATAGTAGGGGTATGGCCCCTGGGTGTCCCATAAATTATTACGTCTGAGGTATGCCATCCTGAACAGACCATTTTTATATAGCCAGAAACAAACTTCCCTGGGAGGTGATGCAAATTACCCAGCAGAGATATAAGTACATGTCGATTCGGCAGCTTGAAGATCTTGTATCAGAACTGCGGGAGGAGTGCAAGCGGTCCCCGGAGCGGGGGGGAGAACTGCAGCAGGCATACAAGGCCCTCCAGGACAAGATTCGGGAGCGGGACAAAAGACGGCCCAGATGTGTGCCCTGGATGTTCGAACATTCCATTGACGTTGCCGAGGAATTCTAGAACTTAGAGGTAGTCGTCCAGGGTTTTTCCCGTTTTCAGGGGCAGGGTCAGGTTGTCCTCTGCTGCGAGGGTGCGAACCCCAGTTTTATCGGTTACCATCCTGCAGAGTTCCTCGGGGCCTGCCTTGAGAATCTGGAGGCCGAAATGGGTTAAAATAGCAGTCCTGGGCCGTGCCTCTTCAATGATGTCTCTGGCAGAGTCAATGGTGAGGTGAGCTATCCGCCCATCCCCCCTCTTCCGCACCACATTTATTACCAGGTAGTCCAGCCCCTTATAGGCCTCGGCCAGCCCGGGGAACGGGAGGGTGTCCGGGATGTATCCTATCTTTCCACTGGAGAAGGTGTAGATGGAGCCATAGGTTTCCACTGGATGGCGGTTTCTCAGGGGGAAAGTCACCTTCACATTTTTAATTTTAACCTCCAGCCCCCGGCTTATGCTGGTGATCTCGGTAAAACCTCGGAGGTATCCTAGGATTACCGGGTCGTCCCCCAGGCAGTCTGGGGGTACGAGCACCAGCCCCCGGTGTTTAAACCCCCCATATGTCATAGCCTCGATCATGACATTAATATCGCTGGAATGGTCGAGGTGGCGGTGAGATAGCACTATCGCGTCCAGGCTTCGGGGCTTCAATCCCAGCCTGTGGCAGTGAACAAGACACCCCGGCCCTGGGTCAACAAGGATATTTGTACTGTCCAGTTTCAGCCACATCCCCCCACTCTGGCGGAGCTGGCTTAGCACCACCATTCTACCCCCGCCTGTCCCGAGGAATGTGAGGGTGTCCTCGTTCTTATGTCTATCCGTAGCCATAGTCGAGATATTCAAGCTCCCGTTTCAGCCGGTCCAGGTAGAGGCGGTAGACACTGAGTGCGGCCTCCATCCACTCCTGGAAGTCAGTGGACATCCTGACCCCGACCTCCTCTTCCCGGGGTGTGGTGCTGGCAACCCCCTGCTCTGCCAGTTCGTCCAGGTTTTCCTGGAGATAACGGTAGAGACACGCCTCTGCAAAGGGCTTAGGGACCAGGGGCGAGGTATGGGAGACCCTGAGCATGATGGTCTTCTCTCTGATAAGCTCGTCCTCACTGATGCCCACCTTTTCCACAGCCTTTTTATCTGCAACAGCGCTGATCTCCCGTTTCTCCTCCCGGGTGAACCGCATCACACCCTTCTCTGCCACCCGCTGGTGGTAAAGCTCCATCTGATAGAACTCATGTTCCAGGGTGTACTCCACCATCACCGGGCTTGCCTCATCCAGATAAGCCTCATTCACAGCCAACAGGGGATACCATCGCCCCTCCAGGTAATACCGCCGCACCATAGCCACAGCATAGTCAAACATCTCAGCGTCAGAGGTGAAAATCGAGGGAGAAAACGCAACACCCTTCATGACAAGCAGGATAGCCTTTTTGTTCAGGCTCTCAAGCCTCCCGGAACGTTTATAGAGCGAAGAAGGGTTAACAGCCCACCCCTCCAGGAGTTTGAGCGTCCTCTTAATCTCCCCGTGGCTGAGAAAACGGGACATTATCTCTCTGGTCCCCACAGCTGCCTCCACAATCCGCCTCCTATAGTCTTCTGGAAATATGTCCTTCACAGGCACACCTTTTATCCCCCTTTCAATTTAAACTAACTGGCATGCACCACAACAATTTTAAAGGGTGATAAGACCCATTTTTAAAGGGTGATGAGACACCTCCCAAGTCTTGTGGAACAGGGCAGCCCGGTCTCCCTCAGACTCTCCCGGGGTCCAGGTGAGGGTTCTGACCAGCTTTTCTGCGAGCTTGTGCAGGCAGCCCGATTCGGCAGAAGCTTCCAGATTTCCAGCCAGGCCTGTATGGTGGGAAGATACGTCCTATCAGGTGGAGAGCCGCCTGCCAGCTACTATGCAAAAACCAGGAGATACCAGGACCTTGAAGCTGCAAGACGGGCTGCAAACACCCTACCCAGACTCGCCCGGAGTTACGTCTCCCTGGAAATCAGACCCTACCAGTATAATCAGAGTTTTGACGCTCTCATCCTCTTCCTCCTGCCTGCTGCCGCGATGCGAATCGTCCAGGCCGCCGCCTACCATGGGGGAGACCGGGTCCAGGTGGACCTTGGGGGTGCAGCCTCGGTATGCGGAGAGGTGGCAGCCCAGGCGTTAAACGGGGAACTGGCCATCTCCCTGGGCTGTAAAGGCTCAAGAAAACACAGCAGATACCCTGACAGCGAGATGATTGTAGGAATACCCAGCAGGCTCGCCGGCAGAATCGAGGAAGCCCTAACAAAAACACCAGAAACACCGGGGACACAACCGTCAGGGGTGTAACCGGTATTGTGAGCATCTCCCAGGGCTGCCTCGGCAACTGCAGCTACTGCATCGTGAAAAAAGCAAGAGGAAACCGGAAGAGACACCACCTACAAAACCATCGTAGTGAAAAAAACATACCCCTCGGAAACCGCCTCAGAGTAAAAATAACACAAGTAAAAGACACCTACCTAATAGGAGAACCCCTGTAACACAGAGTAACACAAAACACCCCAGGACGACACTCTTCAACCCCACATGCCTCTTCCCCTTTGAGATCCTTAAACCACCAAGTTTCAACCCTTGTTTTTATGGATGCCGAGAGTCGGAGACCCGAGGCTGTTGAGATGGAATCTCAACCTGTTGCTTTTCGACCTCAGGATTCTCTACTTTCCCCGGTTAATTCGAAGAGAACCAGGGGGGGAAATTTTTATTGTGTCAGGGGTAGCTACTATTAAAAGGTGGAATACAAGGTAGACCGGGTTGTTGATTGTGTTGGTATGTATTGTCCCATCCCCCTTTTTAATACCATGGAGGCGTTGGAGGATATGAAGCCAGGGGAGGTTTTGAGGCTTGTTACCGGTGACAGGGGTGCTCTTACTGATATTCCCAGGTGGGTTAAGAGCAGTGGTCACAGGCTTCTGAAGGTATATGAGGAGGATGGATGTTTCAATTTTCTGATTATGAAAATGGAGGTGAAATAGAAATTGGTTCAGTGGACTTGTTCTGAGTGTGGCTACCATTTCGAGGGTGGGCCGAACCCACCTGAGAGGTGTCCGGGCTGTCAGGCTGCCTGTAGTTTTGTGAATGCTACCTGTTACATTCCAGAGTGTGAAGGGCCGGAAGGTAGAGATAGACGGATTTAAATTGGGTATGCGGGTTTATCTGGACAATGCCTCTGCGAAAAAAGTTGACCCAGGGGTGGTGGAGGCCATGTCCCCCTGGTTTGACCGGCCGGTAAACCCGTCATCCCTGCACACACCTGGACAGGAGGCAAGAGAGGCCCTGGAAGAAGCCAGGGAGCGGGTAGCAGGTCTGGTTAACGCCAGGCCAGAGGAGATCATTTTCACAGGCGGGGCTACCGAGAGCAACAACCTCGCCCTGAAAGGGGTTGCACTGCGGGCGCGGAAGGGGAGTCTTGTGGCAAGTGCCATCGAGCACATCTCGATTCTTAACACCCTCAAGGAACTCTCAACCCTCGGCTTCCCGTCCACCCTTGTCCCGGTGGACGGGTATGGAGTTGTCGACCCAGCATCGGTTGAAAGTGCTATTACCCGTGACACGGTTTTGGTGTCGGTGATGGCTGCTAACAGCGAGATCGGGACCATCCAGTCCATCCGGGAGATTGGGGAGATTGTCAGGGAAAAAGGCGTCTATTTCCATGTGGATGCTACCGCGGCTTTGGGCGAGATTCCGGTTGATGTGGAGCGGGACCACATCGACCTGCTAACGTTTTCTTCCAACAGCATCTATGGGCCCCCTGGCGTGGGCGCCCTCTATGTCAGGAGGGGTGTGAAGCTCCAGCCCATCATCCAGGGCGGGGGCCAGGAGAGGGGCTTCAGAAGTGGCACCGAGAACATCCCAGGAATCGTGGGCATGGCACGGGCAGCAGAGATAACGAGAAAAAAAATGGAGTCTGAGTCCAGAAGGCTGAAAGGGTTGCGGGACAGGCTCATCCGGGGTGTGCTGGAAATCGAGGAGAGCTATCTCACCGGCCACCCGGAGAGGCGGCTTCCAGGTGTTGCCAGTTTCAGGTTCAGCTATGTTGAGGGTGAGAGTATCATCCTGAGCCTTGACATGCTGGGTATAAGTGCCTCCACAGGCTCGGCCTGCACCTCCAAGACCCTCCAGCCGTCCCACGTGCTCCTCGCCCTGGGGTTGAAGCCAGAGGAGGCCCATGGCTCGCTTCTTTTAACCCTGGGGAGGTGGAACACCTTGGATGAAATAGATTACACCGTTCAGGCTCTGCCAGGTGTCATCAAGAGGCTGCGGGAGATGTCTCCTCTGCATTAAATGAAATTGTTTTTAAACCAGGGGGTGTATCTAACTGGAATTATGGTGGAGCTTCTGGTTAAAAATGGGGTTGTGTGCGACCCTGTTAA
>CAZCCY010000068.1:0-9557 GCA_964497545.1 uncultured Methanosarcinales archaeon | reverse complement strand
TGGATTACAAAAATCTCCTTTTGGGACAACATTAATTTTATGATGAGCACAAAGTTCTCCCCACGCCTTAGTATATTCGCCTGTAAAACTATCTAAATTGATATTGGTTCCTCTCAGAAAAGCTTTTTTAGAAACTTTCCATGTAGCAACATAAGGATAATAATTATTAAGCTCATCTATAAATTTTAAAGCGTCTTTTTTCTCAGTTGGATATTTTTCAACACCATATTTTTTAATTCCATCAGATAATAATTTTGTATTTAATGTCGTAAAAACAGCATTTATATGAACATCATTTTTAGCCAGCATTGACACAAAAGAACCCATGCAAGATATGAATTCCGCTCTATCATCTTCAAATAATTTGTTAAAATCAAAAGTCTTTAATACTTTTCTTTGTCTTTGAAAACCATAGTGTTTACAAATTTTATCAATGTACTCATTATATTGGTTTTTAAAAGCATCTGGATTTGTGAAACCTAAACATACACCTAAACAACCTTTAAAGTTGTTAGGCTCCCTCCCTCTTATGAAAGGTTTGCTATCAGCAGCCATCAAGGAAATATAATAACCATCTAAATCAGAAATAGTTCTAAGGTTTAAATAGTTTTTTGGGGAAAAGACTATTTTTATCTTTATTTATAAATACAGATTCTGGGATGTATTCTATCCCGAAACTTTGATTTAGCTTCACCCCTATTTAAGGGGGGTATGAAATGGCAGGGAAAATCAGTCCGCAAGTTTACAGGCGGCAGGCTCATCAGGAGTAGAGGGAAACGCAAGCATGAAATCGGGCGGGAGCCGGCTGAAACCCATGTAGGTGAGACTAAAAAGAAAATAATAAAGGTCAGGGGTGGCGGCCGGAAGATTCGTCTTTTGAAAGCTGATACTGTCAATGTCACAATCCCAGGTGAAAATATAGTTAAAAAAGCGTCTATTGAGACAGTTATCGGTAATCCTGCGAACATCCACTATGTAAGGCGGAATATTATCACCAGAGGTGCCCTCCTGAAAACCGATATTGGCACCGTGAGAGTTACTAATCGGCCGGGCCAGGAGGGAACCGTTAACGCCGTCCTTGTGGAGGAATAAAAAAGAACAGAAAGCATGATTTCACCGGTAAAACCAGATTTTGAAAGGGAATACCGGGTAGACCTTGAATTTGTTTTTAAGGCCCTGGCAGGCTTGAACGGGAATACTGATCTTTTCTCCATGGATGTGAGAGGCAGGCCTGTCACCGCGCGGCGGAGGTGGAGAATAGAGGTCCGAGAAAAGGGTGGACTTTTCACACCCCTTAAAACCGGTGTCCAGGCCAGCTCCAGGGGGGCTGATTTCCGGGTACACCTGGATTACAGCTACCTGGACGAGAAATACAATTACGTTCCCACCCGGGGAGACAGCTTCCTCCTATCTTTCACCGCCAAAAATAAAGACAATAACCCTGATGACACTGTTGTAGTAAAAGCATCCCACCTGGAAGGCCCTAGGAGAACCGGGGTGGAAGATGTGGTGGAAGCCGTGGTAAAATGAACCTGACCTATGTTGCAGCTCAGCCCTTCAAGAGCAGGGGGAAGCCTGTCCTGCGGGAGCGGGATTTCATTTTCATTCTTTCCATGGACCTGGGCTGGTTCACACCCCAGGAAGCCAGACGGGCTCTCAGGCAGGCAGTAGAGGAGGGACTCCTTTCGCTGGAAGAAGGGATGGTGAAGCCTCTTTTCAACCTGGAAACCGTGGAGATCCCATTGGGTTACCGGCCAGACGAGAGAGACGAGAGAAGAGGTGTCTTCGAGATTGCGGTGGAGAGGATAATGACTGCAACCGGCATGGATAAACACCAGGTAATCTCCCTGGTAAACCAGGAACAGGAAAAACTCCACAAGCTCGTGGAAATCGAGGTGAGTGTCCTCCTTGTAGCCAAAAGACATGGAGTCCCGGTGGCAGACCTGGCAGAACAGGCCTACCGCAACCTCATCTCAGCTTCCGGCAGATAACCACCCTGTCTCCATGGGCAAAGATGTGCACGGTCTCTTCTCCCTTCAGCCCGTTTTCAAGGTCTTTCCGCAGCTTCCAGTAATCCTCCGGCCTCACCTCCAGCCTCGGGACGACTCTGCCCGCCCCAGTTTTACGGAGAAACTTTTTAATTCGACTCCAATCCAGCTCAAAGTGTCCGAGCACTTGGTAGCTGTCCTTGAAAAAAGGTGAACTGAGAAGGGTGTCCGAGGTGAGGAGGGGCCGCTTCCAGCCAGCCTGGTAGATTTTGAGGTCCGGGAGGAGCTGGCACAGCTCTCCCAGGAGTCGGGCGTGAGCTACCGAGGGTTCAGGCTCGTACACGAAACGTCCCACCTCCTCCACCGGCTCCGGCTCCCCCTCCTGGATGTTGCAGAGTCTTGCCCCCTCTGGCAGCACAACCGCGCTCCGCTCACAGCTGGCAAGCCCTCCCAGGTAGAGTGTGAGCCGGTTAAGCTGGCCTCCCAGCGAGATGTATTCCATCTCACATTCAAAGGGAATACGGCTGGGCGAGAGGAAAGGAGGCACCTGGAAAGCGAACCTGTCGGTCACACCCTGGTAGAACTCAAGGACCTCAAGGGGTGGGGGGGTGAGACTTTCAAGCTTCCGGGTCTCCTCTGAGAGGGGACGTGCAGGGTCAGAGAAAACCACCTCAACCCCCCGGAGTCTCTCCCGCACCTGGGGGGAGAGAGCGCTCCCCTCTACAAATACCACATTGCTTACATTGTAAAGCTTGCAGTTGTGTCTGGCATATTCGAGTCTTGACCTGTCCTGTTCCACTGCAAACACCCTTTTGCATTCCCTGGCAAGGAAAACTGTCTGACCTCCAATCCCACATCCCAGATCAGCGATAGCCTGACATTTCAGACGGCGGGCAATATAACTGGCCACAACTTCTGGTGTGGAGAGCCGCAAGCCCATTTCATCCCCGGCTACAGGCCGGCTGAACTTGACAAAACCCTTAAGCCTGGTCACAATAACACACCTGGAGGCAGGACAGACAAAAAAAGCCTCTCCCCCAGTAAAAGAGGTTTCAGGTATTATACTTATGAAGAACTTATGAAGACGTGGAAACATTGAAGTATGTTTTGTTACATTTGTTGTATTGATGCTTCCTAATAAGATGATTCAAAATTTTGTTGGCTCTAAGATTCGGGTTGAAATGAAAGGGGATAGTCATGTTTTGGAGGGAAGGCTTGCGAGTGCGGATGAGTATTTGAATCTGCATTTGATTGAGACTGTGGAGATGGAGGATGATGTTAAAATCAGGTCTCTTGGTTCGGTGGTGCTTAGAGGCAATAATATTGTTATGCTGAATCCTGTGGAGGGTTGAGATTTGGGCGATCTAACAGAGGATGTTTTGAAGTTGATTCAGTCGAGTGAGGATGGGATTCTCCAGAGCGATTTGTGGAAGGCTGTTGGTATTGACAGTCGGAAGTGTTCGAGGATTGTGGGCAGTCTCCTGAAGTCTGGACTGATCACCCGGGAGCCTGTGGTTTCCAACGGGACCAGGACATTCCTTGTGAAATATGTTGATAAGAAAATAGATACTGAGAAGTATTCTTATCTTTTCTCGGGTAAGCTTTTCAGCCCGTGTACCGGTTGCTCCATTGAATGTGAGCCTCCAGGATGCGCCTATCTCACCATGTGGATCCAGAATCTCCTCTAATTTTTTTTGTGTCTGATTTCCACAGCTATCCCCCGGGTTGACCGGGTCATTTCCCAGCCACTCATCCTCGCCTCTCCCACTCCCAGAAAGGCTGGCCCCTGGATGATTACCTCGTCTCCCGGCCGGATCTGTGGGTCAGCGTCCAGGACTCCTGGGGCAAGAATCGAGCCTCTGGGGGTGAAATCCTCTATTTTCACCTTGTAGTGGGGGTGGCCTGCCAGTTTTTCGGCTCCCCGCAGTCCCAGGCGTAGCAGGCCACTTCTAGGGTGCAGGAAGGCTATCGGTTCCCCGTTTTCGAGGAGCCGGTAGTTGGCAAGCTTAACGTCTCCCTCTGTCAGGGTTTCTCCTGCTGGAGGTGTGAACTGGTAGTCTGCCACCGCCCGGAGCCTTGCGAGGCTGTCTGCCCTGGGATAACCCTCTTTTTTTATCAGGTTTTTAAGCGTCCTTGCCAGGTTTTCCAGGGACTCCCTCGAGGTTAAACGTCCGGTGGAGGTGTAGGTGAATTCCAGTCCCAGTTCTTCTTCCACCTCCTGGCAGATTTCCAGGTATGCTCCCTCGAGATGGGCTAGAATGTGTTTGTAGTGGTTTTTTTCCAGATATTTTCTGAGACATTCCCTGGTCCATTCCCGTTCCTCAGCACTCCATTCCCCGGTGACCGAGGCATCATAACTGCCCGCCGGGTAGACAGCCTCAAGCTCCCGGGGCACAACCCCCAGGGGAGAGGTGAGAATGACCTCGTGGACGTATCTCCGGTGGCGTCCCAGGGCTGCGATGAAACGCTGGTGGCTGGGGGAGCGGGAATAGGGTTTAACCGCACTGCACGGTAAAAGCAGCAGTACCTCCACCCCAGGTTTGCGGTACCTCTCCTGGATCCGGCTGGCAAACCTTTTCACCGCGGGGTTGTGGAGAGCCTCTGGTGTTACGGCCAGCAGGGGTGTCCTGGTCCAGATGGGGGTTCCCTTTTCGAGGTAGTCTGGGGGTGCTAGTCTGAGGAGGGTGGTGAGCCAGGGGTGGGTGCGGCATCTGGATTCGACATAGTTGCGGAGGCTGCCCTGGCGGATGTGCCATCTGACGGTGCGGAGCTCCAGGTCCATCTGGAGGAGGTTGTGGTCTGCCAGAACAGATTTTTCCAGCCCACCCTTGAGGGTTTTGCAGGCGTTGCAGTTGCAGGGGAGTTCTTTTAGCTCTTTAAATGGGACCTCCCCCCAGTTTGTGAGATAGACGTCCTGGTAGGCCAGGATTACCGGTAGAATGGAGTCTACCAGGTCAACGCCCAGGTAGACGAGTGTTGCAAGGTTTGAGGGCAGTGCCAGGGCGGGGGTGTAGAGGGCGGTGTCTGGCTGGGCCTGGTTTTTGATTTTAATAATGGTCTCCAGAAAGAGTCTCGGATTTCTTGTCAGGTCTCCGCTACATCCCAGGATGAGAATGTCCTCGGACCCGCCAATCTCCCAGTTTAATGGGTGGAGGACTCTTGCTACGGCCCAGTCCCGTTCATGCTGGGTGAGCCAATAATAGTTTTCACTTTTTTCTGCCAGCGACTGGAGCCTTCTCAGTTTTTCTGGGGGTGTCTGGAGGGGTGGAGAGAGGTGGGGGAGTACAACTATCTTGCCCTGGAGTTTTTCTTTTGTGGTTGTCTGCTGGCCTGTTTCAAGGGTGAGGTGGCGGGGAAAAAGAGCCGGGGTCTGGATTTCTTCTGCCAGCCGCAGCCTGCCCAGCCTTGCTCTACCTTCCCGGTGGATGACTTCGAAAAACCCTGTCATACCCAGTAGTCGTATTTCATTTTCTCCCGGTCCCTGAGTTTTCGGCCCATTAGCAGTCCTACCAGCAGGCCTGTGAGATGGGCTGACCTGGCAATACTGTCCCCTGGAACAGCCAGAAACACCAGGTCCCAGAGGGCGAAGAGGGCGATGGCATAGGTTATTCGCATGGGGATAAAATAGATGTAAACCTGGATGTGGGGTGCTATCACGGCCAGCGCTGCGATAACACCATAGATGGCTCCACTTGCCCCGATGGCTGGACTGTTGCTATCCAGTACAAGAGAGCTCCAGAGGCTGTAGCCCAGCGCGGCGGCAGCCCCGGAATAGAAAAACACTTTCAGGAAGTTCTGCTTCCCGATTCTCCGCTCAAGCTCAGGGCCAAAGAAAAAGAGGACAAACATGTTAAAGAAATAATGGACTATGCCAGCGTGGAGGAAAATGCTGGTGATGAGTGTCCAGGGACGGCTTAAAATGCTGGCAGGGAAGAGGGCAAGCTGGTCGAAGAGATAGCAGCCCAAACCAGACTGCCAGGGTGGACAGTATTTAATCCCGAAAATTAGCTGTAACAAAAACACAATGGAGACCAGGAAAATGATGGCAAGGGCATAGCTGCTGGTAACAGTAGAGAGAATAGAGGGCATTTTTCTGCGGGCTTTGGCCTGTTCCCATTCTGGCCGGTAGACTAGCCTGCCGCTTTCTCGGACACGTCGTCTGTACTCGGCAAGGCCAGGACAGTTGTGCTTTTCAGGTAGACGATGGTCAATGCAAAAAGAGCCGCCGCAATAGTGGCAGACAAAGGGCATTAACTCGTCTTCACCACAAACTGGACAGATAGCCATGAACACCCCACTCTAGGAACCTGAAGGTAGAAAAACCCTTCACAATTTCGTCTGTGCAGTTTCCCTCTTATTCTAACAACAATTTTTTTCTCAGATAAACCCCATCTTCCAGGGGAATGAAAGACCTGGAGCTGCCAGAGAGGATAAAAGAGTTTTATCTGGCAGCCGGAATCAGAGAGCTCTACCCACCACAGGCCGAGGCACTGGAAAAAGGCCTCCTAGCGGGGGAGAACCTTGTAGCAGCCATCCCCACAGCATCGGGCAAGACCCTGCTGGCCGAGCTCGCCATGCTAAAATCCATCCACCAGGGGGGTAAAGCCCTCTACATCGTCCCCCTCCGTGCCCTGGCGTCTGAAAAGTACGACCACTTCCAGAGGCTCCCAGGCGTCAGGGTGACTGTGGCCACCGGGGACTATGACCGGCGGGACGACCTCCTGGGCAGGAACGATATCATCGTGGTGACCTCAGAGAAAGCCGACTCCCTCCTGCGAAACGGCGCCGGCTGGATGGAAGAGCTCACCGTGGTTGTGGCAGACGAAATACACCTCCTGAACTCGCCAGACCGGGGGCCCACCCTCGAGGTCACACTGGCACGCCTCCGCCAGCTAAACCCCAACGCCCAGTTTCTAGCCCTCTCAGCCACCATCGGCAACCCAGAAGAAATCGCGACCTGGCTGGACGCCCAGCTTGTCACAAGCACCTGGCGGCCAGTAGAACTCAGAGAAGGCATATACTACCAGGACCAGATTTTTTTCACCGGGAACAAAACAGGGTTCACCACCGCCCTGGAAGCCCAGAGACAGAAAACCAAGGTTACAAGACACCACCGAGACGACCTGATCTCCCTCGTACTGGACACCGTGGAGGCAGGGGGCCAGTGCCTTGTCTTTGAGGGGAGCCGCAAAAACGCCGAGGCAAGCGCCAGGAGAATCTCCCAAGCCCTCACACAGCTACTAGGGGAAAACGAGAAAAAGGAACTGGAAGACATTGCAAGTGAAATCGAAGAAGGCGACACCGAAACCGCAAGACAGCTTGCCAGGTGTATCAGGGGTGGTGCAGCCTTCCACCACGCAGGCCTCCTCCCCGAACACCGCAAAATCGTGGAAACAAGCTTCCGGGACAACCTCCTCAAATCCGTCTCCAGCACCCCCACCCTGGCAGCAGGACTCAACCTCCCAGCCCGGAGAGTGATAATCCGGGGACACAAACGCTACAATGCCAACGAAGGCATGGTAGACATACCAGTCCTGGAATACAAACAGATGGCAGGAAGAGCAGGCCGCCCCGGCCTTGACACCACTGGCGAGGCAATAATGATAGCCCGCTCAAAAGAGGAAATGGAAGAACTCCAACAGAAATTCATACACGCAAAACCAGAGAAAATCTACTCCAAATTGGGAGCCGAACCCTCACTCAGAAGCCACCTACTCTCCCTCATCGCAGGTGATGTCACAAGGACAAAAACAGAACTCCAAAACTTCCTCACCTCCACCTTCTACGCAACCCAACAACCACCCGACAACCTCAAAGAAACCATAACAAGAATACTAGAACTCCTGGAAGAAAAAAACATGATTCAAACAAAGAACAGCCATCTCTACCCCACACCCCTCGGAAGCCTCACCTCCCGCCTCTACCTCGACCCCCTGACAGCCTCAAACATCATAGAAGACCTGAAATCCAGGAGAGATGTAACACACCTCACACTACTCCACATCATCGCCAGGACGCCCAACGCCACCCGCCTCTACCTGCGAGCCCGGGACTACAACTGGCTCGAAGACTTCATAGACCACCACCAGGACGAACTCATGCCCCTCCAGGGAGACTACGAATGGCACCTCACAGAAGTCAAAACAGCCGCCCTCCTCTACGCCTGGATAACCGAAGAAACAGAAGACAACATCACAGGCCGTTTCAACATCGGCCCCGGAGACCTCAGAGCCCAAACCGAAACAGCAAAATGGCTCATCCACTCCCTCACAAGACTATCCCAACAACAGAAACTGGGAGTAGAAAACAAGGCCCAAGACCTGGAAACAAGACTCAGCTATGGAGTGAAAAAAGAAATCCTAGAACTCGTAAAACTCAAGGACATCGGCAGAATAAGAGCAAGAAAACTCTACCAGGCAGGCTACAAAACACCACAGGACCTCCTAAAAGGAGACAGTCAGGAAATCAGCAGACTAATCGGAACACGGACAGCAGAAAAAGTCCTCAGAAGACTAGGAAAACCCAGACAACAGACAACCCTGGACTCATCTCTTTAATCTGCCGGAATGTTTTCTGGCCTCACCGTCGCTGCTATTCACTACCCCCCACAAACACGCCATCGGCAAGAACCGCATAATATCTCAGCCTCTGACACTTATAAGTCTAATAACTGCAACGCCTGTGAATATTGGGATTACATACCCCAGAAGAGTTGAAACCCAGGGAGATAGAACTAGATTGAATTCGAATTCAAAAAAAGCAAATAAAATAATTAACAGCAGCGCTGAGATAATAGCCAGACCTATCAAAGACCCGATTATACTGTAGATTACATCTTTATTATATATATAAATTAGTGTGAATGAAACGCCCATGGAAGCTAACAGCACCAATAACCGGGGCAGAAGGTACATCTTAAAATTAAATATAGGACCATAAAAGCCCATTCTACCAGCCTGCATGGCAAGAACAAAGCCTGTAGCAAATACAGTGCCAATAAAAGCTATCGTCGAACTCTCTCTGATGTTTTTATAAAAGACATGTATAACGACTGCAGGAACCCCAAACTCAACAAATACCAAGGGAAAATCCTGAGATTTACCAGCAACAGAAAACATGAAATATGCACCAAATATAAAGGCTAGTAAACCTGCCATTACGCCAAATTGTTTATTGGTTACACTTCTAAATGCTATATATAGCATCATTAGAACTCCTATAGAGAATTCTATATATATTAATATGATTCCTATGGGATTTATGTTCGTCATATCATTGACCTTTCAATTAATTTTCGATTTAATAATCTAACTTATTTTCTGCATGTCTTCCCTTAAACATAATATTTTCTACATTCTTTCCATATCAGGTTGATACTTCGTATCAACTGGCTCGGGCTAATCCTCTAGAAAAGGATTAATCGAAACAAATATTGGGCAATTGAATAAAAGAACGACTACAGAACCATTATCATCGTTAATGTTTCAATCCTGCTTTCTTTATTTAAGCCCAGTTTTGGTTCATTTGACCCTCTTCACATTTGAAGTGAGGAGGTCAACATGCAAGATA
>CAZCCY010000067.1:7391-9593 GCA_964497545.1 uncultured Methanosarcinales archaeon | reverse complement strand
CTGCGATGGCGTAGTTGAATATTGTTGAGTTTGGGGTTTGTATTGTTATTTTTAGTGTTTTGTTTTGTTGGCAGTCGTCCTGGGCTGTGTTGTTGGTGATGGTTTCGAGGTAGGTTTTCCAGGGCTTGCAGTAGTTGCTGTGTAGTGTCAGGGTGATGTTTCCATTGAGGGGGAGGGGGTTGCTGTTTTTGAAGTTGAGTCCTGAGGTGGGGTAGAGGATTCCTGGTCTGTCTTTTTTGCGGGCGGTTAGCATTGCGAGTCCTTTGCCTGAGGCTGCACTGCTGCCGTTTATGGTGATGATTGGGATGTTTAGGTGGTTGTTTTTGAAGTTGAACTGGGGTGGTGAGAGCATGGTCTGGCCCCCGGTGGGGTCGCTTATCCAGATGCCGCCTCCTTCGTAGGCGATGGTTTTGCCGTGGAGGGTGTAGACAATTGAGGTGAGATTCCAGGTCTCGGCGTGGCTGATGTCGGTTTTGTTTCCGCCCCGGATTCCAATCCAGCTTGAGTTGTCGATGTAAAGGCTGCCCCCGTGGAGGTTCAGTTCTGCTGTGAGCTGTTCTTCGCTGCCGAGTGCCACGGTGTTGACACGGGATGCCAGGAGGATGAAGGCATGTTGTGTCTGCTGGAACTGGCTCAGGTGCTGGAGTTGCATCAGGGTGGGTACGCCATAGAGTACAATAGCCCCTACTGAGAGCACGGTGATGCCGAGTATTATGGCGTGGCCCAGCACCTCGCTCTGTGCACTTTCAGACCTGAGAAAAGCTTTCAAGAGAGCACCTCCACCCGCACAGTGGAATTGAGCACGTAGACCGGGGGAGTGTCACTAGCAAATTTTGCTTTGAATTCAGTAGAAGGAGGCGAATTTTCCCATCCCTGCTGGCGGAAGTAGTCCCGCCACCCATCAATGTAATCGCTGTTAACATTAATGATGACAGTGGTGCCAATATATTCTATTGTCTGGCTTTCCAGGCTTACTCTTATTCTCACGTTCCCTTTTCCTCCCACTGAGGAGACGCCTTTGATTGTAATCACTGGAATCACGGTGCTTTTGTTGGAGATGGGGGGCGGGTAGACCACTGCACCCCCCCGTGGGTATTGAATCCACACACCTCCCCCTTCATATGCGATGCGTGCATCTCCAATGCTGGTTTCAATAACTCCTCCCCCGGTGTAAGAATTGACTGAAATTTCACTTGTGCCTGTGTCTCTCACGTTTATGCTCTCCCCGTAGAGCTGTAATTCCACTGTCCGGCTGGGTGCCTGTCCCAGGGCCACCTTGTTAATCGCGGATGCAAGCACGGCGAAGGCCTGTCTTGTGTTTTCAAGGTGTCTTTCTTCCTGGACGTGCTGGAGCATGGGGTAGCCTACCACAGCGACCAGGCCCAGGGCTAGTATCATGATGCCCAGGAGTATGGAGAAGTCAATGGCTTCGGAGACCGCCTCTTCAGCCAGCCAGAATCCCCGGGACATTTAAATTTTTTCCATTAGCACTGCGTAGAAGTGTTTGATGGTGCCGTCTTTCTGTCTGAATATGGTGGGCTTGAGTCCTAGGATTTTGAATCTGTCTTCAAAGTATTTTTTTATTTCTTCTGTGGTGAAATGGTTCCAGGCTGGACCGTTTTTTTCGCTGAAACAGAGTAGCTGGAGTCTCCCGTGGGGTGTGAGAACGCGGTGGACGCCCTGGATGTAGTCGCTGCGGTTTTCCTGGGGGATGTGGTGGAAGCACCCCCTGTCAAATACAAAGTCGAAGCTTGAGCTTGGGAATTTTAGGTCTGTCGAGTCTCCAACCAGGAAGTCTGCTTTTACTTCGGCTGCCCTGGCTTTTTCCCTGGCGTATTCGATGGCCTGGGGGGAGATGTCGATTCCGGTTACCTGGAATCCCTGGCTGGCAAGGTATATGGACTGGGTGCCGATGCCGCAGCAGATGTCCAGGGCCCGGCAGGGTTTGACCTCTCCTTTTTCCACGAGTTCCACAAGCTCAGGTGAGGGTTCGCCTACCTCCCAGGGGAGGTCTTCCAGGGGTGTTTCCTCGTAGAACTGTATCCATTCCAGTTCCACTGTCTTTTCAATCATCTTTTCTCTTTTAGCAGGGGTTTGGTGGGGCCGCCGAGATTCGAACTCGGGTTTCCAGCACCCCAAGCTGAGGGGATGGTCCAGGCTACCCTACGGCCCCAAACCTAAAGTATCCCTGCACTGATTTAA
>CAZCCY010000067.1:0-7291 GCA_964497545.1 uncultured Methanosarcinales archaeon | reverse complement strand
GTTAGGGGGTCGAAGGTCTTGGAGGTGGAGTTGGCGATGAAGGCTGAGTAGCCTCCGGTGGTGATGTCCCCGTTTTCGTCGAAGGCTATGTCTCTGGTGATGGTATCGGTGAATCTGGCTTTTCTGAGATACCTCTGGATGGCCGGCCCATTGTAGCCTGCCTCCTGGATTGCCCTGGCAGCTATTTTCACCGCATCATAGGCATAGTCACTGTAGGAGCCGGGTGGGGTCCCGTAGGCTTTTTGGTAGGCTTTTTCGAATTCTTTGTACCTCGCCCGCTGGGTATCGGGGGCTGGTTTCATCATCACTGTCCCGTTGATCGATGGCCCCCCGATTTTAAAGGACTCCTGGTTTTCAAAGGCTTCCGAGGTTATTATCCGCCCCTGGTAGCCCTGTTTGCGCAGCTCCTTGATGGCCAGTGCCTGTTCCTTGTAATAGCCTGGGATGTACACCAGCTCTGGCTTCTGGGAGATTGTGTTGGCCGCTATGGTGGTGAAGTCTGACTGGCCTGACTCGAAGGCCTGGACACCTGTGATCTCGCCTCCAAGCTCTTTGAATCTCTCGGTGAAGGCGTTTTTCAGTCCCACGCCATAGTCATTGTTCTCGTAGATTATGGACACCCGCCGGGCGCCCAGCCTGTTGTAGGCTACCTCGGCAGAGTAGGGCCCCTGGATGGCGTCTGAGGGTACAACCCGGAAGAAATAAGGGCTTGCACCGCTCAGGCTCGGGTTTGTGGACGCTGCAGAGAGCAGAACCACCTTTTCCTCGTCTGCAATGGTGACCGCGGGGATGGTGACACTGCTAGCCACAGCCCCGATCACAATAGGTATACCCTGGGCTGCCAGCTCCCGCATAACCTTGACACCCTCGGTGGCGTCCAGCCTGGAATCCCGGTAGACCAGCTCAAGCTTTTTACCCTGGATTCCACCAGCACTGTTAATTTCATCCCGTGCCAGGTTCATGCCCTTTTTCATGTTCTCGGCAAGGGCTGCCAGCTGGCCTGTGAGCGGGAGAATAACACCCACCCTGACAGTCCCGGTCTCACTGGAAGCCCCGGTCTCGCTGGCATTACCATCACCCGGGCCGCCAGGCTTACCTCCAACACAGCCTGCAACCAGCACCAGGGCAAGGACAAACAATACCTTGAATTTAATCATATAGGGAACCTCCAGGCCGTGCTAGATAAACCCCTGGCTGTTTAAATCTTTTCCGCTATTCTCCGGCCAAGCTCCCGACACTCATCCAGCCCTTTTTCATCCGGCTTCTCTCTGAGAAACACACCTTCCACGACATCCAGCTTGAAAAGTCTGAGCCAGTCGTTTAGAAGCCCTATAATCTCGGTAGACCATCCAAAAGAGCCGAAAGCCGCCCCAACCCTGCCCTCTAGGTTAAGCTTTTTCAGCTTCTCAAGGAACACCTCCAGGGCGGGCATTATCTGGTAATTGTAAGCCCCAGAGCCAAAGGCCAGGCCATCTGCCCGCTCAACATCGCTTACCTCGGCCTCCTGAACCGGTCTGACCAGAACCTCTGCACCAGCCTCCCAGGCCCCCTCTCCAATAGCCCTTGCCATCCTGGCAGTATTACCGCTAGCGCTATCGTAAATAACCACAAGCCGTCCCATAAATATTTAACACCTCCACCAGCTAAATTGGAGCTTAACCAAAATAAAACCTTAGTTCTGGTTGAGTTTCATTCCGGTTATGCTTGAGATGTTGTTTTCTTGCATGGCTACGCCGATGGTGCGGGTTGCGGCTTCTATCATGGGTTTTCTGAGGGATACTACGATGAATTGGGCTTTTTTGGCTGATTTGTGGATGTGTTTTGCCACTCTTTCTGCGTTCACACCATCCAGGAACATGTCTATTTCGTCGAAGGCGTAGAAGGGTGCTGGCCGGTATTTCTGGATGGCGAATATTAGTGAGAGTGCTGTCAGGCTTTTTTCGCCTCCTGACATGGCTTCCAGCCGTTGGAGGGTTTTTTCTGAGGGCTGTGCCCTGATGGTCATCCCCCCGCTGAAGGGGTCCTGGGGGTTTTCTAGTATGAGTTCTCCGGTGCCCTCGGAGAGTTCTGCGAATATTTCTTTGAAGTGTTTGTTGACTCCGTTGAAGGCTTCCATGAAGCTGTCTTTTTTGAGTTTTTCGCATTCCTGGATTCTTTTGATGAGTTCTTCTCTTTCGTGTTTGAGGGTGTCTCGTCTTGTTTTGAGTTCTTGCTGGCGGTCTTCTACCTGCTGGTATTCTTCGATGGCTCGCATATTCACAGGCTCGAGGCTTTCCATGGTGCGGTGTATGGCTGAGAGTCGTCTTGCTATTTCCTGGCTGTCCGGGACTTCTTCTTCTTTTGATATTTGGAGTCTTGTGATTTCTTCTTCCAGTTCTTTTATTTCTCCCTGGAGGGCATGTTGGGTGGAGGTGAGGGCTAGAATCTGGCGTTCTAGGTTTTCGAGTTTTCTTCTGGTTTCCTGGAGTTCCAGGTTTTTGGAGGTGACCTCTTTTTGTGCTTTGTCTCTCTCGGTTTGTAGTTCCTGGAGTTCTGCTGCGATTTCCTGCTCTTTTTTTGTTTTTTCCTGTAGGAGGGCTTGTAGCTCTGTTATTCTGTTTCTGTTATCGGTGATTTTCTGCTGGTATTCTGTTTCCTGGTGGCGGTTTAGGCGTTTTGTTAGTTCTTCTAGTTTCTGTTGGGTGTATTTTTTTTCGAGGTTTTTGGCGTTTATGCCTGCCTGGATGTCCCGGATTCGGCTTTGGAGGCGGTTTATTTCCTCTTTTTCCCGTTCTGCCTCTTTTGTGAGGGCGGGTAGCTGGGATGTTGCTAGTTGTTTTTCTGTTTCTTCTATTCTGGTGGTTAGCTGCTGGATTTGTTGATGTATTTTCTCTTTTTTTCTTGCTAGTTCTTCCATTTCCCTGGTGGCATTGTGTCTTTCTTCTTCCAGGGTTTGGAGTTCTTTTTCTCTGGTTTTGATTAGGCTGCCGAGGCGGTCTTCTCTACCCTGGATTTCCTCTAACTGCATTTTTAGTTTTGTAACCTCGTTTTCCAGGTCTGTTAGCTCTCTTTTTGCGTGGTAGAAGTGTTCTTCTGTTTTTTCGAGTTCTCGTTGGCTTTTTTTCCTCTTGGATTCTATTTCTGTTATTTCCTGGGCGATTCTGGTGAGTTTTTCTTCTTCGCTGGTTGCGAAGGATAGTCTGGATTTTATGGTGCCACCGGTCATGGCCCCGCCTTTTTCGATGAGGTCTCCTTCCAGGGTCACCATCCTTCGCCCTCCCATGAGTCCCCTGGCGGTTTCCAGGTCTTCTACAACCAGTGTGTCCCGGAAGACGTACCAGAAGGCGGGCTCGAATTTGCTTTCGAAGCTAACAAGGTTGAGGGCGTAGTCGATAGCACCGCTGGGCGTTTCTTTGAGTTTTGGTTTTGGTTCGAGTTTGTTGAGGGGGAGGAAGGTGGCGCGTCCTAGGCGGTTTGTTTTTAGGTATTGGATGGCGTGGGCTGCGTCTTCGTCGGTTGCTGTTACGATGGCTTGCATCCTGGCTCCGGCTGCGACTTCCAGGGCTAGAGCGTATTTTTTTTCTACTTTTCCGAGTTCTGCGATGGTCCCGTGGATTCCGGGTAGTTCTCGCTGTCGTTTTGCCTCTATTATTGCCTCCACTGTCCGATTATATCCCGTTTGGGCTGTTTTGAGGCGGGTCTCGGTTTTGGCGTATTCCTGGTTGAGGTGGTGGAGTTTATCGTCGTATTCGTTGATTTGGGCTTTGAGCCTGTAGATTTTGCTTTCCAGGTCGAAGCTGTCCTGGCTCTGTTTTCTTATTTTGAGGTTTAGTTCCTCGATTCCCTGTTTTGCCAGCTCGGTGTCCCGTGTGGAGTTGGATATTTTCTCCTGGCTTTCCTGGATTTCTATTTCAAGCTCCCGGATCTGGGAGGCACGGCGGCGGGCTGCGTCAAGGAGACGGTCCTCCTCTCGGAGTAGCTCGTTTTTGGCGTTGCGGGCTTTTTCCAGTTGTGATTTGAGTTCTTCCAGTTGTGAGCGGGTTTCACCGTATTTTGCGTCCACCTGGGCTATCTGTCTGTGGAGGGATTCCAGTCTGTTTTCCCGCTCTCTGATTTCTCCTTGTAGTAGCTGGCAGCGGTCCCTTTCTTCTTCTAGGGCTTCCTCGATTTCTTTTATTTTCTTGCGGTTGGTGTTTATTTCAAGGAGGGTCTGGCGGCGTTCGGCTTCCAGTTCTTTGAGCCTGTTCTCCAGGATTTCAATGCTGTTTTCAGCCCTGGAAATCTCCCCTCGCAGCTCCTCCATCTCCCGCTTCAGGGCAATCTGCTCTTCCTCGCCTTTCCGCAGGATCTCCTGGTTTAAGTTTTCCAGGATTAGGGTTGACTGTCTTACCTCTTCTTCTTTCTCTCTGACCTGTGTTTCCAGTTCTGTTTTTCTGTCTTCCAGTTTTTTCAGGTCTTCTGTTACCGATCCCAGTTCTTTTTCTGCGTCTTTGAGTTTGGCGAGGAATGCGAAACCCTCGTATCTTTTCTGCTCTTCCCGGAGGGCCTGGTATTTGAGGGCTTGTTCTCTTTCTTCCCGGAGTTTTTCCAGCTGGGCCTGGACTTCCTCGAGGATGATATCAACTCTCTCGATGCGTTCTCGCACAATTTCAAGCTCGTTTAAAGCTCTCTCTTTTTTGGATTCGAACTCGGAGACGCCTGCGATTTCGTCTATGATTTTCCTCCGCTCAGTGGGGGTCATTTCGATTATCCTGGTAACGTCTCCCTGCATTACCACATTGTAGCCTTCTGGTGTTATGCCGACCTTGGCGAGGTGGTCGTGGATCTCGCTGAGGCTCACCGGCCGGTTGTTGAAATAGTAGTAGCTGTAGTAGCCTGCCTCGGTCTGGCGGATTTTTCTTGTTATCACGATTTCGTCCGAGTCTACCGGCATCTCCCGGTCCCGGTTGTCAAAGCGGATGGAGACCTGGGCGAAGTCTTTTTTTTCTCCGTTTCCCCCGTTGTAGATTAGGTCTGTGAGCTTTTCCGCTCGCATTATCCTGGAGTTGGAGAGGCCCAGGACAAAGAGGATGCTGTCAATTATATTGGACTTCCCGCTACCGTTAGGCCCTGAAATAGCGGTAAAGTCGTCAAAAAAGGGGATTTTGGCTTTTTTTCCAAAGGATTTAAAGTTTTGCAGTTCCAGTTCCTTGATGTGCACCTACTCTCCCCTCTTGGGTGTAAAAAACACTTCTACACCCTCGTTTTCCCGCTCCTCAAACACGGGTTCGGCGCTTTTTAAGTTATTCGTACTGTCAGGTTTTTTCTCCTCTGCTATGATGTATTCGGTCTTCCTCTCGCCTTCTTCTTTTTCTGGGGTTTCTGGTTTCACGTCTTCAATGGTGAGGACTGATTTGGGTGTTTCCAGTTTTTCTGTTATTTCCTTGAACTTGGTCTTCTGGTCCAGGAGTTCCCGGACAAGGCCGTCAACAACCCCTGAGACTTCCACTACCTTGGATTCCAGTTTGGAGAGGCGCTTCTCAAATTCGCCTAGCCGCTCTTCAACCTCGGCTTTTATGAAGTCCTGTAGGCCGGATCTCAATTCCCGAAGTTCAGCATCTCTCTCCTCAAGTTTACGTTCCAACCGCTCAATAACAATATCTCTATCCATTATAATATCCCTCGAATCTCGGTTACAGCAAAAACTAAGGACACATTATACATGTTAATATTATTTAAGTTTTATCGATGAAACTGGCATGCAAATCACCCGCAGGAGATCCTCATCCAAACCTCATCTGAAGCCCCCTCTCGTCGAGCCGTTATTCTTCATTTACCTCTCCCCTCCTATCTGCCACCTTTTCCTCCAGAATGCTCTTAACCTTTGCCACACAGTCCTCTAGGATTTCTTCCGGATCTCCCTGGACGTCCATCCCTGCAGCTCCAGCGTGCCCTCCACCTGTCCCCTGGTAGCGTCTGCTTATTTCCTCCATTATCTCCCCCAGGTTGATTCCTGCCGATAGTGCAGGGCGTCTTGCCCTACCGCTAACCTTAACCCCCCCCTCCCGTTGGGAGGCTACCAAGGCAATGTCAGCCCCGATGCTTGTGAGCATGGAAGCAGACGCCCCCCCAAAGGAACTGATAGTGGAGGTAGTGATAATCCAGTCGCCCACCCGTTCCATCCGGGACCGCTGCGCGGTTTTCAGCATGGCAATCCGCATGGAGGTGTCCTGGGGGATGGAAGTCAGCATGTCCATCACCTCTGTGTATTCCACTCCACTCAGTTCAATGATATCTGCGACAGCCCGGAAGGTCTGGGCAGTGGCATGTTTGAAGTTGCCAGTGTCGGTAATAACACCGGCCAGGAGGGCGCAGCCGGTTCTCCGGAGAATGGGGGCGTTCACTTTTTTCAGGACTTCCAGGACAATCTCAGAGGTGGAGGTCCTGTTCCGATGGAGGTGGAAGAGGGCTTCTGGGTTTAGACTGGCAGTGGTGTGGTGGTCGATTACTGCGTATCTCTGGAGGGGGAAGTTGTTAAGCTGGGAGGATGTGGGGGTGTCTACCACAACTACAAGCTCGTAGTCGTCTGGCTGTGGGTCTGGGACGACCTCGATTCCCAGGTAGTCCCGGACTACTGTTGCTATCCGGTTGCAGCCCTCCACCAGGCCCACCTCCCCCCCAAAGGTCTGGGCCAGGGCGAACGCACTTCCCAGGGCGTCCGGGTCAGCGCTTCTGTGGCAGAGGAAGAGAACCCGCCTGTAGTCAAGAAGCCGGCTTGCGAACTCTTCCTCGTCTACCTCCATGAGTCACTTAGCAGACTGGCCCAGCGACTGCTTAAGCTGCTCCTGAAGCTGGGTGAACCGCTTCTGGATACGCTCCTCCTGTCTGCCTAGCGTCTGAAGCCGCAAATTCAAGGTGTCCTTCTTCTCCTCCAGCATGCTAATGGTCTTATCCCGCTCTGTTTTAATTAAAATCTCACCAATATTCCGGTAGACAACAGCATCCTCATCAAGCTTAGCCAATTCTTCCAGCGCGCTTTCAGTCTCCTTTAACATCAGCGCCACCTGGTTTTTCTGGGCGGCCAGCACCTGGGCCTGTTGCTGAATCTGCTGTAACTGAGCAATCTGGTTCTGAACCTGAGGGGGAATCTCACTACTCATATCTAATTTCACCTGTCCCGTAAAATAACCGTTAATACCTTAAAAGTTATCTGCCATTTACCTATAGTTTAGCATTTTTCACTCTTTAATATAAAATTATGAGTTTCATATCTTAAAGCTCATATTCCGCACATGAAGTTATAGTTTTTTAAATATTCGATGTGTGGATCTAT
>CAZCCY010000066.1:0-10187 GCA_964497545.1 uncultured Methanosarcinales archaeon | reverse complement strand
TATCGGCTCTCATCCCCTCCCTTTCGGAAGGGGACTTCCCGCCGATGAAGTTAAAATTATTGAGGTTTTTTGCAGTTCTGCTCTTCCTGTTTTTGCCCCATGGTTGGAGAGGCGAAAATTTTTATAAAATTTGGTTGTGAAGTTTGTGGTGTGAGAACGAGAACTATTGACTGGGATCCTGATGGAAATAATGTTGTTCTGATTGACCAGACACTCCTCCCCGAGGAGTTTTGTCTGATTGGGTGCGATACTGTTGCAGAGCTCTGTGAGGCTATCAGGTCTCTCCGTGTGAGGGGTGCTCCTGCCCTTGGCGCTGCCGGGGGGTTCGGGGTGGCACTTGCAGCCTTCAAAAGCCAGGCAGAAGACCCGGAATCCCTCAAGAGGGATGTTAGAGAGGCTGCGGTTCGGATTAAAGCCACCCGGCCCACGGCCGTGAACCTCGCCTGGGGTGTGGAGAGGGTGCTAAGTGTAGTCGAGGCTGCTTCCAGTGTTGCCGAGCTGAGAGAGCTGGCACTCCGGGAGGCACAGGCAATTGCAGACGAGGACATAAAAATTAACCAGAGAATTGGAGAGAACGGAGCAGTACTCTTAGAGGATGGGGACACCGTTCTGACACATTGCAATGCAGGTAGGCTTGCCTGTGTCGGCTGGGGTACAGCCCTTGGTGTAATCCGCTCAGCGGTCAGCCAGGGTAAAAAGCTCAAGGTGATAGCATGTGAAACCCGACCCCTCCTCCAGGGCAGCAGGCTCACAAGCTGGGAGCTCCTCCAGGATGGGATACCTGTGACCCTTATCACCGACAGCACCGCAGGCTACCTCATGCGACAGGGAAAAATAGACAGGATAATCGTGGGGGCAGACAGAATCACCCGGGATGCGGTTTTCAACAAAATCGGGACCTACACCCACTCGGTCCTGGCAAAAGAGCACAACATCCCCTTCTATGTGGCAGCTCCCATCTCAACTTTTGACCTGGCCCACCAGGAAAAAGACATTGAAATAGAGCTCCGAAGCCCCAGTGAGCTAAAATACCTGGCAGGCAAAAAACTGGCACCCGATGAGGTAGAAGTCTACAACCCGGCTTTTGATGCTACACCCCTGGAAAATGTGACAGCTATAATCACCGAAAAAGGGATACATAGACCCCGGTTTGACCGGTTAGCCAACGGTTAACTCCCCCTTCTATTTTGTAGGATGTTCTTCTGAGTTTGCTATTTGGGGGGTTACTTTTTTAGGTTTGCTGTCTGGAATGGCTGCCTGGAACGGGGGGTGTCTTATTTCCGGGAAATTCGAGGGTATTAACCGTAAAATCTGGGTGTCTTAAGAAAAGATTTTTGTATAACTAATTTCTAATTTAGGGTTACCTAAATTAAAGATGAGGTAAGGTGAGATGGATGAAAAATGTGGTTCTAGTATCATTGATCATGTTGCTGACACTGGTTTCACCTGTAAGGGGTGATGTGGGGAATCTGTCTGGTTTCACAGACCCCAGGGGGAAGCATCTGGCTGTGATGACAGAGCTTGAAAAAGAGGACAACGAAATGTTTGTTTTCGGTTTCGTAGCTGGGGAGGGCTATTTTTCTGGCATAGAAAAAATCAAGAGCTATTTTAAGGGTTTTTTTGGTCTTAAAAAGCATGAAAAAATAATATATCTGGTTGCCCAGAATCCGCCTGGAATGGGTAATGCCAGGTGGCATGTGATAGAGGGGGGGCTTGATTTCTCGGCTCTGGAAAAACCAGGTAAAAGTGTTATCCGGGTGAAAAGGGGTGAGCGGGTTGTGTTGAGGATAACCTCCATAGACAATGTGCATGGTTTTTCTCTTCCTGCCTTTGATATTAATGAACATATTTATCCCGGAAAGATTACAGAGGTCTCGTTTCTGGCTGGGGAGGTGGGTGAATATTATTTCACCTGTAACATAGTCTGCGGTGACAGGGACCACTCAAAAATGAGGGGTAAAATTGTGATTGAGGGTTGAGTCAGAGATGAAAATGTCCAGAAGGTCTTTTGTAAAAATGCTTTTTCTCGCATTTTCTGGACTCATGGCTCCGGGTCTGGCTGCGGCCCAGGAGGTGAGGGAGTTTGAGGTGGTCATGGATAGGTACAAGTATTCTCCCTCGATTTTCCGGGTGGAGCAGGGGGATCTGGTGAGGTTTCATCTTCGTACCAGGGATGTGATGCATGGATTCTACATTTCCGGGTATGACCTTAACGTCGAGGTGGACCGCAAGCATCCCAGGACCCTGGAATTTATTGCGGACAGAACAGGTGTGTTCCCGATAAAGTGCTCGGTGATATGTGGGCCTATGCACACAATTATGCAGGCTAAGCTGGTGGTGGAGCCAAACTTTCTTTTCTGGGTAGCTCTGGCTCTGGGTTCTGGTGCTGCGCTTGGCCTCTCCCGGGTCAAGGACCAGGACATGGAGGAGTGAAGCTTCTTGGGACCTCTGGGGAAACTGGTTAGATGGCGGGGGCTTCAGCCCCTCTTTATGCTGGTAGGTTTTGTTGGTTTCCTTGTGCCAGTAGCTGGAGGCTTGTGGGGGACTCCGGTTGGGAGCAGGAACTCTGCAATTATTCTTGTCTGGATTCTCTGGTTCTCGGTTCTTGTGGTCTCGATACCTCTCCTGGGGCGTCTGTGGTGTTTTGTCTGTCCCATCCCTCTTTTATCAAATCGGCTTAGCCGGGTGGGGGGTTTTGGTTTCAGGTGGCCGCAATCGCTGGAGAATACCTGGTTTCAGACTTCTTTCTTTTTTCTTATGGCAGCTCTGAGCCCTGTGTTGCTGTTTTATCCCTATGCCACCTCACTTCTGCTGATAGCCTTTGTAATCATGGCCATTTTCGCTGATTGTATTTTTAAAAGTCGGGGCAGGAGGGGGCGGATATTCTGTCGTTACATCTGCCCTGTGGGAGGGTTTCTCGGGCTGTATTCCGGGCTTGGGTTTCTTAAAATAAGGCCAGAGCGTCGGGAGGTGTGCCGGGAGTGTAAGCAGAAGACCTGTGTCAGGGAATGTCCCTGGTTTCTGTATCCAGGCGGCCTTGAGCGGAATTCCTATTGTGGTCTCTGCACCGAATGTATAAAGGTGTGTCCTCATGACAACATTGATTTTAGGGTTGAGTATCCGGATAAGCCTGTTTCTCACAGGATGGATGAGGTTTTTTTGAACCTGGTTATGCTGGGAAGTGCTATTTTTTATTCTGCAGCTTTTTTTGGGTGGTTTTCTCCACTGAAGGAGCTTTCCGTTTTTATTGAGGGGCCAACTATTGGTTATCCTTTCCAGGCTGAAAGGCTGGCTGGGTTCTCCCTGCTTCTGGTAGCGACCATATTTCTGGTGACGTTACTGTATCTCCTGGGTATTGTGGGGATGAAAAAGATGTCCCCTGGAAGGGGTGTTAGAGAGCTTTTTACCAGGTATTCTTATGCTCTTATCCCGTTTGGGTTTGCTGGCTGGCTGGGTTTTGTGTTCTATGAGTTGGCTTTTAATGGTGCGTATATCCTGCCGGTGTTGTCTGACCCGCTGGGGTTGGGATGGGATCTTTTTGGCACGGTTGATTATCATTGGAGGCCCTATCTGTCCCTGGCTCTGCCCTATGTTCTGGTGGTTGTATTTTTATCCGGGTTAGTGGTGTGTTTGAGGTGGATTCGAGATATTGGCAGGGGGGATACTGGCTCTGTTGTTCTTTGTGTCTCTACTCTTACAATATTTTATATAATAATTTATATTTATATTGTTCCGTGAAGATGTGCCTGCAGAAGAGAGGATTCTATCTTTTGCAGCCTCTGTTGCAGGCATAGATTTTTATACACCTAATTTCTAATTTAGGCATACCTAAATTGAATAGTAAGGCGTATCGATAAGGTGAGAGAGATGAAAAATGTAGTTCTGGTACTCATATTACTGACATTAGCCCTACCTGCAAACGCGAGTGTTAAGGATTCGCTGGATTTTACCACCAGTATTGTTGAGATGAAAAGCCACCTGGACATGGCAGTCAATCTCCTGAAACAGGACGACCGTGAGCTTGCTTCCACCCATGCAGGCCATCCAGCAGAGGAATACTGGCCAATGATTGGAAGACAGGTCAGGGAACGAAATATGGAGCTATTCCAGTCCCTGGACAAACAGCTGGCAGAACTCCCAGACCTTGCAAACACCACATCCCCCCAGGAATTCGAAACCTCGGTGGACAGGGCATTCGAACTCCTTGACCAGGCAGAAGCCCTTGTTGTCCCCCAGGAAATCAGAACCGGGTTCATCTACCAGGCAAGGGTGATAATCTCGCTGCTGGAAGCTGTTAAACTGGAATACGGCGAGGCAATAACAGAAACCGGCGAACTCAAGGAACTGGAGGAATATCAGGATTCTGGGGCATTTCTCAAAAGAAGCCAGATAATTTACCAGGAGACAAGACATCTGATAGACAAAAAAGAGGCATCCGAGATAGATGAGTTCTTCGAAGACCTCAACAGAGCCTTTGAAGAAAAACAACCCCCCTCCCGGATAGAAACCCTGGTAAACGGAATTATTCATGAACTTGAAGAGATTGCTGACCTGGCTGGAAAAGAGAAGAAAGGGTCCGTAGCCATAATAGGGGACATCAAGGAAACGCTAAAAGAGGTGACAGAGGAATACGAGAAAAAGGAGTACAAGGAAGCTGAGGAGCTTGCCATAGCGGCTTACCTGGAGAAATTTGAACTGGTAGAGGGGGACCTTGGCAGGTCAGACGAAAAACTTGTGGAGGAGCTGGAACAGCTTATGAGGGTAGAGTTAAGACAACTTATCCGGGACAGAGCACCCACTAGCCAGGTGAAAACCCTGGTAAGCACCATAAATGTCAAACTGAAAGAGGCAGAAGGCATCCTGGAAAAGACCGGGAAAGCTGCGACACCCGCTCCCGCTGTGGTTCAGCCGCTGAAAAAGGTGGACACGACCCTCTGGTATGTGGGTTTGGCTGTCCTGCTCAGCATAGCCATAGCAGAAGGGGTGATTATAGTTAAACTGAAGGGAAGACAGAGATGAAACCTATAATCAAGGCCATAGCATTAATTTACATTTTTTTGTTTTTATTATTGCCTGTGGCCGAAGCTCAACAAGACACCCTGGTAAAAAAAGAACTGGAAACCGTAAAAGCACTCCTGGAGAAATCCCTGAAAGAATACGAGGCAGGAAACCCGGAAGAAGCTTACAAAGCTGCAAGGTCCGCATACCTGGACCACTTTGAGAACATAGAAGTCTACACACGGTCTATTGACCCAGAGTTCACCCTCGAGCTTGAGATAAAATTCGCCCAGCTTCGGGAGATGATAAAAAACAGGGAACCTGTCGACAAAATAAAGGCAAAAATCAGCGAGATTGAAACCGACCTGGAACGGACAGAATCCCTCTTTGAAAAAGCCTCCAGACTGGTACCAGGCATTGCAATCCTGCTTTCCTTCTCCATCGTGTTCAGAGAAGGCCTGGAAGCCGTGCTCATCTCCACAATAATAATAGCCTACCTGGAAAAAACCAGGAACTATTCCCTCAAAAAATACGTCTACCAGGGCTTTGGTCTTGCCATAGTTGCAAGCCTTGCAACCTGGGCAGTATTCTCATACCTGATAGACCTCTCTGGAGCAAGCAGAGAAGCCATAGAAGCAATAACATCCCTTGCAGCCGTCATTGTCCTTTTCTATGTGAGCTTCTGGCTCATCCACAGATTAGACGAGAAACGGTGGCGAGAGTTCATCAAAGCAAAATCCTGGCACGCCATGCAGTCTGGAAGATACCTTGCCCTGGTCCTGATGGCTTTCCTGGCAGTCTATCGTGAGGGCTTTGAAACCGTGCTCTTCTACAAGGCCCTCTACACCATGACACCCACCCTCACAAACTGGCTGACCCTCGGTTTCATTATAGGCGCCGGGGCACTGTCCATTGCAGGGCTCGTAATATTTGCCTTCGGAATACGACTACCCTTAAAATATCTTTTAGGCTTCACAGTGCTGATAGCAGCAAGCCTCTCCATATTCTTCACCGGGAACGCCATAAGAGAACTGCAAATCCTGGGCCACCTGCCCATAACCCCCATAGACATCCCGAAAATCAACCCAATGCTTGCAGACCTTCTCGGATACCGCCGCACCCTTGAAACCATCGCAGCACAGATAGCACTGGCAGCAGCATACCTGTTCGGCGGAATATACCTTGTCCTCAAACACAAAAAGGAGGAGGCCTGAAGCGTGTACAGAATAGGAATCGACGTTGGAGGCACCTTCACCAAGGCAGTAGCCATAGACTCGAAAAACCTGAAACTTGCAGGCAAAGCTACCGTGCCCACAACCTACGACCCCACTGAGGGGGTATCCCTGGGCATCCTCACATCCCTCCAGAGACTCCTTGAAACAAAAAAAATCTCTCCCAGGGAAATCGAGCTTCTGGCTTTCAGCACCACCCACGCTGTCAACTCCCTGCTGGAAGGAGATGTAACACCAGTGGGGATAATAACCATGGGACCCCCAGAGGAGAAATCCAGTGTGATTAAAAGAACCAGACTGGGAGACCTGGAACTCAACCAGGGCAAAAAACTGAAGACCTTTTACAAGTTCATAGACATCTCAGACAGCGGCCTGGAAGGGGTGGAAAAAACCATCACAGAAATGGTGGACGCGGGGGCGAAGGCCATTGTGGCAAGCGAAGCTTTCGGTGTGGACAACCCTGAGAACGAGGACAAAGTCAAGGAGATAGCAGGAAAGCTGGGCATACCCTGTGTAGCAGGCCACGAGGTCTCAGGCACCTATGGCCTGGAAATAAGAACCATCACAGCAGCAATAAATGCCAGCATCCTCCCCAGGATGATAGAGGTTGCAGAAAGACTGGAAAAGAGCGTCAGAGACCTCGGAATAAAGGTCCCGATAATGGTGATGAAATGCGATGGAGGGCTCGCACCCCTCGAGATTCTCAAAACCAAACCCCTTTTCACCCTGCTTTCTGGCCCGGCTGCCAGTGTGGTAGGAACCCACCTCTATACCAGCATTCTCGATGGAATCGTTATCGAGGTCGGCGGGACAACCACAAACATATCTGTAGTGAAAAACGGGAAGCCAGAGATGAAATACATCGATGTGCTGGGACATCCCACCACCATACGCTCCATGGACGTCAGAATACTCCCGGTAGGCGGGGGAGACCTGGTAAGGATAAAAGGCAGGAAGATAGTAGACGTGGGGCCCAGAAGCGCCAGAATCGCAGGCTTCCCCTATGCCGCCTACGAATCCCCAGACAAGCTGAGCCACGCAAAAATCACAAGAATAGCCCCAAAAAAGGGAGACCCAGACGATTACATAACCCTTGAAACACCCCAGGGAAAATACGCCCTAACCCTGACATGTGCTTCTAACTACCTTGAAATCCCACCACCAGACGACTATGCCAGAGGAAACAGAGCCTCGGCGCAAATCGCCATAAACACGCTGTCTGAATCACTGAGGGTCGATGGGAGAAAAGTGGCCGAAGAAATACTAAAAAAAGCATCAAAAAAAATAGAAGATGTAATTAAATCGCTTATAAAAGAGTACAAACTAGACCCCCAAAACACAGTCCTGCTGGGTGTCGGAGGAGGTGCAAGCGTCATCATACCCTACACCGCGAAAAAAATGGGACTCCCTTTCAAAATCCCAGAACACGAAGAGGTCATATCCTCCGCAGGCACCGCGATGGCAATGGTAAGAGAAGAACTTGAAAAAAACATAGACGAATACCACGAAAAAGAAGTCCTAACCCTCGTAGAAAAAGCAAAAGAAGCCATCATAAAGAGGGGAGCAATGCCAGAAACGGTCAGCATTTCAACAGAATACATACCAGAAATGAAAACCCTACGAGTCATCGCCCTCGGAAGCATTGCAGGAAACTCCAGGCTCACTGGAAAACTGCTAAACGAAAAAGAAGCAGTAAAAATAGTAAACAACATCCTAAACAACGAAAAACCAGAACTAGCAGCGAAAACAAAATACTATTTCATCTTCAAACATACCACCGAGAAAAAAATACTATTCCTCAAAAGAAAAAAAGACAAAATCGTGGTAATAGACCGACTCGGCAGAATACATCTAGTCCTAGAAGATGGAATCGTAATAAACAGCAACAGAAACGCCCTCCTACAAGACATCAAACTACACCTGGATTCAAAAAAAGGCCCCGCAAACATAAGCCCAAACGTTTACGTGGTAAACGACTCAAAAGTAGTCGACCTCTCCATTTTCACCAGACCAGACCAGATATTCTCGGCGATTTCAAGCCTTGCCAAAAAAACCAGAGAATCAGAAGTAGTGGTCTTAATAGGAAAATAAAAAATAACCACAAAAAAATAAAAAATAGTATCGGGAAAGAAAAACAGGAGATAAAAAAAATATGAGCGTAATCTACGGCGAAAAAAAGAGAAATCTGAAGAAAAAACTAGGATACCTCATCATCGGACTAGCTATTATTACATCCGCCTACTACGCAACAAAACCAGACCCAGCAGAAGTAGTTGCAACCGAATCAGAAAAAATACTTGGAGCACTGGAACTTCTGGGCATAGAATACGAAGAAGCAGTAGAAAACGGAAAAACCGTCAAAGAAACAGAATACGAAGGAGCAAAAAAAATAATGAACCGGATCACAGAACTATTCACACAAATGAAACCCTATGCAACACAACTGAACCCCAAACTCACAGAAGACATAGAAAAAGACCTGAACAGACTGAAATCCATGATAAATGAAAAATCATCACCAAAAGATGTCAACCAACTCATAGAACAAACATCCAAAAATATAAAAAACCTGAAATCAAACACCCCCGGCCAATAAAAAACCCCCCAAGGGGGGTTAACAGCAGTTTTTTTATGTCCCAGCGTCTTTTACATCCCACTCTCCGGTCTGGGGGTTGTAGGGGCAGGTTGGGTCTTCCTCAAAGAAACTGCCAAGGGTGTGGTAGGCTTTCTGGCGGCAGCCCCCGCAGACGTCTTTGTAATGGCAGGCCCCACATTTCCCCTGGAGGAGTTCTGTCTTCTTTCGCATTTCTCCCAGGATTTTGTTGGGCCGGATGTTCCATATCTCGTTGAAAGGCCGCTCCCTGCAGTTACCCACAGTTTTCTGTGGTGTGAAATGGCAGGGATTGACGTTGCCCAGGTAGTCCACGTTTGCCACCTTGTTTCCAATGGAGCAACCGCCTGACATTTTCAAGAGATCCCGCACCAGGGGCGCCCGCTCTGGCTCCTCCTTTTTGAGACGCTCCAGGATATAAATTCCATCCCAGGGACAGTCAGTGGTGAGAATCTCGATTTCCTCATCCCGCAGCTCAATAGCCTTCTCGTAGAGGTGTTTCAGAACCTGGAGGCGTTGCTCCTTGGTGATATCCCACTCTGCAATGTTCTCCCCCCGACCAGTGGGGACCAGATGGTAGAGGCAGAACCTGGGAATGTTTTCCCGGACACAGAGTTCAAGCAGGGCCGGGACCTCCTGCCAGTTATTCTTGTTAATGGTAATTCTAATACCGGTTTTGAGTCCCGCCTCTTTGGCGTTGCGAAGCCCCTGGAGGGCCATGTCAAACGAGCCTTTCACACCCCGGAACCGGTCGTGAACCTCCGCGGTAGCAGCATCCAGACTCACACCCACATACCGTATCCCCGCCTCCTTCATCAGCCTCGCTTTTTCCCTGGAGATAAGAGTCCCGTTGGTAGATATAACAGTCCTGACACCCACCTCTTTCGCATGGAATGCAAAAGGGAAAAAGTTGCGGCTGGCCAGCGGCTCACCCCCCGTAATAATGAGCATGGGAATCTCAATCTCTGCCATCTCGTCAATAAACCTGACACCCTCCTCAAGCGTCCACTCATCCGGATGGGGGCCTCTAGCGTCCATGTAACAGTGCTTACAAGCCAGATTGCACTCCCGGGTGATATTCCACATCACAACAGGCTTCACCTCAGAGGAGAAACGAATCAGGTCATCCGGAGCCCTAGCAACAGCCAGCTCCCTCGCCCTCAAAGCCTCCCAGACCGTACCTTTATCTGCCAGAATCTTGGAAAATATAATCATATCCTATCTCATCCATAACCTAAACCGGCCTTGTTTTCTAAAAGCAATTCCAATCATTATTTTGAGCCAATCCACTAGTGAACTACCCCCAGCTTTCGCAGGGGGCTTCCTGCTTCGTCGAAAAGACTTGC
>CAZCCY010000065.1:0-10270 GCA_964497545.1 uncultured Methanosarcinales archaeon | reverse complement strand
AAATGATTCATTGAAATAAATCAGACGAACAAATCAGAACCTCTTGAATGACGGGATAAAGAAAGAAATAGAGCAAGAAGGAAAGATATTGGATTACGTGGAAAGTAAAGAGTTCTTCAAAAATGAAGGGGCGTCCTTGCTTGAAGAATTGAGAAAGCCCGCAAAGATAAAAATTAAAAGAAAAGAAAAGGGGCTGTTTGACTTTATCTGAAGCTGATTAGAGATCTATTCGTGGAATGAACTGAAACCTAAAAAAGAAATCATGGGACTGATTGAAAGGATTAAGGCGCATGAGTGGGTAAGGGTGGTGGAAGCATCTTTAAGTCCTACATTCCGCATTAGGTGTCTATATATATCGTTTTGTTGTCAGTTTTTTAAGAAAAACTAGTATGTGTAGGATGGAGGATGTGTGGAAAGTGGGATGGAATGTTATGTGGTTGACTGTAGTTTGAATTGTTCTGGAATCAAGCAATCTTTTTAGAACAGTGTATATTTTTATTATTTAATTGAATTTGGGTAAATACTTCTTACCTGCAGGTTTTAAATATTTTCTCCTGGTATTCGAGGGGTGCATGAAAAAGGTCAAAAAGGCTGATGGGCTTACAGGTATGTTGAGAACCTTCCGGGAGCTTGTGGGAGACTCTCGAAAAATAGTTTTTATAGGGTGTCCTGGATGGTGTAACCCTTTTGCCGAGATGCTTGCTTACACTCTGCGGAATACTGGTAAGGAGATGATTTTCATCCCAAACCTGGAGCTTTCCAAGGCCAGACGTATTGAAATCACCGAGGTGGGAATGCAGCTTGCGGAGCCGTCTCCACTGCCCAGGGCTGATGTTATAGTCCTGCTGGGGGGGCTTACCATGCCTGAGATTGGGGTTGACCTGGAAGAACTCAAGGAGAAGCTAAGGGTTCTGTCTGATGGGAGCCAGAAAATCATTGGAGTGTGTATTGGCGGCATGTTCCAGAAGGCTGGCTGGGACCGGGAACTACCCTTTGATCACATTATTGATGCGGACATGTCTGTGGAGACCTACGAAAAAAACGACAACAGCAACTGTGGCTGTTCACCCTGTGGCCTCTAGGGCTTTCTCCACTGCTTCTTGTGGGGTTGTGGCTTTTATTGTGCCTGGGATATCCCAGCTACCCCCTGTCACAATGACGGGTCGCCCTATTTTCAGGGCAAGGGCGATTTCAGAGAGGGTGCCGTAGCCTCCGCCTATTGCGATGAGGACATCAGCGGTGGCGGCGATGATGGTGTTTCTCCCGTGTCCCATACCGGTGGCAATAACAACATCGAGGTAGGGGTTTGCCTCGTGTTTATTGTATCCTGGGATTATCCCCACGGTCAGGCCCCCTTCCTCCCGGGCGCCCTGGCATGCGGCCTCCATCACGCCTCCCAGGCCGCCGCAGACCACAATAGCGCCCCTACGTGCTGCGAGTCTGCCCACATGCCGGGCTGCCTGTGCGAGTTCCGGGGTGCACTGGGATGCCCCGATTACACCGATGGCGGTTTTACGCATATCCTCTTGTCTCCTCTCTTTTGCGTTCTGGGCGTTTTCTAGTCTTTTCTTCTTTTTCTTTTCTCTTGCCTCTTCTGATTTCGTTTATTCTTCTTACTGCTACCTCGGCTAGGAGCAGGATTATGGCAATTTCCAGGAACATGTATCTTTTGTCTTTTCTTGTTTTTTCGGTGCGGATGCTTCTGGCTTTGAGGTCCTGGAGGAGCTCGTTTTTGAGGCTCTCCAGGGTGGTGTAGGTTTTGCCTCCGGTTGCGGTGGTCAGCTCTTCTAGGAGGGGGTTCCAGCCGAGTTTTTCCAGTTCAGCTGGGTAGTTCACGGCTACCAGGTAGCCTGAGATGTCCCGGAACCCTGGGCTCCCTGGGGGTAGGGTTGCCTGGTAGGTTTTTTCTCCGGTCTGGGATAGTGTGATGGGTTTCCCGTCTATTGCCAGGCCTGGTTTCCTCTTGGCGGTTACCTGGAGGTCTATTGGGCTTTGGGTGGTGGTGTCGGCTGCCTCGATTTTGAGCTGGCTCGCCCTTTCTGGGTCTCCGATGGCCCAGTTTATGGTGGAGGCTATGAGTCTGCTTGAGGGTTTGGTGTAGAGGGCTCCGCTCCAGGAGCCGCCGTTGTCGGTTGTGAGTGCGGCTACCCTGCCGAGGCCGAACCTCCAGACCGTGAGGATGGGTTTGCCGTTCTCGGTCATCACCAGGGGTTGGGCGATGTTTTTGGGTGTCACCGGGTCATACCCGTAGACCTTGGCATCCAGCTCCAGCCCCTGGGTGATGAAGTGGTTGCTGTCCAGGATTACCAGGGGGTACCCGTTGCCTTTTTTCTCTTTTTTTTCTTCTGGTTCGCCGAAGAGGAGTTTGAATTTCTTCGCCTCGTTTGCCTGGAAGTAGATGCCACCCCCGTTGCGGGCAAGTCTTTTCATGAAGCCTGTGTTTGTGTCGCTTCCTACTCCGATGGTGTAGGTGGTGATTCCCTGGTCGTTGAGGAGTCTTCTTGCCTCGTTTATCACCTGGCCTTCCTGTTGGGATGCCTGGGTGAGACGGCCGTCTGAAATTATGATGATGCTCCCTTTTCCCCGGAAGTTTTTGAGGAGTCTCCCTGCCTCTTTTAGGGCTGGGAGGAGGTAGGTCTGGCCGCCGTGTCGGATGCCTGCAATCTGTTTTTCAATTGTGTTTTTGCTTTTGCCCCGGGAGAGGGGTGTTACTGTGATCACATGGTTGTGGAAGGCTAGCACTCCGATGTAGTCCCGTGGGCTTATCTGGTCTACAATCTGGATGGCCAGGGCTTTTTCTACGCTGATTTTCTGGGTGCCGCCGCTCCTGTGGCCGACGCTGCCTGAGGCGTCCACCACGATTACTATGGCTGTGGTTTTGCTCTGGGGTGAGCCGCCCCCGCTGATTACCGGGAGCATGCTCTCGAACTCTGGCTTGTAGTTGGTGTAGGCCCGGTCCCCGCCCACCACCACCAGGCCGCCCCCGGTGTTGATGAGATAATCGGCCAGCTCCTCGATTTCCCCCTCGGAGAGGTCCTCTGGGGCAGGGTCGTCTAGGACCACCGCGCCGTAGTTTTCCAGGTTTTGGAGTTTGTTTGAGGTTTCGAGCTGGTAGAGGCTTCGGAGCACCTGGGAGAGGGGGGAGACCGAGTTCGGGACAAGCAGCACCCTGGGCTTGGGCACCACGTAGACTGACTTGTAGTAGACATTGTTCTCTGGGAACAGGTCTTCCCCTGATGGTGTTATTTTTGCTATGATTTTGTGGGAGCCTGTGGTTTTGAAGGTGTAGGTGAAAGGTATTTTCTCGCTTCCTGTTATTTTTTTTGATACCACCACGGTGCCGTCTATGGTTACTTTCAGGTCTCCTCCGGTGTCGCCTACCTGGCTTACCAGGGCGGTGAAGCTTGCCTTGGAGTTCTGTATCACCTTCTTGTTGCCCTCGAGTGCTACTCCCAGGTCTTTCCTGAGGGGGATGGGTTTCAGTGCGAAAATTGTTGTGTTGAGGCTTGCTGCCAGGTTCACAGCGTCTACCAGGTCTTTGCCCTGGTTGCTGTTACCGTCTGTGACGAGGAGGATGTTGCCATGTTTGCGGCTTGCCTGGACCACCGCATCTCCCAGCCGGGTGCTATCCCCTTTGAGGTATTGGATGTCCACAGGTGTTCTGTCCTTGAAAGCTGTGTAGATTTCGCTGGCAACACCGGGGGGGTAGAGTTCCATGCTCTGGGTCTGGTCTGCGATGATGGTCAGACTCGGGTTCTCCTCCTCTACCAGTTCCAATTCAAAGCTGTGGGGGCCTGCCAGAGCCAGCAACATCAGGATTACCAGGAGGGTGCGGGAAACAACCAGCAGGGTTTTACCCGGGTTCAGGGGGCGGGCTAGATAGAAGAGTGCAAGGGAGATAGGGATAAAAGCCCAGACAATATAGGGGTTGTCAAAGAACAACTTAAGGCAACTCCATATTCTGTCTGCAATGATGGTATAAAAAAACTAGGTCATAGAGACCGTTTTCAATTCGTGTTGGTGGATAAAAACAGTGATTTGAGTGATATTGACGGCTTGCTGCTCAGAGGCACATTATAAGGCTCTGCCTGGTGGTTCCTGCGTCATCTGCAGTGATGAGTCATAAAAAAAATCGCCAAGAAGACAGAGGAGTAAAACAGCACCAACATGTAATGTAACGGTCTCGAAATTACACAAACAATATATACCAGAATCCCCTGAAAACGGGTGAAGCAAGTAAAGCCATGTAAAGGCGGGCAAGGGGTGAAATCATAGCACTCATTGATTCAGATAACATTCTCCCAGGGCGGGACTGGCTCGTAGGTATGACCGCCCCCCTTCTCTAGAGTTTGCAGGCAGCGAGCCCCTGTTATGGAGGGTTGTTTTGAGGGGGGTATAAAAGGAAACCATTATTTTAGATGTATGTCATAGATCTCACTTTCCGCACTAAGTGTCTACGCATATCGGTTTTCTGTCAGTTTTTTCAAGAAAAACCACTATGCGTAGAAGGGACCTGCGGAATATGAGGTTTATACGGTTAATTAAGTTAAGCAATTGTTGCATTTGACTTTACAAGAGTACTGGGAGTGTTAGAGGGTTTTTTTTCTTTCGCTTCGGTATTCTTCTATTATTGACTGGAGTTTTTCTTCTTCTAGTTTTATTTTTCTTTCTTTTGCTTTTTGTTCCCATTGTTTTATGGCTTTTTCTAGGCTTTCGGGGGTTATTGTTGTGAAGTCTGTGGTTTGGGTCAGGTTTATTTCTTCTTTTTTGATTATGGGGATGTCGTTTTTGAAGAATTCTTCTTCTGCTGGGTCTGAGAGGGGTGTTCCGGTGATTATGGCTTTTGGTTTTAGTTGGGCTAGGAGGCGGGCTGTGATTGGGCCTCCGCCGCTTGCGTCTTCGAGGTAGAGTGTGTCTCCTGGTTTTATTCCGAGTTCTTGTTGGGTTTTTTGGATGCTTTCCCGGTTGAAGGCTGGGATTACTTTTACGGGTGTGAGGTTGCCTCGTAGTTCCATTTTGCGGATTTCTTTGAGGTTTGAAATCTGTTTTTTGAGCTGGTTTATTTGTTTTTCTTTTTCTTGCAGGGTTTTTTTGAGTCTTTTTATTTCTTTTTCTTTCTTTTTCCATTCTTCTTCCATTCTGATTTCCCGGTAGAGGTCTCCTCGTACCAGGGTTATTTTCTTTTCTAGTCTGGCTATTTTCTGGTTTTTTGTTTTTAGTTCTGTTTTTAGTTCTTCCAGGTAGGATTTGAGGTGGTTTATCTGTTGGCGTTGGTTGTGGATGCGTTTTTGTAGGTTTGAGGGCTCGGGGGTTTCTTTTGTTTCTTGTGGTTTTTCGGTGGTTTCCTGGATTTCTTCTTTCTCGGTTTCGGTTGTTTTTCCGTGGAGGGTGTTTGCGATGGCTTCTTCGGGGTCTTGGTGGGGTGGGGTTTTTTTGCGGATTTGGTTGAATTTGTTTTTGTATTTGCGGTAGGCGTGGATTGCTGCTGCCAGTGCGTCTCTTTCGTGGCTGTTGGAGTATCTGTATGGCCTTGTGAGCTCGATTTTTTCTTCGATGGTGAGGATGTTTTGGGGTGCGGCTGGGATGGCGTTGAAGGAGCGTCTGATTTTTTCTACGGTGTGGGGTGGAGGGTAGACGTCGCTTGCGATGAGGAGGGGTTTTCCGTGTTTTAGGATGAGGCTCACGGTTTCGTCTGGGCTTGTGGTGCGGCTGCTATGGATCCAGATTAGTTCGCCTTCGAGGGAGAGGATGGCGATGGCTGTGGTTGTGCCTGGGTCTATTCCTACGATGGTGTATCTCCGGCTGAGGGGTTGTAGTTCTAGTCTGTTTTTTTCGATTTCCCAGATTTTCACCTGGACGTCTCCCTTCCGGGAGGTGTGGATGTTGGTGAGCTCTTTTTTGGGGGCATACACGGTGAATTCGGCTCTGGTGTAGCCTCCGTAGCCCTGGACAATGTTGGAGGTGTAGGTTATCCCTTTGGTTTTGGCGAGCTCGTCCAGTTTTTCTTTTATTTCCCTGGCCTGTTCTCGGACTGCTCCGTGGATTTTGCGGCGATATCTGTTCTGGCTCCAGCCTCCTCTGCCTGGGGAGCGGGAGCGGCTTACTTTTATTTTTGTTTTGTTTTCGAAGGCTAGGACCTTGAGTCCTATGCCTTTTCCTGCGAGGATGGCGCATGCTCTTGCCTCGGAGTATGGGTTGAATCTGTCAAGTTGGATGCCGTGGAGGCTTGCGAGGCGGTGGAGGGAGAGTTCGCCAGTGACCTGGATGACTTTCACCTGGGGTGGGAGTTTGCCTAGGAATTCCAGGAGTTCTCTTCTGTCCCGGGCGAGTTCGTGGATGCTGTCCACTGCCAGGATTTCGGGTTGTCTCTTCCACACCATTCTGAGGAGGTGGTGGCGGGTTACTTGGTAGTTGTTCTCCCGGATTTCTCCGTTCTCCAGGATGGCGATGGTGTATCTGGGGGGCTTTTTTGCTCTAGGTGAGCCCCGGTTAATATCTACCCCGAAAATTACTCTTGAAGACAAATATTAGCTTTATTTTGGCCTCAAACTGATTTAAGATTTATTCGCGTAGTTCTGGTGGGAGCATGTTGGGTATCCCTTCCTCGATGGGGTAGTCTTCGTTGCATTTGGTGCAGTGGAGGGTGCCGGTTATTATCTCTTTTTCGTCTTCCTCTACAACTTCCAGTGTCAGGTCTCCCTTGCACATGGGGCAGCAGAGGATTTCCAGGAGGTCGTGCTTCACAGGAATTCAACTCCCACTTTTACATCATCATGGGGGGCATTCCACCCATGCCTCCCATCCCGCAGGGGCCGCCGGGTGGACATGTCCCTCCTCCCTCTTTTTCTTTGTCTTCCTCTTCTTTGGGTTTGGATGCTGCCAGTACATCGTTGATTCTGAGTATCATGAGCGCGGCTTCGGTGGCAGAGTTGAGGGCCTGGCTTTTAACTCTCCTCGGCTCGATGACACCCTTCTCGAACATGTTTTCTATCTCGCCGGTGTAGACGTTCAGGCCGCTGTCCTTACCATCCTTCTCGTGGTGGCTTCGCAGTTCTGCCAGGCTGTCAATGGCGTCCAGGCCCGCGTTCTCGGCCAGTGTCTTTGGCACAACCTCCAGGGCCTCTGCGAATTTCTCTACTGCAAGCTGTTCTCTACCGGTCAGGGTGGCAGCATACCTATGGAGTTGGAGGGAGAGTTCGACCTCGGGTGAGCCTCCGCCTGCCACCACTTCCCTGTCTTCCAGTGTGGCGCTGACAGCTCGTAGCGCGTCCACTATTGCCCGTTCAAGGACCGAGACCCCCTGTTCTGTCCCACCCCTGAGGAAGAGTGAGACGGCTTTGGGGTTTTTGCATCCGGTGATGAAGAGGAATTTTTCTCCGCCGAACATTTTTTCCTCCACAAGCTCGGCAGAGCCCAGGTCTCCAGCCTCGATGTCCTCGGTGCTCAGCACAACCCTGCCGCCTACAGCCCTGGCAATCCTGTCAAGCTCGGTCCTCTTAATCTGTTTGACCGCCATGATGCCAGCCCGGGCCAGGTAGAACTCTGCCAGATCGTCAATACCCTTCTCGCAGAGTACAACATTGGCGCCCACATCTTTAATCCGCTCCACCATTTCCCGGACTATGGCTTCCTCCTCGTCCAGGTATTTTGCCATCTGGTCTGGCGAGGAGATTCTGATCTCGGCGTCGCCTTCGAGTTTGGAGAACTCAAGTGGGGCGCTTATCAGAGCTATTCTGGCGTCTTTCACCTTCCGGGGCATGTCAACATGGACGATCTCATCGGTGAGAACCATGCCCTGGATAAGACAGGAATCCCTGATTTCGCCTCCCCGCATCTTCTCGATTTTAATGCTGTCAATGTCGATTTCCTCTCCTTCCTCTGCAACGGCTTTAACTGCCTGGACTGCCAGGAAGGCAAGTTTGTCTTTCGCATCTTCAGCCCCTTTACCTGTCATAGCTGTCTCGGCGACCTTCCGCAGTAAATCTTCGTCCTCAGTGTCGATTTTATGGACAAGGTCCTGGAGTGCCTCTTCAGCCCGCTCCAGGGCCAGCCGGTAGCCCCTGGCAATAACAGTGGGGTGCACGTCCATTTCAATCAGGTCTTCAGCCACCTTTAGAAGCTCGCCAGTGAGCACCGCGGCCGTGGTGGTACCGTCCCCCACCTCATCGTCCTGGGCCTTGGCCACATCCACCACCATCTTGGCAGCCGGATGCTCAATATCCATCATCCGGAGGATGGTGACACCGTCATTGGTGACAAGAACCTCTCCTTTGCTGTCCACCATCATTTTATCCATACCCCGGGGGCCAAGAGTTGTTCTCACAGCCTCGGCCACAGCCCTGGCAGCAGCGATATTGTTGAGCTGGGCCTCCCGGCCCATCCTTCTCTCAGTACCTTCCTTTAAAATCAGAATAGGTTGTCCACCTAGCATTCCTGCCATAATCATCCTCCATTTAAAGTAACTAAAAGGTGTTTATAATTCTATAAAAAAGTAACGCTCCCTGGACGCTTCAGGAACCCCCTGCCTCCTGGAACCTCCGGACCACGAAACCGGGCTCCAGGGCCTTCAGGAAGTAGCCTGCTCTGGGGCCGGATTTGCGTCCCAGAAGCACGAGGTAGATGGCCTCGAACAGCTCTTTTGGGTTTATTTCGAGTTGTTGGGCTGTGTTGTAGATTTCCTGGTGGAGTTGCTGGCTGTCCAGTGTCTGAATCCTGGTGGCGAGCCTCCTGAGAGCTTCTTTCTGGGGTGGTTTGAGATTTTTTGCCTGTGCTGGTAGTTTTTCCTGGATTTTGAATTTTATCACGGGTGGTGCGTAGCGTTCCAGCCAGGTGGCCGCATTTTGTGCCCTGGTTTTGATGGTCTCCCGGTCTGTGGTGTCATAACCGCTTCGTCTGAGTATTTCTATCAGGTAGTCGAGGTTTCTGTCTGCAATTTGGACTGCGGTTACCAGGTGGCGGAAGGGGATACGGGTGGGCCTGCTATTTCGGGTCTGGGAGAACTGCCAGGCTCTACCTCCTTCTGCCCGGTCGTATTCGTCGATTAAATTCAATAAGGGTAGCCCCGGGTCGAATTCGATGTGTTTCTCGGGTTTGGTGCGGATGATGAGGTATCTCAACACCTCAGGTGGCAGTACCTCCAGCATCTCCTGGATGGAGACTGCGATCCCTTTGGAGGAGTGCATGGCTCCTTTGCCCTTAAGCATTATCCATTCGTAAACCACCGGGTAGGGGGGCGTGTATCCATAGATTTCCCTGGTAATTCTTTTGGCAGTATCATAGGAGCCCCCAGTAGTAGCATGGTCCTTGCCAAAGGGCTCCAGGGTCACCCCAAAGATTTCCCATCTTGCTGGCCAGTCCACCCTCCAGTTCAATTTTCCTTCTCGCATGGAAACCTGAGAGGTGTCTCCGCAGTGCTGGCAGCTGTACTCTACAGTTTCTTTTTCCAGGTCGAAGCTTTTCAGGATGGCGAGTCTGTTGCAGTTTTTGCAGATGGTGTTGAATGGCTGCCATTCAGGGGGTAGCGAGCGGCCTGAGACCTCCTCGAGTATCTCTGCGATTTTGTCCCGCTGTTCCAGTGCGGTTTTCACTGCCTCAAGGTATTTGCCCTGCTGGTAGAGGACATCTGCCCGGTAGACCGTGGGATGGATGTCCAGCCTCTCCAGGGATTCCAGGAATGGCTCCAGGAAATGCTCAGCATAGCTTGGATGGCTACCACAGGGGCAGGGGATGCGGGAGAGGGGTGCTCCTACATGTTTTTTGTATTCCTCTTCTTCCAGGAAGGGGTAGACCTTGCGGAGGGGGTCAAGGGTGTCGGCAATGTAAATTAGCTCTGCCTCCACACCCCTGTCCCGTAGGGCCCGATGGATTGCTTCGCCAGTCACCACCTCCCGCATATTTCCAACGTGTATGGGACCTGAGGGGGTGATGCCGGTAGCAACAATCTGTTTTGCCCCGCTGCCTCTTTCTTCGATTAGCTTTTCTGCAATCTGATCCGCCCAGTGTATCTTATCCTGATTTAGATTGTTCAAAGTCAAGCCAGTCTAATTAGAAGGGGGAGCGCAGGATATTAATTTTGCTGGTAAAAACACAGCAATTCAATGTATAGTCCCGGATATCTTTGCCAATAGTTCCAATGCTAAAACCGAGCAATTCCGCCACATCTGCCTGAGATAGAACACCTTTCTGACTGTATGCTTCTCTGAGGATTCGGGCAACTGTCAACTACCCCGCCCTGACGGACGGGGCTTGTCCCTCGAAGGGACGTTCGGGT
>CAZCCY010000064.1:0-10313 GCA_964497545.1 uncultured Methanosarcinales archaeon | reverse complement strand
TAGATTTCTCCCAGTCTGGTTTCTTTTCCGTCTAGCCAGAGTTTTGGGTTTTTGATGATGCCGTCGAGGTGTATTCCTGCTATTACGTCTCCTCCGAACATGCTGTTGTCGCCTAGGGCTATGTGGATGGTGCCTGCTACTTTTTCGTCTTCTAGTACGTTTCCGATTAGTTGGGAGTGGGGGTTGATGCCGATTCCTAGTTCTGCTATGTTGTATGCTGGTTCTCCGATTGTGTCGAGTAGGGTTTTGAGTTTGTTTGCTTTTTTGCCTGTTATTTCGGTGGCTTTTCTGTTTTTTACTTTTATTTTTAGGGGTGTTTCTAGTAGTCCTAGGTTTCCGATGGCTCCGTCTATTATGTAGGTTCCGTTGGCGTTTTTGGGTGCGGTGTAGATTTCGCCTCCGGGTAGGTTTGTGCCTTCGCCCGGGTGGGTGGCTATGCCTGTGTCTAGCATCCAGGGGCAGTCTTCCACGTCGAAGGTGATGTCTGTTCCTAGGGGTGTTGTGATTCTGATTTCTTTTACGTCTTTGAGTTTTTCCTCCCATTTTTCTGCGGTTTTCTCGATTTTGTGGTAGTCTGCGGTCATCCCGCCCTGGGTCATCATTTTGAGGGTGATACCTGGCATGGTGGCTATTCTTGCCCCTTTCTGGCAGGCTTTGATTCTGGCCTGGGTGTGGGTGAGGGAGTAGCTTGTGGGTGCGAGTATCACATCTGAGGCTTCCATGGCCTCTGCCACAAGTGGGGGTGGTTCTTGGCCGTGGTGGGAGCGGGGTTTCATGGTCAGCTGGAATGCTTCGCATCCCAGTTCCAGTGCTGCCTGGAAGAGGCTCTCTGGGATGGCGGGGTGGGTGGCTGTGTCTGTGACGACCAGTACTGTCTCGTCTTTTTTTACTTCCAGGCAGGTCTTTAGGATGTGGGCTGCCTGGGTTTTCAGCTGTTCTGTTTCTGCTGGCATGTTTTAGGTTTCTTTTAGCATCTGGCGGATGGTTGCTCCGAATTCGCTTTCAATGATGTTTGAAACACCCAGGGTCTTGGGGTGTAGGTCTATTTCCACGATTACGTGTTGGTGGCCCATGTCTTTGAGGGGTTGGACCTGGCGGGGGCCATTGGTGGCGCTGAAAATCTCCATGCCTTTGAGGGAGTCCATGGGGATGGCGTGTGGGACGCCTGTAATCACAGCGAAATCGAAGCCATCTTTGTAGCTGGATATTATTTCTCCTGCCCGGTCTCCTGCGATGGGGTATTCGTCAAGCCCCCCGATTGTGTGGTGGACCTGGAATCCCTGTCTTTCTAGGTCCTTGTTGATGTTCTGGGCGTGTCGTCTTACCCGGGGGAGTCCAAGGGCTGGGTCTAGGTTTGCCAGGTTGACCAGGGTGGTGCCGTAGGCCTGTGCTGCCTGGTTTACTGCCAGGTTTATGTCTGCAAACATGTAGGCTGTCTCTTTTTTTGCGTTTAGGATGTTGAACCCCTTTTTACCCTCGCGTATTAGTTCGAGTAGTCGTTCTGCGACTTTGTATTTCAGGTCTCCCCGGCTGGGCTTGAGGTATTCCCGGCTTGCTGCCCCGTGGCGTTTTTCCACCAGGGTGGCTTTTCGGAGGAGTTTTTTCTGGCGCTGGAATTCTGCCTCGTCGATCACACCGCTTGCCAGGGCTGACTCGAGGGTGAGAATCACCCCCTGGGTGTTGTCATGGTAGCCAGCGTGGACCTCGACCTCGATTACCGGTACGTCTGGCTGGACAATGTTCACTGCCTCGTGGAGTTCCTCTCCGATTATCATGCTGGCACAGGTGCCTACAATGCCAATCTTCTCTGGGTTGAACATTTCCACCACCTTCCCGAGCACCTCTGCCAGCGCATCCCGCCCTCCAAACACGAACCCTGACTCGTCAAGGGCTGTCGTTACAACCCGGAGGCCGTCCTCCTCCAGCAGCCTTGCATGCTTGAAGCTGCACCCAGGCGGCCCGTGGAGAATCACGACATCCACATCCAGATCCCGCAGGGTGTAAAGGGCAGCCACAATGGAGCTTGGACGGGGATGCATTATCCGTATTTCCTTTTCTGGTTCTGCTATCTCCATTTCAATTCCACCTTTCAACTCTAAACACCTTTCATCCTAATCCTTTGAGAAGGATTAAATCGAAAACTGTGGCTCCTCTCAGGGCCATGGTGGTAGAGTGTAATGATGTAAGACATCATATAAAGGTCTCCTGGCATCTCAAGGGGGCATCTCAGAAAGTTTAAGTCTGTTCCTCTAGTCTAGGGGGGTGTATGGTTCGTGTTAGTTTTTCTTCCCTGGCTCTTGTGAGTAATCCTTTTGACTGGGCTTACGGTCTTGAGGAGTCTGGCTTCTCAGGCTGGGAGATTGTGTGTGAGGGTAGACAGAAAATCGGGGAGAAAACGCTTCCTCTCATCAGGGATATCTCTGAGACCACCCATCTTGAGTTAACTCTTCATCTGCCTTTTTCTGACCTTAACCTGGCAAGCCTCAACCAGCCCATCTGGGAGGAATCGGTGAGGCAGATGAAAAACTGTCTCTTGCGGGTCTCTTCTTTTATTGAGCTGGCGGTGGTCCACCCAGGCCATCTCTCCCCGCTGGGGATGCAGCTGCCGGATTTAGCCTGGAAGCAGAACATCCAGGGACTCCAGGAGCTATCAGAGTTCGCAGGGGAACTTGGAGTTCAACTAGCGGTGGAGAACATGGTTAACATGCCCTTCATCCTGGGCCGGGAGCCGGGGGAGATCTGGGGGATGATTGACACTGTGAACCAGGAGAATTTTGGCATGGCCTGGGATGTGGGTCATGCCAACACCAACGGGAATGTGGACGAGTTCCTGGGGGACACAACCTCCATAATCCACGTCCACGTCCACGACAACCATGGTGAGAAGGACGAGCATCTACCTCTGGGCAGGGGGTCTGTGGACTGGAAGCGGGTTTTCAGGGGTCTCAGGGGTTACAGGGGGCGTTTTGTGACAGAAGCCCGAACTGTGGAGGAGGGCGTGGAAAGCCTTGGTTACTTGAAAAAGCTTATTTGAGGATTTGACGTCTATGAGAATTGGGGTGTAAGAGAGAGTGTTTCTGGGTGTTGACCATGGCACCAGGGCTATCAGGTTTGTAGTCTGCGATGGAGGGGAGAGGAGTTTTGAGCTGCCAAGAGTTAAAGCTGCGGTTCTCTCGGAGCTTGAGGTTGTAAAATATATCGAGCATGGCCTTGGAGTACATCTTGAAGATATTAAACTGGCTGTTGTAACCTATTCCATGGGGGATGGGCTTGAGAGGATCACACCTCTCAGTCTGGCTGGTAATCGGGGTGTGGTGAGCGTGGAGGGTGCAGGGCCGGATATAGGCGGTGGGACAAGGGTGTTTGATGCCCTTAAAAACAGTGGAATTCCAGGCCTCCTCATGCCCGGGCTCCATGGGAACTGTGCCGACCCCAGGATGAATGTTTTCTCCCACACCGCAAGCCCAGAGAAAATAGGGCTAGCCTATCTCATCGCCTCTCAGGGTTTTGAAAGTTTTGTGGTGAGTGATGTGAGTTCTAACACCGTTACACTGGCTGTCACCGGTGGGAGGATACTGGGGGGTTTGGATGCCTGCATCTTTGCGCCTGGCCTGGTCCAGGGGCCGCTTGACCTTGATGCCATCCGGAGGGTTGACCAGGGTGAGATTACAGCTAACGAGGCGTTTTCCAGGGGCGGTGTTCTCAAGCGGACACCCTACCAGGATATTAAAAGTTTCCTCTCGGCCCTCGAGAGAGGGGAAGACGAGGCAGTGCTGGCCCTGGACACCCTGGCTCTTCTTGTTGCCATGGAGATAAAAAGCCTCCAGGTTTTACTCCCCAAAAATGGGGGGTGTGTGTTCCTGGGAGGGGGGATGGCCTCTCTTGTAAAAGAAAAGGTGGAAGAAGCCCTGGGAAGTGGGGTAGAGGGCTGCCTGGACAGGTTTGCTGCGGCTAGGGGGTGTGCCCTGGCAGCCCGGGATATCCACAGGGGTAAACGGGATATCATGGGCATACCGGTGGATGAGAGTGTAGAATTCTAGTGGTGGAGGGTGTGGGGTGTGGCATACACTCCTGCACGCCTTGCAACCCTCGCTGTAACCTCCCAGATTAAATCCAGGGTGAGCAGCCCCGGGTCCAGCTCTCCCAGGGCTTTCTCAAGGCGGGGTGTCAGTGGAATCCTTGTCCTGGAGAACCCGCCAGTTGTCTTTTTACGGGTCAGAAGAAGTACCCCCTCTCTCCTGGGATAGAGGTGTATCTTGCAGATTTCGCTGGGACGCAGTGGCGTGTCAATCAGCGAGTAGATTACAAGCCGCTCCATGGGTGTCTGGCAGGCCCTGGCGAGTTTTTCAAGTTCCACCTGGGAGTGCATCTCCTTTTAACCTCATCTTTATTTACTTGGATACTTAAGTTGAATTCGTGCCGTTATCTCTAGCCTTTCTTAAGGTTTTGTATTGTCTGCCTTTTCTCTTTTATGCCTGCTGGAGTGACTGGAAGACCAGGCGGGTGTCTAACCGGCTCTGGCTTGTAATGGCAGGACTTGGAACACCTTTTCTCGCCCTTGACCCTCCGGGGGGTCTAAGTTTGGCTGTATCTGTGGTATTCGTGTTCGTTTTTGCCTACCTGGCTTTTGAATTCGGCCTTTTCGGTGGGGCAGACGCCAAAGCCCTCATTGTCCTGGCCTACCTTTTCCCTGTCACTCCCACCTTGGACCTGGGAGGCGTTTCCATGCCCTTTATGCCTTCCCCCGGTCTTTTCGCGCTCTCGGTCCTGGGAAACGGCCTGGTCTTCTCCCTGGTAGTGCCACTGGCGATATTAATACGCAACCTCAAGAGTGGGGTGAAAAAACCCCTCCGTTACATTTTTATCGGTTACAGGCTGCCGGTCTCAGAACTCAGAGGACACCTCAGGCTGATGGAAGAGCCAGTGGAAACAGAAAAAGGGGTGGAATTCAGGTACAAAAGAGGCGGCATCCCCCTGGATGTGGGGATCGCAAAACTTAGAAAGCTTGCAAAAAAAGACAGCGAAGTCTGGGTCACACCCGCCATCCCTTTCATCATCCCGCTGACACTCGGATTTCTCACCGCCATCGTCTACGGAGACATCATTTTCAACATCATAAAAGGACTTCTGATTATACGGGGTTAGAGGTGGGTAAGGTTTATTGGGGTTAAACCTCATTTTATTTAATTTGGAGGTAAGTATGAAAGAGCTTTTACGTAAAATAGGTCTTCTTGGAGTCGGGGTTATATCCCTTACCCAGGAGAAGATTGAAGCCTTTGTTGACGAGTTGGTGAAACGAGGGGAGCTTAACAAAGAGGAGGGCAGGAAACTTGTCCAGGAAATGCTGGAGGAAAAAAACAAACAGCTCCAGCAGCTAGAAGAGAAAATCACAAGCAAAGTCCAGGAGGCCATAGACAAGGCAGGACTTGCCCGCAAGACCGAAATCGAAGAACTGAAAAAACGCATATCCAAACTCGAGGAAACCCTGGAATAGACCGATGTTATTAAGAGAGAGCAGGCACATTTAAAATAGTGCGGGCTAGCCTGGGCAATTCGGCGTTGCCTGTAACCCGAAATCGTCGACATGCGGGGGGCGAAGCCGAGAGAAGATGTTTCAACCGTCATCCAACCCGAAGGCTTAACTGTGACACCCCGTCCTTTGGGGGGGATGGTGGTAAGGAGGCCCCAGGTAACTGGAGTCTCTTTACCTTTGTCATGGGCACCGGTCCAGGCCCGGGAGGGAGCAGACCCACCGTGAACATACCTCGCTCAAGGGGGCTGCGGGGCCGAGGAGAGCCTTCGGACCACTGGATGGCCTGGGAGAAACAGCGACTCAAGGCGCGCCCGCATAAATATATATGAACCTAGTTATTTTATAGTCAATCCCTAAAGTTACTACCCCATAACATAATTAAATCATGACGTGCTATATTAACATATGGCTAGAAAACCTTATGTTATAAAACATATAGAATACAAGGAATTGGAGTACAGATACAAAAAAGAGAAGAATGCTGCAGTAAAAGAGAGATTATTAGCCATACTGCTTCTATATCATGGTCGTCATATCTATGAAGTTGCAGAGATACTGAAGAAATGTGAACGAACAATCAAGGAATGGTTAAGTAGATGGAATCGAAAAGGATACGAAGGTCTTCTACCGTTGAATGAAAGAAAAGGAAGGAAGCCTAAGCTTGATGATAATGAGTGGGATAATATTCTGAAGGAGATAGAAGGCAGGGGGATGACAATAAAGGACGTTGTAGTTTATGTAAAAACTACGAGAGGAGTGGAATATTCCTACAAAACTGTATGGAAAATACTAAGAAAGAAAAAGAAGGTAAGATATGGTAAGCCATACATTCGAAATGAAAGAAGACCAGAGAATGCGGAAGATATTTTAAAAAAAGAATCTCAATTTTATCGTATATTGAGAATCCCATAATTAGGATTTCTGGATGAAAGCTCTATTCGACTAAATCCTAATAAAATCAGGATAATAAATACTTCAATCGTAGAATATAAGGAAGGAAAGAAGAGATCAAAGTCAATCTTTGGTTTTATGTCTTTAAACGGAAATGATGCTGTAATGATTTCAGATTCATCTAAGACTGAGGATATGATCACTTTTCTTGAAGTTATAAGTAAAGAAAATCCTGGAAATTTATGTATAGTTCTTGATAATGCACGAATTCATCATGCTGAGCTTGTTAAAAAGAAAGCTGAAGAACTTAACATCCGCTTTATCTATCTTCCTCCTTACTCTCCAGATTTAAATCCTATAGAGTTTGGATGGAAGGATCTAAAAAAAGAACTTAATGTAATTCCTAATTTTGACAAGATGGTTGAAAGAATTGATAGCACATCATTAAAATTATTTTATGAGAGAAAGTATAGTTATGCAGACTACTGGATAGACAAGTTTATTAGTGCAGAAAATTAAGAGAACGACTATAATTTATAGGGGGGATGATACAACCCCTTTTCAACCACTTTTCTTGAACATCCAGTTGAGATTGGACTAGCTGGGAGACACCTGAACTCCTTCGGTCACGTCTTCAACACACATGAAAGGGTAGCCGGATTCAGAGTCAAATTTCAAGGCCACCTTCGCCCTGACGCCCTCAAAATTAATGACAAGGCTGACATTCAACATCTCACCTGAGAGTTCACAGTAGCCGTAAATGTTAAGCCGGCTAGCTATTTTGTCCCGGTCAATGTTAACCTCCAGGCCTTCCACAAAAGGCTGGAGTGAAATACTTTCTTGAATAGCTTTTTCCAGGCTTGCTGCCGAGTCCAGGTTAACCGGGGCACCCGTGAACTGGTGGTAGAGTGCACCCAGCTTAATTCCAGCCTCAAAGAGAGCCCTATCCCGTGAAGTCACCATGCCCAGACTTTATAAGAAGTGGGGGGGTAAAAAAGTTTCGACATACAGGCTGCTGTGTCCTCTCCTCTTTTTTATGGTTTTGTTTTTTCGTCTGTTTTGATGTTGTTTTTCTTCCATTCCTCATAGTTGCACTGGGGGCATCCCAGTTTCCAGGGTCTCTTGCCTTTATTCAGAATCTGGATGTGGTGAAGTTTGTGGGTCTCGCATTTTTTGTCTGTGACAACGAGCTGCCCACCCCTGGGCAGAGGGAGGGTGAACCTACATTCCGGGTAACCGGTGCAGCCGATGAATCTCCCCCATTTGGACCTTTTTACGATTAGTTCTCCATTGCACTGGCTGCATTTGCCGATTATTCTGTCTTCGCGGAGGCCGTCTCTGAGGTTTGAGGCGATTTCTTCTCTGGACTCCTGGAGTTTGAGGAAGACCTCCTCCAGCATGGCTCTGGACTCGGCTACCACATCTTCCAGTGTCAGCTCGCCGCTTGTTATTTTGTCCATGTCAGCTTCGAGTTTGCTTGTCATTTCTGGCTCGGTGATGGTGGCTGCATATTTTTCCAGGGTCTCGATTACTGCTATCGCGGTCTTGGTGGGCTGGAGGGGGTTGCCGTGGACGTAGGCCCGGGAGTAGAGTTTGGAGATTATTTCGTGGCGGGTGGACTTGGTCCCGATGCCCAGTTCTTCCATTATTTTAATCAGGTTCCCCTGACCGTATCTGGGCGGTGGCTGGGTCTCCTTGGCAGCAAGCTCTGTGCCGGTAACTGTCAGAATCTCTCCTTCCTGGAGAGCTGGGAGCAGTTTTTCTTTGGCCTGGCTGTAGGGGTAGAACTCCCGCCAGCCTGCCTCGATGAGCCTTGAGCCGCTGGCCTGGAAGCTCTCCCCGTTTATGTCCAGGGTGACCCTGAGGGTCTCCCACCTGGCAGGCCTGGAGAAGGTGGCAAGGAAACGGCGTACTACGAGTTCGTAGATCCTCCATTCATCGGGTTTAAGTTTGCTGCGGGTGGCAGGGGTTACGGGGTGTATGGGTGGGTGGTCGGTGGTCTCCTTTTTACCCCGGCTCGGCCTGAGCTCGCCTTCCAGTAGCTTGGAGGCATACCCCTCGAATTCAGTCCCCTGGAACCCCCTGAGGATGGATTTAACATCCAGACTCTCCGGGTAGACCGTGTTATCGGTCCTCGGGTAGGAGATGTAGCCGTTAACGTAGAGGGACTCAGCGATTCTCATGGCGTTTGCCGCGGAGAAGCCGATGCTGCTGGCTGCCCGCAGGAACTCGGTGGTATTAAACGGCACCGGCACCTGGTCGGTCCGCTGGCCCTTTTTAATACTGGTGACAACAGCCGTATCGCCAAGTTTTGCTAGGACGCTTTTGGCTGTTTCCTGGTCTTTGAATCTGCCCTGGCTGTGCTGGGCTCGGAACTCCCCTCCCCCTGTTTTTTTGAGGTCTGCGTAAATTTCCCAGTAGGGTTCAGGTTTGAAGGCGAGCCTCTCCTTCTCCCGTTTCACCAGGAGCGCCAGGGTGGGAGATTGCACCCGTCCCACCGAGAGGAACTTGTCTCCCAGTCTTCCGGCTGCCAGCGAGATAAACCTTGTCAGCACAGCACCCCAGACAAGGTCGATAATCTGCCTGGACTCGGCAGCCGCAGCCAGGTTGAAATCCACCTCACAGGGGTTACGGAAGGCCCGCTCAATCTCCGAGGGGGTGATAGCGCTATACCTCACCCGTTCCACCTTGACATCAGGGTTAACCTCCCGGATAATGTTCAGAGCCTCCACCCCAATCAGCTCCCCCTCCCGGTCAAAATCAGTGGCAATGGTAACCCGCTCCGCCTCTCTGCCAAGCTTACGGATAACCGATACAATCTTGGACTGGGTGGGATTAACCACGGTTTTAGCGTGAATCAGATCGCGAAGCTCGATTTTCTGCCAGTTATTGTAATCCGCTGGAAAATCTACCTCCACCACATGGCCGCTGAGACCCACCACCAGTGAGCCGTTAAAAGAATACGTTTCCACACCGCCAATCCGCTCCCTACTAGCCTTCCCCCTAGCAAGGATACCAGCAATCCTCCTAGCCGTGTTATGCTTCTCAGTAATAATCAGATTACTCCATTTCCCCTCTGACTTTCCAGGTTTCTTCTTCGATGCCCCTCTGGTTTTCCTTGAATCTTTCACGGCTTGCATCCATCCCACCGCAAATCACCAGAAATATTTAAAGGTTTGCCGGAAAAACTATATTCTGATTATAATCCTTGATATATATTAGAATATCGTTTTTAACAGAATGTTCAGCATCAATACTAAGAATAAAACATATTTCCCTGGAGCATCATTTACCAAGTGAAATGGATGAAAAAACCCGTCTCCTGGAGATACTCAAACACAGGAGCGTGAGCAGAGGAGAGGTAATCCTCTCTTCGGGCCGAGTAAGCGACTTCTATATTGATGCCAGGCTTGTGACCCTGAGTGCTGAGGGGGCGTTTCTCACAGCAAAAATAATGCTAGAACGCCTGAACCCAAATGTCGACTCAGTGGGGGGGATGACCCTTGGTGCAGACCCCATGGTGGGCGCGATAGCCGCTGTAAGCTTCAGCATGGGTAGACCGATTAATACCTTCATTATACGGAAAACCCCAAAGGGACACGGCAAAAAAAGGCTAATCGAAGGAAACCTGGGACGCCAGGTGGCAGTTATCGATGATGTGACAACCACCGGCGCCTCTATCCTCCAGGCCATCAGGGCTGTGGAAGCCTATGGAGCAAAGGTTTTACAGGTGCTGACCCTGGTAGACCGCTGCGAGGGAGCAAAAGAAACCCTGAAGGAGGGGGGTTACAATCTTGAGGCGATATTCACAAAACAGGATTTATAGTTATAGTTACCCACTTTCCGCACATCCTTCTAACATAAATACATTTTTTCATAGTTTTTGCCC
>CAZCCY010000063.1:0-10461 GCA_964497545.1 uncultured Methanosarcinales archaeon | reverse complement strand
CTGGAATTATGGTGGAGCTTCTGGTTAAAAATGGGGTTGTGTGCGACCCTGTTAACAAGGTTGACTGCGAGAGGATGGATGTTCTGGTGCGGGACGGGAAGATTGTGGACCAGGTGGGCAGCGATGCCAGGGTGATCGATGCGGAGGGCTGTCTTGTGCTCCCGGGGGGTGTGGATCTCCACTCTCACATTGCCGGTGGTAAGGTTAATGTGGGAAGGCTCATGCGGCCTGAGGACACCCGGAGCGGCATCAAACCGAGGACCAAGGTCACCCGGCCCTACACAGGTTATACCGTGCCTAACACTTTTGCCATGGGCTATCGGTATGCCGAGATGGGCTACACCACTGTGTTCGAGGCAGCATTGCCCATTTTGAAGGCGAGGCACACCCATGAGGAATTCATTGACATCCCTATTATTGACAAAGGGGGTCTCACTCTGCTGGGTAACAACTGGCAGGTGATGGATTCGATACGGGAGGATAACCTGGACAAGCTCACAGCCTATGTTGCCTGGGCGCTTCGGGCAAGCCGGGGCTATGGGGTTAAAATCGTGAACCCGGGCGGAGGCGAGGCCTGGGGTTATGGTAAAAACGTCTCAGGTCTGGATGACCCGGTTCCCAACTTTGAGGTCACACCAGCCCAGATAATAAGAAGCCTGACCCTGGCAAACGAGAGGCTTGGGCTTCCACATTCCATCCACCTCCACTGCAACAACCTGGGACACCCGGGCAATTATCGGACAACCCTGGCAAGCTTCGACCTCTGCCGGGACATAAAACCCAGCCGGGACCGGCAGATAATGCACGTGACCCATGTCCAGTTCAACGCCTACGGAGGGACTAACTGGGGGGACGTTGAGAGCGGGGCTCGTGCGATTGCAGACTACCTCAACCAGCATGACCATGTTACCATTGACATGGGCCAGGTTATCTTTGGCAGTGCCACCACCATGACCGCAGACGGCCCCTTCCAGTACGGCCTCCACAGGATGATCGGCGGGAAATGGAGTAACGCAGACGTGGAACTGGAAGACGGGTCAGGGATAGTCCCGTTCTTCTATGCCAAGGGCGTCTACGTCCACGAGATAATGTGGGCCATCGGCCTGGAACTCGCACTCCTCACCAGGGACCCCTGGAAGGTCCTATTGACCACAGACCACCCAAATGGGGGCCCATTTGTCAACTACCCGGAGGCTATTTCACTTCTGATGAGCAGCCGTAAACGCCAGGAGATAATCGAGAGCCTCACATCCAAGGCCAGGGACCGGATACACCTTGGAGGGATAGACCGGGAGCTTGACTGGAATGAAATCACAATAAAAACCAGGGCAGCCCACGCAAAGGTGCTCGGGCTATCCGAGAAAGGACACCTGGGAATTGGGGCGGACGCAGACATAACCATTCTACCCCTGAAGCCAGGGGAGACCGACCCCACGGTGGAGCACGAAAAGATTAAAAAAGCCTTCCGCAGTGCTAAGTACACCATCAAGGGAGGCGTAGTTGTGGCAAAAGACGGAGAAATAACCTCGACACCCCCAGGGCGGACCTACTGGGTGAACGCCAGGGTGCCAGCAGAGCACCATGAGGCGATGATGGCAGACCTGAAACTGAAATTCAGAAACTACTACTCGGTGAACCTGGCCAACTACAGTGTCCAGGATGAATACCTACCCTACCCTGTAGAAATCCAGGCAGGGGCAGCATAAAGTGTGGGATTGGAGCTGGTGATGGAAATGCAAAAAATTATCCTCAAACCAAGAGAAAATTACAAGATACCCATCGAGGCAGAGAATATAACCCCTGACAAGCTCGCAGGTCTCAACCGGGATGAGATTACAGCCATAACCGCCTGGTGGGGCAACCAGAAAACCACCCTGGGAGAGTTATTCCACATCGAGGTTGAAGGCAGAGACGAGCCACCTGGGACCCAGATTATAATCGACGGGGATGCCAGCCGGATTAAACGCATCGGCGAGGCCATGACAGCGGGGAGCATCCTTATCAAGGGCAGCGTGGATATGCACCTGGGAGCCAAGATGAAAGGTGGTGCCATAACTGTGGAAGGAAACGCCGACTCCTGGCTTGGCAGAGAGATGCGTGGTGGAGAAATCCTGGTGAAAGGTGATGCAGGCTACTATGTAGGCTCAGGCTACCGGGGTGAAGCCTGCGGCATGCGAGGAGGCAGAATAACCATAAACGGAAACGCCAGAGACTACCTAGGCGAACACATGTGCGGCGGAGAAATCCTGGTAAAAGGGGACACAGGGATAATGGCAGGCATAAGCAACAACGGAGGAAAAATCACCATCTACGGAAACACAAGCCTACCCGGGCCAGAGATGAAAAAAGGCACCATAATAATAAAAGGAGACGTCCCAGAGATGGTGCCAGTTTTCAAACAAGAAGAAGACACAGAACTCGAAGATGGAACCTACACAAAATACACAGGAGATGTGGTGGTAAAAGGGAAAGGGGAGCTGTACATTAAAAAATAAATAATATATTTTTAATCTCCCCTCCCTTTTCCCCTGGAAGTTTAAACGTTAAACCAGCACACACCCCCTGTGTGTCAAGAGAGGATTGTGTTTTTTTGGATGTGCGTTTTTTCTATGCCTTGCGGTGATTTCAACAAGGGTGGAAAAAGGTAAGTACTCTCAATGGCGTTTCATCCTGGTTATCATGGGGGTTATTTTTAATATAGATGCATCATTATGATTAGCATATATATCATCATCGTGATAGCTATATATAGGTGTTCATTAAATAGGAGAGAGGCGATTAGTATCATGTCGGCAAGTCTCACCAAGGTCCCGGTTGGTGTAAGTGGCTTTGACGAGCTGTGTGGAGGGGGTCTCGTTAGAAATAGATCCTATTTACTTTCAGGCAACTCGGGTGCAGGTAAAACAATATTCTCCATCCAGTACCTCTACAATGGCATCACCCTCTACGATGAACCGGGCATATTTGTGGCAACAGAAGAACGGCCAGAGCATATTCGGGAGAATGCCCTCCAGTTTGGCTGGGATCTGGAGAAACTGGAAGATGAAAACCTTCTGGCAATTGTAGACGGCTGCTCCACCAAGATTGGTATCCCCACCGGGGAGAAACATGTGGATGTACGGCCCTTTGACATGCACGCTCTCATGGACCAGATAATTTCCATCCAGGATGAGACCGGGGCAAGAAGGGCTGTGGTGGACAGCACGACCTCTATCGGGTTCCACCTGTTCAACGACCCCCCTAAAATCAGGATAGAACTTCTACGCCTCAGCACCACCCTGGAAATCCTGGGACTGACATCCATTCTCACCTGTGAGATTGTCGAGCCAAACCAGACCAGCAGATTCGGAATTGAGAACTTCGTCACCGACGGGACCATTGTAATGTACTACAACCGCGTCGAAAGCATGAGACTGCGGGGAATCGAAATCTACAAAATGAGAGGTTCGGATCACAGCAAAAAAATCCACCCCTATGAAATAACACAGACCGGCATCGTAGTACATCCTAAAGAGGAGGTCTACCCCACATTCTGAGCTTATTTCCACAATCGCCTTTTATATATCTACTGAATGTTTATTATATGGGGTTTGAAGCTGTTTGAACATTACAAGTTCGAATACCTGCAAGTTCGAGTACACAATGAATTTGGTTAATAGGCTACTTTCTGGGGTTTATTTTGCCGGTAGATGTTTTACCGGAAAGGGGGGTCAGGCTTATATTAATAGAATGCTGATAATTAGGTGGTAATTATGAAAATGTCTCTTCAGCTTGGCAGGGTTATGGGGATACCTATTAAGCTTCATTTCACTTTTCTCCTGGTACTCCCTTTTTTTTCGTGGATTTTTGCTTCTGATGTTACTCTCGGCTTCGGGCTGGTGAAAGACCCCCTCCTCCGTTACTCGCTGGGAACTGTTGCTGCTGTCCTTCTTTTTGTCTGTGTCCTGTTGCATGAACTTGGTCATTCTTTTGTTGCCAAACGTCATGGCGCGGTAATTCAGAATATAACCCTCTTTCTCATTGGGGGTGTTTCTTCTATGGAGGAGATACCCCGTAATCCAAAAGTGGAACTGAAGATGGCCCTGGCAGGCCCGCTGGTAAGTTTTTTTATCGGGGTTTTCTCCCTGGCAGGTGTTTCAATTTTTAATTCAATATACCTTCCCCCTCTCTCGCCATATATCAGGCTTGTCTGGATTATCGGCTGGATTAACATTGTTCTTTTTGTTTTCAATCTCCTGCCCGCTTTTCCTATGGATGGGGGTAGGGTGTTGCGGGCATGGCTTGCCCAGCACATCTCTTATATCCAGGCGACCCATGTGGCTGCAAGCATAGGTAAACTCCTGGCAGTCCTGATGGGTATTACTGGTTTGATAGCACCCAATCCCTGGTTGATTTTCATTGCCCTGTTTGTCTATGTGGGGGCCTCGGAGGAGGAGAAGGCTACCGTGGTCTCTGTTAAACTTGAGCACGTTAAGGTGGGTGACATAATGTCCACCCAGGTTGTTTCAGTCCCTCCGGATATGTCGGTGGAAGAGCTTGTGGATTTCATGTTCCGGCATAAGCATATGGGGTATCCGGTGATGGATGGAGAGAGGATACTGGGGATTGTTACGCTCACAGATGTCCAGAAGGTGCCAAGGGAAAGGAGAAGGGAGGTCAGGGTGAGGGATGTTATGAGCTATCCGGTTCTCTCGGTTTCCTCCTCGGAGAAGGCTGACCGTGCCCTCAGGCTGATCTCAGGTAAGAGAGTGGGCCGGGTTCTGGTGGTAGATGGGGACAGGCTGACTGGCATTATTTCCCGGACAGATTTGATACGCGCATTAGAACTTTTAAACTAAAACATGGAAGAAATTAAAAGCGACAGTAGTGATACCTTGAAAGCAGAGAGGAAAGCTGCTGTACTGGATGCTGAGGGGCTGGAAGGCGGAGTTAGAAGCCGGATTTTCATTGTGGGCACCGCGCATGTATCAGACAAAAGTATCGCCCAGGTGAAACAGGTAATCGAGGAGATTCGTCCAGATATTGTGGCTGTGGAGCTGGATGAGGGGAGGTACAAGGCACTTCTGGGAGAAAACGAGGTGAGGGAGGTGCCGGTGAAGGAACTTCTCAGCGAGGGGAAGTTCTACTATTTCCTTGTCCACTGGCTTCTCTCTTATGTCCAGCGGAAGATTGGCCGGGATATGGGTGTCAAACCAGGTGCAGAGATGCTGGCCGCCATCCAGAAGGCAGAGGAGATAGGGGCCATGGTCGCACTGGTGGACCGGGACATCCGGATAACCCTCCAGAGGTTCTGGGCTAAAATGTCTTTTTTCGAGAAAATAAAGCTCTTTATCTCGCTGATTTCAGCAGGTCTCGGCTGGGGGAACGAGGAAATCGACATAGACACCGTGACCGACCAAGACGTTGTAAGCCAGCTAATATCTGAGCTTCGGGAGTTTTCCCCCACTGCTGCTACCGTGCTTATTGACGAGCGAGACGCCTATATTGCAGGCAAACTCCTGGAGGCAGCAAGACACGGTAGAGTGGTGGCAGTGCTCGGCGCAGGACACAGGGATGGCGTCCAGAAATACCTGGAAAACCCCGAAACCATACCCCCCCTGGAAAATTTCACAGTTGTGCCAAAGAAGAGGTTCAGCATCATCAAGGCTTTAACCCTATTTTTTGTTCTAACCGCTGTGGCCCTGCTAGCCCTTCTCATATATTCTGGCGGGATCTCCCCCCGGGTGGTTCTCACAGCCCTGTTTTATCTGTTTATCACCCAGGGCATCCTCTCTGGCCTGGGCGTCCTCCTAGCCAGGGGCCATATTCTCTCAGCCCTCACAGCCTTCAGCCTGGCATGGTTTGGATTTATTCACCCCTTCCTTGCTGTAGGCTGGCTGGCAGGACTGGTGGAAGCCCATTTCAGGCCCCCCACCACCCAGGACTTCAAGAGTATTACCGAGGTCGAAGACATAAGCCAGCTCCTGGGAAACCGGCTCTTCAGAATAATACTGGTGGCTGCACTGGCAAACCTCGGAAGCATGGCAGGCACCTTTATCGCTATACCCTTGCTGGTGAAATACCTGGGAATCCAGAACCCCCTCGGCATCCTCAAAATGGCAGTGGAAAACATCTTCTAACCCCTGTTTGAGGGGGGGAGTGAGGAGAGTAAGCCCCCTTCTGTTAACCCCCTTTTTTAGGGCTAAATGTGTGTGTGGTTTGAGCCCCAGTTTGGGTCTGGCGGCATTTAGCTTAGCGCCACACTCGGGCAGGGTCTGGACAGCCCCTCTCTTGCCCTTTTCTGGCTTGCACCCGCGGGGTTTCGCCGTTCCATCCACCCACCCCACAGCTCAACCTTAAAAGGGTATCATTGTCTCTACATGGGGGGGTGGTATCGTTTCTGTGCCAGAGCCAGGACTCTCGCCCTACATCCTTGCGGATGTCCGCGGTCCAGATGGTGGGGGGACTTTCCTCACAACCCTTTTTTGCAAGCAAAAAAGGTTGCGGAAGCCGCCCTTCCTCGCTCCACAACCCTATAAATACAACCTTAAACGGTAAAAAGCTTTTTAAGTTGACACTCTCTGCAAACACACAAGGTCTTGGGTAAGTTATTTGTCTTGGGCTTGCCTGTTCAAACGACATGGACTATTCCAGGTTGACTAGCTGTTTTGGCTGCCTCAGCCTTGCCATAGTTTTGATTCTCGTTTTACCGTTCCATCCCCTGGGATTCCTGTTCCTGATAGCAGCAGTTATCCTGTATCGAAGACGGGGGGACCGAGAGGTTTTACATTTTTCTCTTGTACTACTTGGTCTTCTCCTGTTGAACCTGGTCTTCCAGGACAGGTTCCCCCTATATCTTGTAGCTGGTGCGCTGGCGGTGGCTGTTTTCGGGAGTGAGGTCTTCTGGTTTTCAAGCCAGAGAGGCTGGGACGATGCAAGGGGTAGCCTGCTTTTTCTGGCCACTGGGAGTGTCCTGGGTTTTGTTGCTGCCGGTTGGGTGGACCTGTGGACTGAAGGTGGTTTTGCAGGTGAGTTCATGTTTTTCCTTGCGGTCCTCGGCTCCATTGTGGGAGCACTCCTCTATGTGACCGCCAGGGGGGACCGGGTCCTTGTAATGGCCGGGGCTGCCATGACCATGTGGCTTTTCTTTGCTTTCACCTATTACCGGACTACAGGCAATCTGGTGCTGGTACTGATATTCTCGCTGGTGCTGGGCTATCTCGCCTATCGCATGGAGGTGGCAGACACCTCGGCCATGCTCTCGGCCACACTTCTGGGGGTGGTAATAATAACTTTCGCAGGCTTTGAGATGTTCGGGGTCTTGCTTGCCTTTTTCATCCTCGGCGGGGTGTTCACACGATACAAGTACCGGGAGAAGTCTGTGAGGGGGATCGCCCAGGAAAACGAGGGGGCCAGGGGTTACAAGAACGTTTTCAGCAACTCCCTGCCAGCCCTCGCCATCGCGGTGGCATATCGCGTCTACCCGGGTTACAGTGACATCCTCTTGCTGGCCTATCTGGGCTCGGTTGCCACTGCCACTGGTGACACCCTGGCAAGCGAGATTGGTCAGACCTTCCGGGGGGAGCCCAGGATGATTACAAGCCTCAGGAAAGTCCCTCCTGGGACCGATGGCGCGGTCTCGTCCCTGGGAGAGGCCGCGGCCCTGGGAGGTTCTCTTGCCATCACCTTTCTTGCCATCCCCCTTGTCCAGGGGGAAAAACTCATACCTCTTGCCGTTGTAGCAGTGAGCGGTTTTCTGGGCACCAACCTTGACAGCCTCCTTGGCGCAACCCTCCAGCAGCGGGGTGTGCTCTCCAACAATGGAGTTAACCTGGCTGCCACCACCCTGGGTGCCCTCCTCTCGGCAGCCCTCTCCCTATGGTTGGGCCTGTAGTATAGCGGATATTACACGGGCCTCCGGAGCCCGCAACCTGGGTTCGAATCCCAGCAGGCCCGTAGTTTTGCAGCCACAAAATCCCGGACTATTTTGGCTCCCAGCAGGGCTGTGTTCCCCAGGTCGTAGTGGGGTGCGATTTCCACCAGGTCGAAGCCAACGGTATTCCCGGAGAGCACCCGGAGGGTGGACCTGACATCCAGGGGTGTCAGACCGTAGGGCTCAGGCGTGCCCAGGGCAGGCGCATATGCCGGGTCCAGGACATCAGCGTCCACAGAGAGGTACAGTTGCAGGTCTCCCAGGTGTTCCACCACCTCCTCGAGGACCGTCTCTATTCCTTTTGTTCTTATATCTTCTGCACTGTAGAATTTAACACCCTTTTTACGGGCGAACCGGTATTCCTCCTGGGAGCCGCTGCGAATCCCAAGGGAGACGAACCTGTCCACCCCGACCATCTCCAGGACGCGACACGAGACTGTGGCATGGCTGAAACGCTCTCCCATGTACTCATTTCTCAGGTCCAGGTGGGCGTCCAGGACCACTACCCCTACATCCGCAGTGATCGCCTCTATACAGCCCAGGGTGAGAGAGTGTTCACCCCCTAGCATCACCGGTGTTTTACCTGCCTCCAGGATACTGGCGGTGAAATCCCGGACTTTTTCGATGTTCTCTCTGGGGCTGCCTGTCAGTGTCAGATCTCCGGCATCGTGGATTGCTACATCTGCCAGGTCAACGCCGAAGAAGTCGTCATATGTCTCGAAATTGTAGGACTGTTCCCGGATTGCTGTTGGAGCCTTCCGGGAGCCCTTGCGAAAACAGGAGGTCCCATCAAACGGGGCCCCAAAGATCACATAAAAAGCGTCTTCAAATGCCGTGTCAGAATCGGCAAATCTCATACCCTCATGTCAATTTTCATCTTGCCCATAGAGGTGATATAGGTTATCTCCCTGCCGGCTTCGATTTTGTCTTTAAGCTCTGGCGGGATTTTCAATTCCAGGGTTGAATAGTCTCCCATGTCCATTATCTGGGCCACATCCCCTGAGACCGAGATCACCTGGCCCGTCTTCCGCTCCACAATGGGAACGTAAATCTTGTCTGTCACCGGCCCTACAATGGAACGCTTCTGGTTGTCGAAAATCCCGATAGCGTCAATCCTCGCCTTGGCAGAGCCATGCTTGCCCGGCTTGGAATGGGTGATACTTTTAATCACACAGGGCTCATCGTCAATAATAACGTATTTTCCTTCCTTAAGCGTCCGAATCTCAGTCTGCTCTTTCATAGCACAACACCAAAAACGATGACCTAAAAATAAATTTATCAGATAAATACCTGCCGATTATAGGGCATCTGATTCCAGGTATATCTGTGGCGGTTAAAGTATCTCTTTCAATCCTTCCCGCAGGCTTATGAGTTCAAGTTTAAAGGTTTTCAGCATCTCGGTGTTATCACAGATGTTGTCTTCTCCAAGCATTATTAGTTGCTGGCTTGTTACTGGCGGGTTGTCCATCACTGCCTCCATAACATATGCGAGGGGTTTCACAAGCCAGATGGGGATTTCTATGAAGGTTTTCTCAACCCCGGCGACCTCTGCGAAGGTCTTGAATAGCTGGCGGTAGGTCATCTGTTCTGGGCCGCCTATCTCGACGGTCCTGTTAACCGCTTTCCCCTGGATGCTCTGGATGATGCAGTCCACCGTGTTTTCTACATGGATGGGCTGGACAAGACTGCTGCCTCCAACCACTGGTACCAGGGGTGCCTGGTGGATTATTTTTTTCAGGAATTCGACGAACTCTCCTCTAGCTCCAAACATGATGGAGGGGCGGAGGATGGTGTATTCCATCCCACTTTTGCGGACTATCTCCTCTGCCTCCCATTTGGTCTTGTGGTACCTGGAGGGGGCTTCTGGCCGGGTTCCCAGCGCACTTATATAGATGAACCGTTCGACTCCTGCATCCAGGCACGCCTCTACCAGGTTCCGGGTGCCCTGGCTGTGAACAAGCTCAAAGGTGACACCCTTTGGCTCCCGGATGATACCTACCAGGTGGACCACAGCATCCACCCCATCCACCGCGTCTGCCAGCGATCTCCTCTCGGTCACATCACCCACCACGGCTTCCATGCCCAGAGTTTCGATCCCACCGGCTTTTGAACTGCTCCGGACAAGACACCTTGTCTCGATCCCCTCCCTAGCCAGTCTCCCCACAAGATGACTGCCTACAAACCCCGTTCCTCCCGTTACAAGAATCATCTATTTTCACCATGGGTATTTTTGGTTTAAATAATTTTGTTTAGGAGACCGTTTCAATTCGTGTTGGTGAATAAAAATCAATGATTTGAGTGATATTGACGGCTTGCTGCTCAGAGGCACATTATAACCCACTTTCCGCAGGTCCCTTCTACGCATAGTGGTTTTTCTTGAAAAAACTGACAGAAAACCGATATGCGTAGACACTTAGTGCGGAATGTAGATATAACAAAGAAAAGGAGAATCAATCCGAGTAAAGAAATGTTAGAGGGTCATATGACACTATTATAACTGACTTTCCGCACGTCTCCCTCAAACATAATATTTTTTGCATTCTTTTCCT
>CAZCCY010000062.1:0-10624 GCA_964497545.1 uncultured Methanosarcinales archaeon | reverse complement strand
CAAACCACTGGATAAATAAGTTCATTAGTGCAAAAAATTAAGAGAAGGACTATAGTATTATCGATTATAATAGTTGGATTATTTTATAAATTTACTCACAGTTTTTATTATCATTCTTCTGAAGTAACTGACATTCAAGAGGTTATCGGATATTCCGCATAATTTCTACTGCTATCGATTATATCTATTACATGATTATTAATTATAGTGTGTAATCTAGAATATGCCATGATTTGCCCATATTTAGCCTCCACTTTTAAAATATAAAATATATAAAATTTTTAAAAATCACTATCAGTAAAAATGATCGCTATATTGATTTGACCTCTTGAACCTGAGTTCAAAAGGATATGATGTAGAATTTTGTTCTCATAGAATCAATCGGGGATAGATAGTGTCTCAAGTTCATCATTCTTCCACCCTGGTTCTACCTCCAACATTCCTCTTATGAGAATATAATGCCATGACAAATATGGTTTTGCCTGCATGAATGTTCGTATGGTGTTCTTTTGTCCTGGGAACTACAATTATTATTTGGGCTTGTCATTTTAATCACTTTAATCTATACTTGAAATGACTAGCCCAATATTACTTTCCCCGATTAATCCGGGAAGAACCTCGGACAGGTCGAGTCAAGGAAAGGAAATGATTAAATATGATAACTAATGAAGCAGCGTCAGCCGTAAGTCCTTGGGTGACTAAGGAGGAAAAAATGAAATATATCTACCTGGTATTTTTAATCGCCTTTTTCATAGCACCTGCCACAGCCATAACCCAGACAAATACAACAGGAAACTACAGAATCGTATTTTCAACCCCTGATAAACCAATCGTAAACACACCTACACATATGGAACTCCACATCCAACATACAGACACAGCCAACATGGTAGGAGACCTTGAAGTAGAAGAACTAATTGTACACCTACAAGAACACAGAGGAAACGAGACGCATAACATGTCAGAAGGAAACATATCCCAAATCCACAAAGACATACCCCACAGAACATTACTCGACATGAAAAAATACCCCAATGAACCCCCAGGACACTACCACGCAAACTATACTTTTAATGAACCCGGCTTATACGAGGTCATAGTCCAATTCAAGAGTAATGGAGACAACATAACCTCTGTTTTCTCCCTAAATGTCGAACAAAAGAAGTTCAAAAACGAGATGCTAAAGCTAAATTACACCGTCTTAAGAGTTTTCACAGTATCCCTGATACTAGTCTCCACCATATTAATGGCGATCCGCAAAAAACAAATGAACATAAAACAACAATAAAAACACCATCCAGCACACCTCTCTGTAAGATAGGTTCTACTCTCTTTTTTTACATCAATGTTACATCAGCATCCCCCTCTTCTAAGGCCTTGAAGGGTTAGAAAAAGAGAAATATTATCCAGGTGTCTTGGGAGGTTCGATGACTGCTGTTATTGTCAGGAACAAGCTTTTCGGGACCAATGGTGTGAGGGGTGTTGCCAACCAGGATATGAGCCCAGATCTTGTCCTGGAACTGTCCAGGAGTCTTGGAACTCTGATGGAGCGACGGGGGCTTTCTACCGTGGTGATTGGACGGGACACCCGGGTTTCAGGAGAGATGTTGAAAGCTGCTGCCATTGCAGGTGCGCTCTCCACCGGCAGAAGGGTAATTGACATTGGAATCGCTCCCACTCCCGCGGTACAGTTTTATGTCAGAGACCGGGGAGACGCAGGCATTGTCATTACAGCCTCACACAACCCCAGGGAGTACAACGGTTTCAAGGTCATTGCCGGGGATGGCACCGAGTTCTCCAGGGAGGATGAAGCCAAAATCGAGGAGATATATTTTAGACAGGACTTCCACACCGCCACCTGGAACAAAACCGGAGTCCTCCTGAAAGACAATGCCCTTGAAGGCTACAAAAACGGCGTCCTCTCCAAGGTTAACACAGATTTAATCCGGAAGGCAGGTTTAAAGGTTGTCTTTGATGGAGGCTGTGGTGCAGGCTCTCTTGTAACACCCTTCCTGCTCCAGGAGCTTGGCTGTCGGGTTTTAACTTTGAACAGCCAGATTGACGGGACCTTCCCGGACCGTAACCCGGAGCCCACCCGGGAGGCTCTCACAAACCTGGCAAGGCTTGTACGGGAGACCGGTGCTGACCTTGGCATCGCCCATGATGGAGATGCAGACCGGGCTGCTTTTATCTGTGAGAATGCCGAATTCCTGGACGAAGAAGACCTGATTGCTATCGCTGCAAAACATGTCCTCTCACAAAAAAAAGGGGGAGTTGTGGTGACACCAGTGAGCACCTCAAAGCGGCTGGTGGATGTAGTTGAAGAAATGGGAGGCAGCGTCATTTTCACACCTGTGGGCAGCATCCACGTGGCACGGAAGATGCTTGAGGTCGGAGCCATCTTCGGGGGAGAAGGAAACGGAGGCCTGATTTTCCCAGAACACCAATACTGTCGGGACGGGGCCATGACCGCAGCCAAAATCCTGGAGCTCCTGGCAGACGGCAAAACCCTATCAGAACTGGCAGCCGAAATCCCAGAATACAAAAACGTCAAAACCAAGATACCATCCAAAAACCTGGAAGCAACCATGAAACAGGTAATAGAAGCAGTAGAGGGAGAGGAAATAGACCGGACAGACGGGGTTAAAATCTGGAAAAAAGGAGGCTGGCTCCTCATCCGCCCTTCAGGCACCGAACCCATCATCCGCATATTCGCCGAGGCCAAAACCCAAAAAACAGCAGAAGAACTCCTAGAATACGGCAAAAAACTAGTAGAAGAGGCAGAGCAAGACCAAAAGCCTGCTGGAGAAAACTTTTATCTGAGAGGGGATTCGTAAGGGAGACTCTACTGTTAAAGTAGGAGAGTGTCGGATGACCGAATCAAAAATAATCGCTGTTTTTCTGGTCGGGTTTGTTCTTGGTCTGGTGCTGGCAGCAGCAGCACTACCCCGCCCCGTGGACAGTGGAGGTCTGGACAAGGATGCAGCAGGTCAGGCTGCAATTGAAAAAATAAAAGACCTTCTTGCCAGTCAGGGCCTCACCGGGAAGGTCAAAAATGTTGAGCCCCTGGGAGAGGACAATTACAGGGTGGAAATCGAAATTTTCAGAGGCGGTGTAAGCCAGGCGGTAACATCAGTCTATATTGACCGCCACGGGGAGAATGTCTTCACCACCCTGGTGGAGCCAGTACAACCAACACCCCAGCCGAGAATTGTTAATGTGAGCGTTGACGATGACCCCTATATCGGGCCTGAGGATGCGCCAGTCACAATCATCGAGTTCTCGGACTTCCAGTGCCCCTTCTGCAAGAGGTTCCGGGATCAGACGCTGGACAGCCTCCTTGCGGCATACCAGGGTAAAATCAGGTTTGTCTACCGGGACTTCCCCATTTCCCGGATTCACCCCTATGCCATGAAGGCGGCAGAGGCTGCCAACTGTGCCGGGGACCAGGGGAAATACTGGGAATACCATGACATCCTCTTCCAGAACCAGTCAGAATGGTCCCGGGAGGGGGCGAAGATGTTCCCGGTCTACGCAGAAAAACTCGGCCTGGACCTGGAGGAGTTCAAAACCTGCCTGGATACCGGTAAATACACCGAGGAGGTTAAAAAAGACGTTGCAGACGGAAAGGCGGCCGGAGTCGGGGGCACGCCAACCTTCTTCATCAACGGTAGAGTCCTGAGCGGGGCCCAGCCGCTTTCAGCCTTCCAAAGGATAATTGACAGCATCCTGGTGGAATGATTGTCCTGAAAATCGGCGGCAGCCTCTCTGGAACCGCAAGACAGCTAATCCGGGACATTTCAGCTGGGGTCAGGCACAAAGTAGTCCTGGTTGTCCCTGGGGGTGGGGTCTTCGCGGACATGGTGCGCCGCCTCCAGGGGGTCTCAGAGGATGCTGCCCACTGGATGGCAGTCCTTGGCATGGAGCAGTACAGCTATTACCTCGCAGACGGGACAGATGCACATCTGACCCAGACCCCCTTTGACCTGGAAATGGGGGTGAACATCTTTCTCCCCTACCGGTTCCTGTGGGAGCATGACGAGCTACCCCACACCTGGAATGTCACCTCTGACACCATCGCTGCCTGGATTGCACGGAAGCTCGATGCAAAGTTCATTAAAGCGACAGACGTTGACGGAATCTACCTAGAGGGCAGGAAAATGGACGAGGTCCACGCAAAAAAACTTCTGGGCGTTGAAAGCTGTGTTGACCCCCTGTTACCAGTTTTTCTCCTGGAAAACCGGCTTAACTGTCAGGTGGTTGATGGGAGGTGCACCAGGACCGTGCTCGAAGCCATCTCAGGAAAGCGGGTCGGGACCCTGATTATCGGCTCAGACTAGAAATGGAGACTCTTAAATGGAGACTCTTGCCATCACAGGTGGCATCGTCCTCACACCCAGAGGTCTCAGAAAAGCTGACATCCTGGTTGAAGGGGGAACCATCCAGCAGATTACCAGGGGTGCCAGGGGGGAAGCCAGGGTTGATGCCTCGGGCTGTCTTGTGCTTCCTGGTTTTGTTAACACCCACACCCACCTGGGCATGACCCTCCTCCGAGGTGTGGCAGACATCCTCCCCTACCGGGAATGGCTCGAGAGGGTGTGGGAGCTTGAAAAAAACCTCAAGCCAAGAGATGTTTACCTGGCAGCCAGGCTTGCCTGTCTTGAGATGATTAAATCCGGGACCACCCAGGTAGCAGACTTCTACATCCACCCCAGGGAGACAACAAAAGCCCTCCGGGAGGCGGGGCTTCGCGCAACCCTGGGATATGCCATAATGGAGGGGGGTGACATGGAAGCGAAAATCAGGGAACGCCAGAGGTTTCTCCGGGAACTGAAAAGGGATTCCAGGTTGAGCAACAATGGCAGGCTAAAAGGGGCATACGCCCCCCATTCACCCCTCACCTGTGAGCCTGAGACCCTCTGGAAAATCAAGGAGCTTGCCAGAAAAGACAGACTGCCTGTCCACATCCACCTCCAGGAAACCAGGTGGGAGATAGAAGAGATAAAAAAGAGGCATGGTAAAACCCCCATACAGCTCCTGGAAAGCCTGGACTTCCTTGACCGGGACACCCTGGCAGTCCACTGCACCCACCTGACCGAGGGGGACATATCGATTCTAGAGAAAAGGTGTGTCGGGGTCTCCCACAATCCCACAAGCAACCTGAAACTCCAGGCCGGAATCGCCCCCATCCCCAGACTCCTACGGGGGGGTGTGAGGGTTGGGCTTGGCACTGATAGTGCTGTCTCCAACAACACCCTGAACCTCCAGCAGGAGATGCGGCTTACAGCCCTGCTCCACAGCCTCCAGCCGGTCCAGGCCCTAAAAATGGCTACCTGCTGGGGGGCAAAGCTTCTTGGGACCAACACCGGCACCCTGGAACCAGGAAAAAAGGCAGACATAATACTGGTCGAACTGGAAAAACCCCACCTCAACCCAAAATTGGACATGATTTCAAACCTGGTGTTCGCATCCCAGCCCTCTGACGTTAAAACCGTCCTGGTGGAAGGGGAAATCCTGATGGAAGACCGGAGGGTGGAAACCCTGGACGAGGAGGAGGCTATGGGGGCTATGATAAATTCTATATATGATTCTCTCGATTTAGAGGAACACGATTATTCGTGTTAAGAATTTTTTGTTCAGGAGAAATTTAAGGTGAAAGAAATACGGGTTCATGGTAGAGGCGGTCAGGGCTCGGTGACTGCTGCCGAGCTTCTTGCGGTTGCTGCTTTTTATGATGGCAGGTTCAGTCAGGCTTTCCCGGCTTTTGGCGTGGAGCGTCGGGGCGCGCCTGTGATGGCTTTTGTCAGGCTGGATGACCGGCCCATCCGCATTCGCAGCCAGATTTACGAGCCTGACCATGTGATCGTCCAGGACCCCACCCTGGTGGAGGTGGTGGATGTGGCAGGCAGTGCCAGGGAGACGATTCTGATTAACACCGAGAAAAGCCCAGACGATTTCGACCTGGACACCCATGCCAGGGTTGAGACCATTGATGCAACCAGAGTTGCCCTGGATGTCATTGGCAGGCCTATTGTGAACACCATCATGCTGGGGGCGTTTTCAGCCCTGACCGGCGAGGTTAAACTTGAGTCCATTGAGAGAGCGGTGCGGGAGCGGTTCCCAGGGCCGGTTGGCGAGAAGAACGCTGAAGCTGTAAGAGTTGTTTACAAGCTCATGGAGAGTAAAAAATGAAGTGTGTTGTTGAGCCTGGGACTAGCCGGCGGAACAAGACCGGCTCCTGGCGGGTTTTCAAACCTGTGGTAAAACACGAACTCTGCAACAGGTGCCGGATTTGTTATATCTACTGTCCTGACAATGCTGTCCGCCCCCTCGAATCAGGATATTTCGAGTTTGACTATGACTATTGTAAGGGCTGCGGCATCTGTGCCAACGAGTGCCCCAAAAAGGCTATTGAGATGGTGCTGGAGGAGAAATAGAGAATGACGCAGGGAATGGAACTGGAGAAGATGCGGGTGGTGGAGGGGTCGTATGCTGTTGCACATGCGGTGAAGGTGTGCCGTCCCAACGTGATTTCAGCCTATCCCATCACGCCCCAGACCCATATTGTGGAAGAGCTAGCCCAGTTTCTGGCTGACGGTGAAATCGAGAACTGTCGGAGCATCAATGTGGAGTCTGAGTTCAGCGCGCTCTCCGCCCTCATTGGTGCGAGTGCAGTGGGGGCGAGGACCTATTCTGCCACAACCTCCCAGGGGCTTGCCCTGATGCACGAGGTGCTCTTCAATGTCTCAGGCATGCGGTTGCCGGTTGTGATGACTATTGCCAACCGGGCGCTCAGTGCTCCCATTAACATCTGGAACGACCAGCAGGACTCCATCGCCCAGCGGGATACCGGTTGGATCCAGTTCTACGCAGAGAACGTCCAGGAGGCCTCTGACATGACAGCCCAGGCCTACAAGATTGCTGAGCAGGTCTCGCTGCCTGCCATGATATGCATGGACGGGTTCATCCTCTCCCATGTCTACGAGCCGGTGGTGCTCCTGGAACAGGAGCTTACAGACAGCTACCTCCCCCCCTACCAGCCAGAGTATGTCCTTGACCCGGAGCATCCGGTCTCCATGGGCGCCTTCGCAGGGCCGGAGAGCTACACCGAGTTCAGGTACCTCCAGGAGCGTGCGATGCAGGAGGCTCTCAGACTCGTGGAAAAGGAGGCAAACGAATTCAAGGAGGTCTATGGGAGGTACCAGGGCGGTCTCCTCGAGGAATACCGGACCGAGGACGCAGAAATCCTGATCCTGGCCATGGGCTCGGTAATCGGGACACTAAAAGACGTGGTAGACACCGAGGAAGGCGTTGGAGTTGTGAAGGTCAGATGTTTCCGCCCCTTCCCCACCGAGGCGGTCAGAGAGGCTGTGAGAAACGCTGAAATCGTGGTCACCCTGGACAAGAACATCTCCATCGGTAGAGGTGAGGGGGCCTTGTGCACCGAGGTCAAAGCTGCACTATATAATTGTGCAAGGCATCCACCTGTAATAGGATACATGCTCGGCCACGGTGGACGGGACATACCAGAATCAACAATCAGAAAAATAATCGAGAACGCAAGAAAGGTGATAAAAGAAGGAGGAAGTGTGACTGTGGAGAGCGAGTTTGCAGACCTGCGGAGGGAGCTATTATGAGCGTCCAGACTAATTTTGACCTCCTGGCATCTGGTCATCGGGGTTGTGCCGGATGTTGCGACGCACTGGCAGCCAAGTTCGTCCTGGAGGCTGTAGGCAGGGATACCATCCTTGTCAGCCCCACCGGGTGCCTGGAGGTTTTCACCACACCCTACCCTGAGACCTCGTGGGAGACCCCGTGGATTCACAGCCTCTTCGAGAACGCTGCCACCGTGGCCTCAGGAATCGAGACCGCACTCCTAGCCCTGAGTAAAAAGAATAACACAAAAGTCGTTGTGCTGGGCGGAGACGGTGCCACCCTGGACATCGGGATGCAGTCCATCTCCGGAGCCTTTGAGCGGGGCCATGATATCACATATATCTGTATCGATAATGAAGCCTACATGAATACTGGTGTCCAGCGGAGCAGCGCCACACCCCTGGATGCCAGCACCACCACCAGCCCCCCGGGCAGGGTCTCCCTGGGAAACCCCACCCCCAAAAAGAACATGCCCCTGATAGTGGCAGCCCACAACTCCCCCTATGTTGCTACTGCCAGCATCTCCTACGCCCCTGACATGATAAGAAAGGTGAAAAAGGCGGCAGAAACCCCGGGGCCCACCTATGTCCAGGTCCACGCCCCCTGCACCACAGGGTGGGGATTCGATAGCTCCAAAACCATCGAGGTAGGCAGACTCGCAGTGGAAACCGCGCTCTGGCCCCTCTACGAGATGGAGAACCACAGGATAACCAGGGTGAGAAAAATAAAAAACCGCAAACCAGTAGAAGAATACCTGAAAGTCCAGAAGCGGTTCCGCCACCTCTTCAACAGGCCAGAGGGAGAAAAAGAAATCAAGAGAATCCAGGCCATAGCCGACTGGAACGCAGAATACTACGGGCTAGAATGAAATATTTCGTTACCGGTGGCGCTGGGTTCATCGGAAGCCACCTGGTGGACAAACTAATCCTGACAGGGAACACAGTCACCGTCTATGACAACCTCTCCGGTGGCAGCCTGGACTTCATCTCCCAGCATCTGGACAACCCAGACTTCAAACTGGTGGAGGCATCCCTCCTTGACCAGAAACGCCTGGAAGAAGCCGTCCAGGGCCATGATTTTGTCTTCCATCTCGCAGCAAACCCCGATATCCGCAAAAGCAGCGCCAACCCCTGGATTGACATCGAACAAGGCATCCTCGCCACCTACAATCTCCTCGAAGCCATGCGAAAACACAACATAAATCGGATAGCTTTCACCTCCTCCTCCACAGTCTACGGAGAAGCAAAGGTTATCCCCACCCCCGAAGACTACGCCCCCCTCCTCCCGGTCTCACTCTATGGGGCATCCAAACTTGCAGCCGAAGCCCTCATCTCAGCCTACACCCAAAGCTTCAACTTCCAGTCCTGGATTTTCAGGTTCGCCAACATCATCGGCACCCGTGCAACACACGGGATAATCCACGACTTCCTCGAAAAACTCGACAAAAACCCCCACGAACTCGAAATCCTAGGAGACGGCAGACAAAACAAATCCTACCTCCACGTCACAGAATGCATAGACTCCATCCTCTTCGCCCTCGAAAAAACCAGAGACCAGAAACAGAACATCTTCAACATCGGCTCCGAAGACCAGATTACAGCAACAAGAATCGCAGAAATAGTAATAGAAGAAAAAGGCCTCAAAAACGTGAAACTCAAATACACCGGAGGAAAACGGGGCTGGACCGGCGACATCCCCATATTCAGACTCAGCATCGAAAAACTAAAAAACCTAGGATGGAAGCCCAGAGCAACCTCAGAAGAAGCAGTAAGACGGGCAACCAGGGAACTGATAGCAGAAAGAGAAAAAACCCCCCAAAATTAGGGGGTATGGGCCAGTTTTCGATTAATCCTTTTCTAAAGGATTAGTTAGCTGCATCCCACTACTTCCACTACAGCACCCCCGGTTGTAAGACCCTCGAGGGGCCTGGCCTGGGTGTCCAGTAGGAGTGGATTCTGGATTTCCAGGTTGTAGTTTCCACAGGTTGCACTGTCTGAGACCTTGAACTCCAGTGTGAGAAAAGTCATCTGCGAATCAGGATAGGGGTAGAATGAATGTGCATGGTGTAGGAGGGGTAGGGTGTCTGTGTTATCTGGGCTTTCGAGCAGTACATCCAGGCCATCAGTCACCTTCTCCACTGTGAATACGTTTTGATCTCCCGTGACATCCAGCATGGCAGATGCAAGCTTAACACCGCCAGAGTTCATAATGACTCTCACACTGAAAGTGCCCCCCCTCTCTACAGTGACAGAGACAGGGGACATCCACACAGTAGAATCTGTGTTGTGTTTGGTGTATATGATACTGAAGGTGGAGAAGTCGTAGATGTCGATGTCGCCGTCGCTGTCAAAGTCTGCCCGGGGATTGTAGCTGGGGTCGCCTGTCCTGGTATTGTAGGCTTGCATGAAAATCTTGAAATCGCGGTAGTCCACATCACCATTGTTGTCCAGGTCCCCCTGGATGCCGGAGGACGGAGGTGTAGCTGTTGGCAGGGGGGTCGGAGTTGGAGCAGGTGTAGGTGCTGGTGTAGGGTAGGGTGTCGGAGCAGGTGTAGGAGTGGGTGTCGGAGTTGCCCTTGGTGTTGGCGTAGGTTTGAGTCTATTATTATAGAGGGTACTGAAGGTGGCGAAATCCTGGAGGTCCACATCCCCATCACCATCTAAATCAGCCAAAGGATTGTAACGCGGGTCACCAGCACGGGTACCATACGCCCCAATGAAAATACTGTAATCTTTAGCATCTACATCCCCATCACCATCAAGGTCCCCGGCATACCCAGACGGGGTAGGTGTTGGTGTTACCTTTGGTGTTGGGAGTGGAGTCGGTGTTGGAGTAGGTGTTGGAGTTGCCTTTGGTGTGGGTGTAATCATTGGGGTGGGTGTTGGTACTGGTGTTGGCCTTGGAGTTGGGGTTGGTGTTGGAGTTACCATTGGTGTTGGAGTTACCCTTGGAGTTGGTGTTGGGGTTG
>CAZCCY010000061.1:0-10997 GCA_964497545.1 uncultured Methanosarcinales archaeon | reverse complement strand
TTAAAAACAACTTCCAGAGGATATAATTTTAACCGCAATTTGAGTCCTTCAAAGCTTCAAAGCGTAATGTGGTTAGTGTGGTGTGGTTAGTTTTTATGGTTAGTTTTATCTGGGACATGGGGGGTATTCTGTTTAATTTTGACTGGAATTGCTGGTGAAAAGGAGAGCCTTGATAGGGTTAAGGGTTTGAAGAGTATATCTTTTCGGCTGTGGGGGAACTACCTTAAAAGAGAGCGGGAGAAGTACAGTAAAATCCGTCTCCAGCTCAGACAGGCGAGGATGCCAGTTTCATATGAACTCTATGTCTCAGACGCCCTTTTTTACTCCTACATTGCAGGCGTAATCGGGGGTCTTGTCGGCCTGTTCATAGCATATGTTGTGGTGGTCATGGTGGGGCTGCCACCGAGGATTACGAATCTGACTTTCGGCCCTCGGACCGCCTGGCTTTTACAGTACAAAGAGGTATCCATTTTTATTTTTATCACGCTTTTTTTTGCTTTGATTCTGGGCGGGCTTACCTATTTAATGTTCCTTGTTTATCCGGCTTATCGGGCAGGGGAGCGGAAGCGGGATATTGACCGTCATCTACCCTATGCAGTCACATTTCTCTATGCCCTCAGCCGGGGTGGGATGAACATCCTCGAGGTGTTAAAGGCACTCAGCAGGAATAGCGATACCTATGGAGAGGTGGCCCAGGAGACCGAGGTTGTGCTACGGGACATGGAATACTTCGGGAACGACCTTCGCACCGCGCTCCAGAACATCTGTGAGACAACGCCTTCTGAGCACTACCGGGATTTGATGCACAATCTCCTGAGCGTCATTGACAGTGGAGGGAGCATCTCCGCCTATTTCCGGGATAAGTCTGAGCAGTATCTGCGGGAGTTTCGGGCTGAGCAGAAGGGGTTCCTGGAGACTTTGGGGCTTATTGCTGAGTCCTATGTGACTGCTTTTGTGGCCGGCCCGCTTTTCATAATAATACTTGGGGTCATGATGTCGGTGATGGGCTCTGGCAGTGACCTCATAATTTATGCGGTGGTCTATGGTATTATCCCGGTTGGGTCGCTGATGTTTGTGGTGTTGCTGGACATTTTAACCCCCTCCAGTGGGGGTGAGACCCCTCTAATCAGGATTAAACGCCATCGGAAGCCTCTGGCAGAGCCAGGCCCGGAGGAGGCGGAAATCTACCGGCGTTTTCTTAGGGCCAAGCGGTGGCTGTGGTGGAAAAACGCCCTCAAACACCCGCTCCAGTCCATGTGGGAGAGGCCCATCACTTCTCTCTATCGCACGGTTCCCATAGCTTTTGCATATTTCCTGTTCTCGGTTTACAATGGGGTGCAGGGGGTGGACACAGCCCTCATCTACTCTGTCCTTATTGTGATTGTCCCTCTGGCAATTTTCCATGAGCGCAAGGCAAGAAGAGAGAACAAGGTACATTCTCATGTGCCGGATTTCCTCCAGAAGCTTGCCAGCACCAATGAGACCGGCATGTCGCTGCGGGAGTCTCTGAGGCTGATTGCACGGGAGGACATAGGCTATCTCAGCCGGGAGGTTAAACGTATCTGGCGGGACATTGAGTGGGGGCAGTCCACTAACGAGGCTCTCATCAGGTTCGCCAACCGGGTCAGGTCCCACTTGGTATCCAGGTCCATGACCCTCCTGACACGGGCTAACGAGTCAAGCGGAGACATCGGGGAGGTCCTGGCTGTGGCAGCCCGGGACGCCCAGGCCGAATACGAACTCAAAAAGGAGCGGAGCATGAACATGCTCATCTACGTGGTAATAATCTACATTTCCTTCTTCATCTTCATCGGGATAATCTACATAATTTCAACAACCTTCCTGAGCGAGATGGCAAAGGCTGGAGTCAAGGTCTCGGCAACCAGCACCACAGGGATACCCCTCCGGGGCTTCAACCCCCAGACCCTGGAAACCTACAACCGTCTCTTCTTCCACGCAGCAGAAATTCAGGGCCTCTTCTCCGGCCTGATAGCCGGGGCAATGGGCGAGGGGAAGGTGCTCTCCGGGCTGAAACACTCAGTAATAATGATAACCACGGCATACCTACTCTTCACACTCTTCGTACTCTAAACCTATTTATCCCCCTGGAGACATAACCAGGGGGAGGAGGTAAAATCCTGATGGGACTAATTGGCCGGATGAATGTAGTGATAAAATCGAAAATCAGCAAGATAATGGATAAATTTGAGGACCCAAGAGAGGTTCTGGACTACTCCTACGAGAAACAGCTTGAACTCCTCCAGAAAGTAAAACGGGGTGTGGTAGAGGTAGCAACCTCCCGGAAACGCCTGGAGCTCCAGAAACTGAAAATAGAGAAAAACATCGAGAAACTCACAAGCCAGGCCAGAGAAGCCGTAAAAGCAGGTAGAGAAGACCTGGCAAGAGCAGCCCTTGAACGTAAAAAGGCGGCAGAATTCGAAGTCAAAAACCTGGAAGAACAGATTGCAGAGCTCCAGAGAGAAGAAGAAAAGCTCAGAGCCACCGAACAGCGTCTGACAGCCAAGGTCGAAACCTTCCGAAGCACCAAAGAAACAATCAAAGCCAGATACACCGCAGCAGAAGCCCAGGTGAAGGTCACAGAAGCCGTGAGCGGCATCTCAGAAGAAATGGGAGACGTAAGCCTCGCCATCCAGCGGGCTGAAGACAAAACCACAAACCTCCAGGCCAGGGCAGGAGCACTTGACGAACTCATCGAGGAAGGAACCCTGGAAGACGTAACCCAGACCGGAGACGCCATCGACCGGGAACTGGCAAAAATAAAAGCCACAAGCGAAATCGAGCAGGAACTGGCAGCCCTGAAAGAAGAGACAAGCAAGTAGAGGGGTGAAAATGATAGTAAGGCTCATGGGAGAAGGCCAGTACGAACTGGAAAGCAAATACCTGGACGAGCTCAACCAGATAGACAACAGACTGGTGGAACTGGTCTCCCAGGAGGACCAGGAAAACTTCCAGCGGGAACTCCAGAAAATGGCGGCCATAGTCCGAGAAAAAGGACGTCACCTGCCAGATGACATCATCAAAGAATCGGACCTGATAATACCGCCACCAGATATCACCCTGGAAGAGGCGAAAAAAATCTTCACTGGAGACGGGATAATCGAAGGATAACCAGCCCCAACTTACAGGTCCCTCACAACATTTTGGAAATCCAAAAAATAGCCTTTCTAGAAGCTCTAGCTGTTGCTAGCCTGCAGTTGGCCTTAAGTTTTCCCGTGCGGTCTGGGTGCTGTCCTGTCGATTACCCTCAACAATTGTTTCATGTTTTTCTCTCTATTTTCGGTTATCTTTATATCTTCCTTCTTTTATCTGGGATGGCAGGTTTATGAGGTGGCAGAAAGAGGCTGCTGGTATTGTAGAGGCGGTGCGTGATCATCACCTTTGGTTTCGGGATGTTCTTCCCATGATTGCTAGTGAGAATATCACAAGTCTACCGGTGAGGTTGCTTGCTGCCAGTGATTTTTCCCACCGTTATGCGGAGGGTAAGGCTAACGAACGTTACTATCAAGGCTGTAAGTATATTGACATTGTAGAGGAGAGGACGGTTAGGCTGGCTTTGGAGCTTTTCCGGGCTGAGCATGTGAATGTCCAGCCTATTTCTGGGACGGTGGCGAATATCGCTGCTTTTTTTGCTCTTACAGAGCCCGGGGATTCTGTTATTTCTCTGGGTGTGCCTATGGGGGGGCATATTAGTCATGCCAGGTATTCTGCGGCTGGTATCCGGGGTCTCCGGACGTTTAACCATCCTTTTGACAATGAGGCTATGAATATTGACCCGGATGGGATGGTGAAGCTGATAAGAGAGGTGGAACCCAGGGTTATTGTTTTTGGTGCCAGTCTGTTTCTTTTCCCTCATCCGGTGCGGGAGGCTGTGGATGCCGCGGGCGAGGTGGGGGCGAGGATTGTCTATGACGGGGCGCATGTGCTGGGTCTGATTGCCGGGGGCAGGTTTCAGGACCCCTTGCGGGAGGGTGCGGATGTGTTGACCGGTTCTACCCATAAGACCTTTCCTGGCCCTCAGGGTGCTTTGATTTGCTGTAAAGGGGAGCTTGCAGAGGATATTGACCAGGCAGTATTCCCGGGCACGGTGAGCAACCATCATCTCCACCATCTGGCAGGTCTGGGTGTGGCTCTGGCTGAGATGCTGGAGTTCGGGAGGGACTATGCAGGCCAGATTATCAGGAATTCCAAGGCTCTTGCCCAGGCCCTGTGGGAGCGGGGTTTCAAGGTCCTCTGTGAGGGGCAGGGTTTCACCGCCTCCCATCAGGTCGTGGTTGATGTCTCGGGCCAGGGCGGTGGGGATCGGGTTGCCAGGGCTCTTGAGCAGGGGAATATTATTGCTAACAAGAATCTCTTGCCCTGGGATGATGTCTCCGAGGCCGAGAATCCCTCGGGTCTGCGGCTGGGGACACAGGAGCTCACCCGGCTGGGAATGAGGGAGGGTGAGATGGAAGAGGTTGCGGATTTCATCTGGAGGATAGCGATGAAGGGTGAATCACCCGAAAAGGTTAAAAGGGATGTGACTGAATTTAAGAGGAGTTATCAGTACGTTTGTTATTCCTTCAGGAGAGACAGAGCCTACGATTTCTATGAAAAATGTTTTAAAAACGAGTCTATGTAACTAAAGTTTTTGGCTGTCAGGCAAAAAATGTGGGTTTATAAAGAAGAGTTTATAAAAGTAAAACCAGGAAAATAGATGGCTGGTAAAAAGAGACTTGTGGTATTTGACATGGACAGCACTCTTATCGACGCGGAAACAATAAATGAACTTGCCCGAGCCGCAGGGGTGTACGAGGAAGTAGAGGATATCACCCGCCGTGCCATGAACGGTGAAATAGAATATGGAGAAGCTCTCCGGAGGCGGGTTAAACTCCTGCGGGGTCTCAGCCTGGAGGACGCGATAAAAACCGCGGACAGGCTGCCCTACATGGAGGGTGCCTTCCACCTGGTGGAGGCTGTCCGTAAGATGGGCTGTGTGACCGCGATGCTCTCAGGTGGTTTCACTATTTCTGCCAGTAGAATCGGCCGGGAGCTTGGAATGGACTACATTGTCTCCAACATCCTGGGGGTGAAAAACGGGAGGCTCACCGGCGAGGTCGAAGGCCCCCTCACAGAAGAGGATTCCAAGGCCAGGGTGATAAAAGAGCTTACCGCCAGCCTGGAAATAAACCTGAAGAACTGTGCCGTGATCGGGGATGGGGCCAATGACATTAACCTTTTCAAGGTTGCAGGCCTCAGAATAGCGTTCAATGCTAAACCAGTGCTCCACAGACATGCGGATGCAGTGGTAAACGGTAAAAACCTTAAAAACGTTATCCCGCATCTTATAGCCTGGGATAAAAAAGGTACCGTGCATTATGAGATGCATAACCCCAGCCTTGGTGCTGGAAAAGGAGGAAGAATAGATTGTTAAGTGATATACAGAAACGGAAAAACGAATTGAAAAGAATATCAGAAGAGAGCAGGGAGAAGCGGAACAAGCTTAACCTTGAGGCAAGCCAGTGGGCGAACAAACGGAACGAGCTTAATAAGCGGACAAAAGAGCTGATTGAAGAAGCCCAGGAGTTAAAAAAGAATCGGGACCTTAACAACGCTCTGGTCAGCGAAAATAAAGCTAAAAGAGACGAGTTAAACGAGAAGGCCAATAAACTCTACGCAGAAGTTGACAGGATCCGGAAGGAGCTCAACCTGAGTGATGGGCCCTCCCTGAAAGAACTTCAGCGAGAGATAGACCGGCTGGAATTTAAACAGCAGACCGAGGTGATGACAACTGCCAAGGAGCGAGAGGTTGTGGAAGCCATCGGCAGGCTCACCGAGGAGTTCAAACGCAAAAAAGAACAGCTTGAAAGTAATGTAGAGTTGAAAAAATACCTGGAGGAGGCTCAGAGACTCCGGGATGAAGCCTCCATCTACCATGAAAATGTTAAAAAATATGCTGACCTAGCCCAGGAATACCACGATAAAATGCTGGCCACCTTCAAAGAAGCAGACAGAGTTAGAAAGGAGTCAGACAAAGCCCACCGGGAGTTTGTGAGAATCCAGGAGGCAGCAGACGAACAGCACAAGATTTTCATTAAAGCACAGCGGGAAATCCGGGACTTCAACAAAGTAATCCTGGGACTCAAACGTAAAAGCAGAGAAGCAAAAGAAAAACAGATCCAGGAAAAGAGGAGGAAAGAGGCAGAACAACTCTACCAACAGTTCAAAATGGGAGAAAAACTTGACACAGAAGACCTGATGTTCCTCCAGAGATCAGGTCTCCTCTAACCTCTCCTTGCACGCTCCCCGCTCCAGGCATGAATACAAAATGCAATACAAAATGCTACCCAGTCTCCTGGGAGAAAATCCCCCTGCTTATAGGCCGGCTTGCACGTAAAATCAGGAAAAACTTCCAGCCCGACATCGTAATAGGAATCGCAAGAGGCGGACTCGTCCCAGCCCGATGCATCTGCGACCACCTCCTAGTCCGAGAACTAGCAATAATACACATAAAACACTGGGGCACAGCCAAAACCCTAGGCGAAGCAAAAGTCACCATCCCCCTCAGCCAGAGCCTGGAAAACAAGAAGGTTCTAATCGTAGACGACGTAGCCGACACAGGCGAAACCCTGAAAAAAGCAATAGAACATCTAGAAGAACTAAAACCCAGCGAGATAAGAACAGCAGTCCTCCACTACAAAACCTCCTCCATCCTGGAGCCAGACTACTACACCCGGAAAATGGCAGAATGGAAATGGATAATCTACCCCTGGGCCCTGAGGGAAGACCTGTTCCATTTCCTCAAAGAAATCCTCAAACAAGAAGAACTATCCGACCGACAAATCAACCGCAAACTCCACGAAAAATACGGACTAAAACTAAAAAAAGAAGAACTAACAACCATACTAACAGAACTAGAAGAAACAAAACACCTCGAAAAAACCAAAACACCAGCGGGCAGAAAATGGAAGCTCACCCACAAGGCTTTAGAAAAGCCTTGAGGTAAAAACAAGCACAACCTCTAGAAAAGCCTTGAGGTAAAAACAAGCACAACCTCTAGAAAAGCCTTGAGGCAAAAACAAACACAACCTCTAGAAAAGCCTTGAGGCAAAAACAAGCACAATCTCCAGGGGAAACCCTAAGACAAGAAAAGAAAAGGAAACTTTAAAGGAAAAGGAAGCCAGTTTAGTTGAGGGGGAAACCGCAGTATGGATGTTAAAGAGGTAAGAAGGATAGACGAGGAGATTGACAGGTTCCGGGTTAAGATTAAAGATAGCGAGACCCGGAAGGTCCTGGAAGATGTTTTTGACGATGCAACCCTCTACACCCTCTATTCCCTACGCAAACATCTGGACGCACTTGGCGGCTCCATAAAACAGGGTAAAGAGGCCAACATTTTCCACGGCCTACTAGGCGAGCAAGAGCTTGCCGTTAAAATCTACCGGATTTCCACCTCAAGTTTCAAAGCCATGGCAGACTACATCATCGGAGACCCAAGATTCAAGTCAGTCCGACACAACAAAAAAGACCTCGTTGTAGCCTGGACCCGTAAAGAATACCGAAACCTCAAAAGAGCACACGAGCTTGGGGTGGCTGTGCCCATGCCACTCGCCTTCCGACGAAACGTGCTGATAATGGAATTCATCGGCAAAAACGGGACACCCGCCCCCCAACTAAAAGACTACCCACTAGAAGAAGACGAGGCAGAAAACATGTTCAATAAGATAATTGAATACGCCCGCCGCCTCTACCAGGGAGAACTTGTACACGCAGATCTGAGCGAATACAACATCCTCATCCACCAGGGAGAACCAGTCCTGATTGACATGGGCCAGTCAGTAATCACATCCCACCCCCGCGCCACCCAATTCCTCCACCGGGACCTGGAAAAAATCACCAGGTTTTTCAGCAAATTCAGAATAAAAACAACCCTAGAAGAGGCCATCACAAGAGTGACAACACCATGAACCATATTAAAATCCCCAAAGACAGAATCGGAGTCCTAATCGGCTCCAAAGGGGAGATGAAAAAACTAATCGAAGAAATAGGACGCTGCCAGCTAGACATCGACAGCAAAGAAGGCACAGTAGAAATCCACCCTGAAGACCCACTACTAGGATTCCGGGTACGAGAAGTGGTACAGGCAATAGGCCGGGGGTTCTCCCCAGAAAAAGCCCTAAAACTCCTCGAAGACGAAATGCTAATACTGGAAATAATCGACCTCACAAGAAGCATACCCGAAAAAAGACTGGAACACATGAGAGGACGAATAATCGGAAAAAACGGCAGAACCCGCCAGATATTCGAAAGCCTCCTAGGAATAAACATGTCAGTCTACGGCAAAACCGTAGCCCTCCTAGGACACCCAGAACAAATAACCGCAGCAAGAACCGCCCTCGAAATGCTACTCAGCGGCGCAAACCACGGCCCAGTCTACAGCTTCCTAGAACGCAAACACCGAGAACTCCAAACCTCCCGAGACCTAACCTACTAACACCATAGCCAACATCCAACCCCACCACCCCCAAGATCCAAAACTTTAACCAAGCAGTTTCTGTTTGTTTATTGCCTTTCTGGTTCTTCCAGAATCAAATCAAGGGTGGGTGGATGAGATTTTAACCTTCACTTTTCTCTCCAATCAAGGTAGATGCCAAAAACAAAAGCTTTTGTCCTGGAAACCACAATTCAATTTTATTCGGGCTTTTCATTTTGGCCATATAATCAAATGACAAGCCCCCATGTCACTTTCCCCGGTTAATTCGGGGAGAGCTGACTTATGTTAACATTTTTGTAGGTTAAGGTTATATCTTTTGAAGGTGTTAGTGTATTTTTGTTGTGTCTCTTGACCCTGTTTTCCTTTTTGTGGGTAGGGTTGTCTTTTATCTAGTTGTTTTTTTCTCGGTTTTGGCTCTTGTGGGTTTTTTTCTGGTGGTTTATTCTTTTCGTACTGATACTTTTCCGTTTCCTCGTTTGATGCTTTTTGCTCTTACTGTGGTGGAGGGGGTGGTTAGGGGTCTTTTCAGGTTTTTGCGGATGGATGAGGGGATTGTGGATGATGTGGGGATAAATTTGCGGAATAAGATGGCTTTGCGGGATTTTGCTTCCACTCCTTTTTGTTATCGGATGGTGTTTTTACCTCAGTGTCTCAGGTCGCTTGTGTGTCCTGCTAAACTTGGGGTTGAGGGTATTGAGTGTGTGTGTTGTGGGGCTTGTAATCTGGGGGAGGTGAAGGTGCGGGCTGAAAGGTTGGGGTATCGGGTTTTTATTGTGCCAGGGTCGAGTTTTATTGAGCGGGTGGTTAAAATCTATCGGCCCCAGGCGATTCTGGGTGTGGGGTGTAAGGCTGAGGTGAAAAATGGCCTGGATGTTTTCCAGGGCCGGGGTGTGGCTGCAGTGGGTATCACTCTCAAACGGGCAGGCTGTGTCTCGACAGACCTTGACTGGGATGTTTTGTATGAACACCTCTATCTGGGAGCCGAGCACCTCTCAGAAGGGGAAAAAGAGGTTGTTGCATGTTAAAAATTGAAAAGACTTTTAAATTTTGCAGTTGGGGTTTAGGCTTATGCGAGAGCTTCTCTATACAGGTAAAGCCAAGTCAGTCTACCGCACCCACCATGGGGTGGTGATGGTATTCCAGGATAATCTCACGGCGTTTAACGGCAAGAAAAAGGCTGTCCTGCCAGGCAAGGGTAAGTTCAACGCCCAGATATCTGCCCGTCTCTTCCAGCTCCTGGAGGACCAGGGTATTAAAACCCATTACCTTAAGATGCTCTCCGAGACCGAGATGTTGGTGGAAGAACTTGAAATAATAAAAATAGAGGTAATCGTGAGAAACATTGCCACAGGCTCCCTCACCAGACGCTACCCCTTCCGGGAGGGGGAGGAACTCAGGCCGCCTGTGATGGTGCTCGACCTGAAAAGCGATGAATACGGCGACCCCATGATAAACGAAGACATAGCCGTCTCCCTCGGACTTGCAACCCGGAAAGAACTAGAAGAAATCCGGGAAAAATCCCTGGAAATAAACAGGATACTGAAAAAATACCTGGAAGAAAGAGAAATACTGCTGGCAGACTTTAAACTTGAATTCGGCAGAAGAAAGGACGGGGAAATCATCCTGGCAGATGAGATTTCCTGTGACACCTGCAGGTTCTGGGATAAAAAAACCCGACAATCCCTGGACAAAGACGTCTACAGATTCGATAAAGGAGATACCCTCCAGGCCTACCGGGAAGCGGCAAAACGCATCCTCTAAAACATGCATTTTATAAATATTTTGCAAACTCAGATACCTCAAATGTCGTAAGTATCGAATGTAACTTTTCTTTCAATGGAAACTCTTCAAGATAAAGCTCAGTTGCCTCTTTTAAATTCTGAAGTGCTTCCTCTATTGTTTTGCCCTGGCTTACAGTTCCAACCTCAGGGCATTCTGCTACATACATATCCTCTTCTTTATGTATTATTGCTGTTAGTACCACCATATTTCTCACATTTCATATAACCATATAAAATAGTCCATACGTTAATTTTTCTTTTACGCTCATCTCCTTATGTCACCGGAACAACTTTTATATTATACGTAATTTTGTATTCCGATAAAATGTGGAAAGAGAGGCATAATATCCTATATTCCGCACATCCTGACTGATTTATTACAATTTTTTCCGATAGCGATTTTGAATATTAAATAATTATTAATTTTTTACTGTAATGGTAAAAATACCACAAATTTATCCGTTTTTAGCGATTACATATAAAAAATTAATATCATATTATACAAAAAATCGACATCAAGAAAAATACTAAAATTATCCGCTCAAGTGCGGAAAGTGGGATTCCAGAGGTAAATTTTCTTTTATTCATAAATAAAAGTCTAATTATATTTCGTATATGGCTCTTTTAAGGTATTCCTGATGCAAAAAGTATATAGGCTCCAGCGAGGCAGAGTATCAGTACTTGTAAAATAGCATTTTACCTTTTTTCAGAGAGATCACTTCAAT
>CAZCCY010000060.1:0-11044 GCA_964497545.1 uncultured Methanosarcinales archaeon | reverse complement strand
GAAGGGGACTCCTTGCGACGAAAAGTTGAAAAATCATATCTTGTGTATCCCCCCTCATCCAGCATCTTCACAAGCCCGTCCCAGCCTGTGTCAAGGATTTTCTCAGGGCTCAAAACACCATATTTTTCAAAGGTTTTGTAGGTTTTCAGGGCTATTTTTTCGCTTATTCTTGCACCGAAAAGTATGGAGGCCAGAAACCACCTGAACCTCCCCTCCGCCTCTCCCAGGTTTATGCCCAGCTCTTCACTGTATAAAGGGAAACTGGATAATAGTATGTCTAACTTGTCCATGATTTCACCCTCTTGGGCTGTGGTCTGGGATTCCATGGTTTTATGAGGTTTGAATATTTTATAATTCTATTCTATGTCCGAAGTGTCTGATTTTTTTCCTTCTACCCATGATATTTCCAGGCTTCTTGCTGTCCAGGGTGTTGTTGCTGGGATGGCGGTTTCAATGGATGATTTTGGCAAGCTTCGGCTTATCGGGGGTGTGGACCAGGCCTTTGTTGGGGATTGTGTCATCTCTGGTGTTGTGGTTTTGAGATGTGGCTCGCTGGAGGTTGTGGAGCGGGTGTATGCTGTCCAGCCCGTGGTTTTCCCTTATATTCCCACCTTCCTGGGTTTCCGGGAGGGGCCTGCTATTGTGAGCGCCTACAAGAGGCTGGAGAGTGTTCCTGATGTTCTCCTGGTAGATGGGGCTGGATTAAACCATCCCCGCAGTGCTGGTCTTGCCACGCATATTGGTGTCGTGTTGGATGTGCCTACCATTGGGATTACCAAGAAGATTCTCTGCGGCTCGGGAGAAGAGCCAGCTGGAGTGGGCGAGGCAAACCCCCTTGTCCATAAGGGTGAAAGAGTTGGCTGGCTGCTTAAATCTGCCAGGCGGAGCAGGCCGATTGTGGTTGCACCAGGGCACCGGGTGTCTCTTGAAACCTCTCTCCGGATTGTGAAAGGGTGTCTCTCTGGCCACAAGCTCCCAGAGCCTGTTAGGCTTGCACACCTCTATGTGAAAGAGCTGTCCCGAAAATTTAGGTAAAAATTTTTGAGTTCTAGATTTGATTTATCTCTTCCAGGGCTTCTATTATCCGCTGGTTTTGTTCTGGCCTCATTACTGTTATCCTGATTAGGTTTTCTCCTGCACCGCGGAAGCTTGTGCAGTCCCGCACAATTATCCCTTTTTGAAGTAGTTTTTCTGAGACCTCCCGGGCTGTTGCCGGCTTTGTGGATGCGAGGACGAAGTTCGCCTGGGACGTGTATGTTTTGAGGTTCAGGCCCCATGTTAGCTGTTTTCTACCTGTTTTTACCAGTTCAATGGTTTTTTTGAGGTGTTCCTGGTCTGATAGTGCTGCCTGGGCTGCTGCTATTGCTAGTCTGTTTACTGCGAAGGGTGTGGCAGCTTTGTGGTAGAGGGGTGTAAGCCAGTCTGGCAGGAGGGCGTAGCCTATCCGGAGTCCTGCCAGGCCGAAAACCTTGGAGAAAGTGCGGCCTACCACCAGGTTCTCGTACTCACCTGTCAGATGTGCCAGGCTCCCACTGGCGAACTCCACATAGGCTTCATCCAGGAATACTATTGCCCTGTCCTCTAACCCCTCAAGAACCTCTCTCAGGTCTCTCTCGGGGATGGTGTTGCCGGTGGGATTGTTGGGCGAGGTCAGGAATACAATCGCTGTTTTGGGTGTGACAGCATCCAGCAGTCCCTGTGGTTCAACCTGGAACTCTGACCCCCGCTGGTAGAAGATGGGCCTACCTCCATGGGTCTGGGTTGCAAGCTCATAATATGAGAACGTTGGAACTGGGATGAGGGTCTCACTTCCCTGGTATATCCGCACAAGAGTGTCAATCACACCGTCCATGCCGTTGCCCACCACAATATTCTCAGAGGGGTGGCCGGTGTAGCTGGCAAGGGCTTCCCGCAGGGACTGGACGCTTGAATCTGAGGGGTAAAGGTGGGCCTTCCAGGCTTCTTTTTTTATTGCCTCTACTGCCAGGGGTGAGGGGCCGAGGGGGTTCTCGTTGGAGCCTGCCTTGATTATCTCCTCTGGGTCGAGGTTGTATGCTGCTGCTATCTCTGGTATGCTTTTGCCTGGGGTGTATTCCTTTATCCTGTCTAACCTAGAGGCTGAAAGGCTGGCAAGTCGAGGTCCAGGCTGGCTGGTTTTAGAGGATTTCATCCAGCACCTCCACCACCCGTTTGATTTCCTCCCTGGTGATTACAAGTGGGGGTAGGAGCCTGAGAACCCGTTTTGAGGTGCAATTCAAGAGCACCCCAAGGCGTCTTGCACGTTCAACAAGCTCACTACAATCCTCTTTTTCTGTCTCGATTCCAATCATAAGCCCCTTGCCTCTGACCTCCACCTGTTTTCCCAGCCGGGTAATCTCTCTTTTGAGGAGTTCCCCCTTTTCCCTGGAGCGCTCCACCAGCCTTTCCTCCTCGATTACCTCAAGGGCTGCCAGGGCGGCAACTGACACCAGGGGCCCACCGCCGAAGGTGGAGGCGTGATCCCCCTTTTCAAAGTCCAGGTCCCCCCGGGCTAGCATGGCTCCCATGGGCAGACCACCCCCCAGGCTCTTGGACAGGGTTAAAACGTCTGGCTCCACGCCGAAGTGCTCTTTGGCAAACCACCTGCCTGTCCTACCGAAACCGGTCTGAATTTCATCCAGAATCAAGGGGATACCCCGGTCATCGCAGATTTCCCTCACAGCTTTCAGATACCCTGCATCCGGGATGTTAACACCACCCTCCCCCTGGATGGGCTCAAGGATTACACCAGCCGTGTCCCGGTTAACCGCCTCTTCCAGAGCCTCCGGGTTGTTGTAGGGGACAAATTTCACAGGGAACAGTGGCTCGAAGGGCTTGCGATAGCGATAAGGATGTGTGACACTCAACGCGCCCAGGGTCCTGCCGTGGAAGCTGCCCTCGGCTGCGATGAACTCGGTTTTACCTGTCATTTTTTTGACAAGTTTAAGGGCTGCCTCCACTGCCTCGGCTCCAGAGTTACAGAAAAACACCCGCTCCATCCGGGTGAGCTCTACCAGTTTTCTGGCTAGCAGAACCTGGGGCCTGGTGTAGTAGAGGTTTGAGACATGGATCAGTTCTTCTGCCTGTCTCTGGATAGCTTCCACAATCCTGGGATGGCAGTGACCGGTATTGTTAACCGCTATGCCTGCCACACAATCAATATATTCTCTGCCAGATGAGTCCCAAACCCTGGAGCCCCGCCCCCTCACCAGGAGCAGGGGGTTTCGAGTGTAAGTCTGAAATATGTATTTTTCTTCAAGACCAACAGTCCCTTCGAAATCATCGTCCATTGGACAGGCTAAAAAGTGGTGGAACGGGATAAAATTAATCCTCTGGAAAAGGATTAACCGAAATCTATGTGAACGGCTGAAAATGGGACTGAGCGAGGCCAGATACCCTCTTACAACCTGGAGCTATGGTGGGGTGGCTCCCCCCGATCCCCGAACTCCAAACCCTGATACTTTCAGCACTGGGACTACTGGGACTGGCTGTCTTGAGGGGGAGGGGGTGGATTTATCAATAACGCTGGTTACCAATTCATGCATTTTGTATAAGCATGACTATCCTTTGTTCTACGTGTTGTAACCACTTTCCGCAGGTCCCTTCTACGCATAGTGGTTTTTCTTGAAAAAACTGACAGAAAACCGATATGCGTAGACACTTAGTGCGGAATGTAGGTTGGATAATTAGTCTATATCTTCCCGATGAAATATAGGGAGAAGAGAGAGTGGATCAGTGTTCGGTTTTTTTTTCTTTTGTTTCTAGGATTTCTCCTAGTTTTTCTAGTTCTTGTCCGAATCCTGTCCAGTTGCCTTGTTTGAGGTATTCTTTTGCTTGTTTGTAGTGGGTTGCTGCCTGTTTAAGGATGTCTAGGGTTTGTGGTTCTGTTTTGGTTGGGGTTATTTCTTCTATTTCTTTTGTTGTGGTTTCGTTTTTGAAGATTGCGTTTATTGATTCTTCTAGGGTTTTTTGCATGGTGATTTGGTCTCCGAAAGCTACAATTACTCTTTTTAGTTCTGGTATGGCGCTTCTTTGCTCTGCTCTGAGGTAGATGGGTTCTACGTAGATGAGGCTTTTTTCGATGGGGATTACGAGGAGGTTGCCTCGTATTATGCTGGTTCCTTCTTGGCCCCAGAGGGTGAATAGTTGGGATATTTCGGAATTCTGGTCTATTCTGGCTTCGATTTGGATGGGCCCGTATATTAGTTTGTCTTTGGGGAAGAGGTAGACTATTTTCTCTCCGTAGTGGGGTGGGTCGCTGCGGACTGCCATCCAGGCTATCATGTTGTCTTTGTCTCTGGGTGTGAACGGTAGCAGGAGTAGGAATTCTTCTTTTTCTCCTTGTAGGAGTTTGGTGATGAGGTAATAGGGCTCCATTTCTATCTGATTTGATTCGTAGAGTTCTTTGGGTATGTTCCAGATGTCTTCTTTGTTGTAGAATACTCTGGGGTCTCGCATGTGGTAGGTGGTGTATTTTTGGGTCTGGATTCGGAAGAGGTTTTCTGGGTAGCGTATGTGTTGGAGGAGTTCTGGGGGCATCTTGGTTAGGGGTTTGAAGACCTTGGGGAATATCTGCTGGTAGGTTTTGAGGAGGGGGTCGTTGGGGTCTGCTATGTAGTAGCGGGTGGTGCCATTGTAGGCGTCCACCACAATTTTGACAGAGTTTCTTATGTAGTTCAGGCTTCCCCTTCTTGTTTTTGTGGGCTCGGAGTAGGGGTATCTATTTGTGGTTGTGTAGGCGTCCAGTATCCAGTAGAGTTTTCCGTTTGCTGTTACAAGGTAAGGGTCAGAGTCGAATTCCAGGTAGGGCGTAATATATCTTGTCCGTTCTTTTATGTTTCTTCTGAAAATTATTCTGCTTTCTGGTTTGAGGGATGTGCTGACCAGGATTTTAATGGTGTTGAATTTCACTGTCATGGCTGTCTTGCGGATGACATTTGAGAGGGGGATGCCGCCGCTGCCCTGGTAGGTGGTGTAGACGTTTTTGTTTCCACGGGGGTAGTCGAATTCCCTGGTTGTGGTCTTCACAATAATGTAGCTGTTTGCCAGTTCGCCGTAGTAGATTTCGGGTCTTGTGATGTTGAAATACCGGGATTTTGGTGGTATGTCTTTAATGTAGAATACCGGGAGCCCCTCGGGTGAGACCTTGCTTACCGGGCTCATGGCCAGGCCATAGCCATGGGTGTAGAAGAGATGTTCGTTGACCCAGGTGCGGCTTGGGAGGAGGTTTGTGTCCATCTCTCTGGCTGAGAGGACTACCTGGCGGTAGCTGCTGTTGATTTGGTAGCGATCAATGTCCATGTCATTGAAGTTGTAGTAGGTGCGGATGAGCTGGATTTGCTTGTATGTGCGGAGCATGGGCCGCCAGTCCCAGAGGCGGATGTTGTCGACAGTCATGGAATTCCTTTCCAGGTCCTGGAGTGTGAGATTCTGCTCGGCCGGGAAATCTACTTCCCTGACACTTTCAAGGTCGTAGGCGAGGCGGGTGTATTTGATGCTGTTTTCAATGTAGGGCTTCTCCAGGTTGAGTTCGTCTGGGGAGACCACGTACTGCTGGATTATGCCTGTAGCAATATTCCCTGTGAAAGCAAGCAGTATTACCAGGCCCACCCCTATGAGGGGGGTTTTCCATCCAACAAACCTGGGGGTAAGCAGGAAAAGTAGGCTCACAAGGAGGGCGGCAATGACAAGGAGGGTTAGAATCGGGAGCTGGATTTTTAACTCGGCATATCCGGCACCGAAAAAACTGCTCTTCGGGGTGAAAAGAAGGTCGAAACGGTCAAGATAATATTTCACAGCTAAAAGGAAGGCAAAAACGGCTGCCAGTATCGAGAAGTGCCTTTTAGTCCGGGGTGAAAGCTGTAAACTCCCGCCGGGTGTCTCCCACCCCCCAGGAGCGGTGAAATATCCTCCCTGTAGAAGGTAGACAGCTATGGCAAACAGCGTAGAGAAAAGAAACATGGAAAACCCGGCATTCCAGAGGAAATCATAGAAAGGTAGCGAAAAAACGTAGAAGGAGATGTCCCGGCTGAAAACCGGGTCCTGGACGCCGAAAGGCTGGGCATTAAAATAGAGAAGCACTGTCTCCCAGCTATTGCTCACAACCAGTCCGAAGAAGAGAGCAGTAACCCCAGCCCCCAGAAGATAGGGCCAGGAAACACTGAACGCAAACCTGAGATTAAGGTAGAGGACGAAAAACAGAACCAGAGCAGCCACAACCCCCAGGGCCACTTTTGAGGTCAGAATGGTCAAAAAAGAGGAAAGATAGCCTACTTCCTGGAACCACAGATAGTCAACATAAACGTCAATAATCTCTCCAGAAAAAATGAAAAGAGCAAATAAAACAAATATCAAAAACCCCAGCTTTCTCATCTACCCTACCACTGGGGTCTCATTATTTTAATATTTTTCTGTCAGGATGTTCCATTGTAGAATCTTCCGACCTGTCTAGAGTGTTCCAACCATAGGCAGCAAAATAATCTACCTTAGATGAGGAATCCAGTGTTGATGTGTAGAAAAAACGATATCCTGATTATAATCAAAGATATATCGGGATATCGTTTATGGTATGTATGACTTTCGAAGCCCAGGTATGGTTGTGAAGATAACCTATCAGGGTGTCAGGGTAAACCTGCTACCCCGGGTCTATGAGCCGAGTGAGGACACTTTTCTCCTGGCGAGAACAGCTTTGGAGGAAGTGAGGTGGGGTGAGAGGGTGCTGGAGATGGGCTGTGGCTGTGGTCTTGTGAGCGCTGTTTTAGCGGCCAGAAAAAATGCAAAGGTGGTGGGGGTGGACATTAATCCTGACGCTGTGCGATGTGCCAGGCTTAACGGTGTCCAGGCTGTGAGAGGTGATTTGTTCACTGGTATCCGTGGCAGTTTTGACCTTGTGGTTTTTAACCCCCCGTATCTGCCAAGCAGAATAGATGGGGTGTCTAGAGAGGAAGACAGCATAGAAAAAATAGAGGAGACAGCAGATGAAAGGTGGCTTGATCTGGCTCTTGATGGCGGTCTCACTGGCAGGGAGGTTATCGAGAGGTTTCTCTGGCAGTTACCATCTCATCTTAATCCGGGGGGCCGTCTCTTGCTCCTTGTGTCTACGATAACTGGGGTGGAGGAGGTGAAATCTCTGCTGCATTCACAGGGGTTTCGGGTGTGGTGGGCAGGCTCGGAGAGGTTATGGTTTGAGGAGCTTGTAGTTCTGGGGGCCAGTTTATAGTTCGACTTCTACTGTCTGGTCTATGTCTGTCCGGTGTCCCCAGACATCTCCCACGAGAAGTCCGACTTTTTTCATAGCAAGAAGGTTTTTGGTAGTCTTGGATATGGTGCTGTGGTAGGATGGCGGCAGTTGAACCCGTTTTAGACCAGGGCACTTCTGCAATAGTTTGAATATATCTTTTTCAGAAGGTCGAAAGCAAAAATGGACGTTTTTTTCCTTGCCCTGCAATTCATCCAACTGCTCAGGAGAACCAATAACCTTAAAAACTACCTTCATAATTCTTTACATTAGAGGAGATACTATTTATATTTTTTGTGTGAGAGACTCTAAATCCCAGGCTAAGTCTTATCTCCAAACATAAGTAGACTATCATAACACACACCCCCGCCACTGAAAAATAAAAGACCATCACCCCCACACAGGCATTCAGCATAAACAATTTACACCTGTCATCCTGATGGATCCCGTCCCACAGATGAAAAGCACATAACAAATATATCCTTCCTATTACATCTAGTCTGGCGAGGCATGGAAGAACTGCTAGTTTATCACAACGGCCGCTTTGTCCCCACCTCTGAGGCAAAAACCTCCATCTTCGACCACGGCTTCCTTTACGGCGATGGGGTTTTCGAGGGAATAAGAGCATACAATGGCCGGGTGTTCAGACTCAAAGAACACATCGACAGGATGTATGACTCAGCCAAAGCAATAGCCCTGGAAATCCCCATGACAAAAGAGGAGATGATGGAGGCCATACTGGAAACCCTCCGCCGGAACAAGCTCAAAGACGCCTACATACGCCCCATCGTCTCCCGTGGAAACGGGGATCTGGGCCTAGACCCCCGTAAATGTGCTCATCCTAACGTGTTCATCATCACCCAGCCGTGGGGTGCCATGTACGGCGACCTCTACGAGAAAGGTCTCACAGCCGTCACCGTGGGAATCCGCAGAAACCCCCCCGAGGCACTTCCACCCAACATAAAATCTCTAAACTATCTCAACAACATCCTGGCAAAAATCGAGGCAAACCAGAAAGGAGGAGACGAAGCCATAATCCTGGACATAAGAGGCAACATCTCAGAAGGCTCAGGAGATAACATATTCATAGTTAAAAACGGCATCATCGCAACACCACCCACTTTAAACAATCTCAAAGGGATAACAAGAAGCGCAGCCATTGAACTCGCACTCGAAAAAGGGTATAAAGTAAAAGAAATGAACATCTCCCTTTTCGACATCTACACCGCAGACGAGGTATTCGTCACCGGCACAGCAGCCGAAATAGCCCCCATCACAATGGCTGACGGCAGAACCATCGGAGACGGCAGACCAGGCCCGGTAACCCGCAGCCTTATGGCAGCCTTCCGGGAGCTAACAGAAAAAGAGGGAACACCGATTTACAGCTCCCTCACCACGTGAATATTGGCAAAAGGAATATAGTGCTTCTTCCCCGCATGCTCCCCTTCAATAGGGAAGAACACAAGATAATGCTCCTGACTCTTAACCTCAATCATATTAGCACTGGTAATCCAGCTATCAAAAGTACTCTCGCCATTCTCACCAATATACCTTTTTGACTCAATCACATATTTCCGATCCATGACACCTTACACCTCACAAATTTCAGGCACCTAAATGAGCCCACACACAATCCCCAATGATACTATTTCAAAGTTGCGAACACACCCCCCAAAAATGGTGGGGGTTAAGGCTATTATGCCATCTGTCCGCAGACATATTTGTGTTAAAACAGGCATACAATTATATCCCGAGAGGGGGGGTGACAGTCCCGGGCGGATTCGAACCGCCGTCGCCGGCTCCAAAGGCCGGCAGGATTGACCACTACCCTACGGGACTAACATCTTTTATCTCTTATTATGCCTTATTCTTTTTCCATGCCCAGAACACCCCTTCTCACAGTAGACATTGTAATCCTCTACCAGGGCAAGGTCGTGTTAATCCGCCGTAAAAACCCTCCTTTCCAGGGCTGTTTCGCTCTTCCGGGTGGGTTTGTGGAGGTAGGGGAGCGGGTGGAAGAGGCTGCAGTCCGGGAAGCAAAAGAAGAAACCGGACTCGACGTGGAACTCTTAAAATTATTGGGAGTCTATTCTGACCCGACACGGGACCCCAGAGGGCATACTGTCTCAATAGTTTTCCTTGGAATGGGGAGAGGTCCTCTAAAGGCAGGGTCAGATGCAAAAGATATTAGTCTTTTCAAGCTAGATGAAATACCTAGGCTTTCCTTTGACCATAACAGGATAATCGAGGGTGCCAGGAGCGTAATCGATGGAATTCTGTCCTCAATGCAAGAGTATAATGCTGCCCACAGGCGGCATGTGGAAATGTAAGAAATGCGGATTCGAAAAAGAGAGAGACAAGAACAGCCATCTTGTCTCCCAGCAGAAGCGGAGAGAGAAGGAGACGGTTGTCCTGGAAAAAGAGAGCGAAGGCCTGCCCACCACCCAGGTGAAATGTCAGGAATGCGGAAACAACCAGGCCTACTGGTGGATGAGACAGCTTCGCAGTGCAGACGAAAGCGAAGTAAGATTTTTCAGATGCACCAAATGCGGAAACACCTGGCGGGAATACAACTAAAACCGGACAATATTAGAGAACTGCGACGTCTATTTTTCTCACCCGGGGGCCGTCCAGTTCAAAAAAGAGGATACTCTGCCAGAGAAGGAAAGACCACTCTGGAAGTACTTGGGCGAACGTGAAAAACAGTTAATCTTAAATGACAAACCTATGAATTGGTAACTGCCTTTACCGTTGTTTTCCAGGGCACTGCTGTAAATGTTTTTTAGCTGTCAGGATAAATTTCAAAAAACATTTAAACCTCCCAGTTAATCTCGTCTGTATTATGGTTAAAATAGGCTTTGTGAAGATGGGCAATCTCGGCACATCTCAGACAGTCGACCTGCTCCTGGACGAGATTGCAGCCCGGGAAGGGATTACGGTACGGACTTTTGGCACTGGTGCCAAGATGAGTAAGGACGAGGCTGCAGACACCCGCCATTTTCTGAACTTTAAACCGGATTTCGTGGTGATGATAAGCCCCAATGCCAGCGCGCCAGGGCCTAAAGCTGCCAGGGAAATCTACCGGGATGTCCCGACAGTCGTGATTTCCGATGGTCCCACCAAGAAGGATGAGCGGCAGAAGCTGGAGGAGGAAGGGTTCGGATACATAATATTGCCGGTAGACCCCCTCATTGGGGCTAAGCGGGAGTTCCTCGATCCGGTGGAGATGGTCAACTTCAATTCGGATGCAGCCAAGGTCCTCTCCATCTGTGGTGCGACCAGGCTGGTGGCGGAGGAACTTGACAAGCTGGTAGAACAGGCAGCCAGCGGAGCCAAACTCGAACTCCCCCACATCCTAGCCAAACCCGAGACCTGTGTGGAAAGGGCAGGGTTCTCCAACCCATATGCCAAGGCAAAGGCACTGGCAGCCCTCTACATTGCCACCAAGGTAGCTGAAATCGACTTCCCAGCCTGTTTTGTCCACAAGGAGGTTGAGAAAATCGCGATCACCGCGGCAGCAGGCCACGAGGCCATGCGAGTGGCAGCCCTACTGGCAGACGAGGCAAGGGAAATCGAGAAAGCCAACGACACAGTCCTGCGCAAACCTCACGCCAAGGACGGCCGGGTGCTCACCAAAACAAAACTCCTGGAAAAACCAGGCTAAAACAACAATACAACCCCATCATTTTTTTTGGTTCGCTCTTCTCCACATTTCATCGGAATACAAAAATTACGTATAATGTAGTGCTCTATATACGTAAGTTGTTCCGATGACTTAAGGAGATGAGC
>CAZCCY010000059.1:0-11157 GCA_964497545.1 uncultured Methanosarcinales archaeon | reverse complement strand
CACACCCAGGCACCAAACTTATTAAAATTCACCAACACGAATTGAAACGGTCTCGGACAACAGAAAAATTATATCCTTTGACTCAACTAGCTTATACATGGTATGGACTCTCCAATTATATGATATGTCCATACCCAAAAATAAAATAAATATTCCTTTAAGACATGAAACTCATAATTTTATATTAAAGAGTGAAAAATGCTAAACTATAGATGAGGGTTATGAGAAAGGTATATTTAGCTGTCCTCACCAAAATTGATACTGCATTCAATAGGGAGACTGTAGTCTAAGTTTGGTGGTAGAAAGAGATGAGAAACAACCTGTTAAAAATCCTGGTAGTAGGGGGGATAATAACAGCCGTCCTACTTGTAAGCGGATGTACCGAGAATACGAAGACCATCGAGATTGGAGATGGTAAAATCGAGATTGAGCAAGGAGAGAACTGGTGTCAGCAGGGCAACTCCTGGAAGTTCACCAGCCCCCAGGGTGGAGAGGAATATGAAGGTAAAATCCTTGGCATGGAAACAATGAATGGAATCCAGATGTGCAAGGTAGCAGTGGAGTTCACAGACAAAAACACTTCCAGAGTCGAGTTCGCCTTCAGCGAGGACGGTGAAACCCAGAACTGGAAGTTCTACGACAGCCAGAACCGTCTGAAAACAGAATGGAACAAGAAAATGGGCAAAATGCACATGGTCCAGTACGACGAGGAAGGCAACGTGATAAACGAGGTAGACCCAGACAAAATCCCCCTCCCAGGGGGCATGCAAAAGTGAAACTTCACTTGACCTTTTTTTGAGAGTGCCTGGAGAGGGCGAGCAGTGCCAGGAGGAAGCAGATGGTTGATTCGGCCCCCCGGTTGGCGTTTATTCCGTGGGAGTCGATTCCATCTGCAACCGAGCCTGTGGCGAAGTCATAGAGGGGGATTCCGAGGCGGTTTCGCCCAAGGAACCATTCAAAAGCGTGGCGTCCCAGGTCCAGGTATTGTTTATCGTCTGTCACTTCATAGGCGGTGACATAGGCTTTGGTGAGATAGCCTGCATCGATGGGCTGCTGTCCAAACACTGCCTTCTCTCCCCCCCGGACATACCAGCCCTGGTTCCCCACCAGGTCGAAAAACTTCCCGTTCCACTGGATGTCTGTGAGGAATTTGAGGGTTGCCAGGCCCACCTCTCGGTATCTCGGGTTGCCGGTTATCTTGTATGCGAGCAGGAGGGCGTCGCACAGGTTGGCATTGCCATAGGTGACCCTGTCCTCAAACCAGTCCCAGCCCTCATCCCGGTTAGATTCGTATAGCTCCACAAGCTCGTCCGAGAGCCTGGCCAGTATGCGTTTGAACCTGCTTGCACCTGGATACCGTTTTAAGACTGCATACAATCCACAGATGGTGTATGCTTTTGCCCTTGGGCATCTCAGGTTTTCCAGGAGGTGTCCAGTTTTTTCCATCATGTTCTGGGCCATCGCCCGCATCTCCCGTGTAGGCCCTCCCCGGACAACGTGGCCCAGCCCGTAGATTACCCTGCCCAGGGTGTCCTCGCTGCCGTGTTCGTCCAGGAATCTCCTGTCGTATCCCATGAAATTGTGGTAATGGCCGTTCTCGGTCTGGGCGTGTTTCAGAAAGCTCATGTAGGTGGTTATCAGCGAGAGAACATCGATTTTTGGGTCATGCCGGTAGATATCGACCAGTACCACAAGCCCCCTGCCCACATCGTCTGAACTGTAGCCGTAATCCCGGTCTGGAACGCCAAAGGCAGCATGTTGGAAGAGCCCAACGTCATCGGTTAGCAGGCGGAGATGGTCGAGTTTGATATCAGGGAGGGTGGCATGATGGGGGAAGGTTGCCAGCGTCTTCCGCCGCTCATAGAGCTCCCGCTCACCTATAACCCGCTCAAAAAGCTCGATGTATCTGCGTCCCACCTCCTTCCAGGTCATCCGCCGTCCGAACTCATAGGCTCTTCTGCGCATCTTTCTGCATTCCTCTGGGTGCTCTATGAGATGGAGGATTGCCCTGGTCATGGCGTCCCGGTCTCCGAAATCGACAAGTATTCCCCTCCCCTCGGCCAGCATCTCTTTGGCATACCAGTAGGGGGTAGAGATTATCGCCTTTCCCATGCCCACAGCATAGGACAGGGTCCCGCTTACAATCTGTTCCCGGGAGAGATAGGGGGAGATGTAGATGTCGCTGGCAGAAATGTATCCACAGAGTTCTTTCAGGGACACGAACCTGTTATGGAATATCACGTTGTCCTCCAGGCCCAGGTCCCGGACCCGCCGCTCAAGTGAGAGTCGATATTTTTCTCCATGCAGCTTTTTCACCTCCGGATGTGTGGCTCCAAGCACGAGGTAGACTACATCGGGATGTCTCTCCACAACTCTGGGCAGCGCGTCCAGCACAACCTCGATACCCTTGCCAGGACCCAGGAAACCAAAGGTCAGAAGCAGAATCTTCCCCTCAACATCAAGCTGTCTCTTGTAGTCCCTGGAGTCAACGAAAGGTATGTCAGGGACGCCATGGTAGATGAGCTCTATTTTCTCCCCGGGAACTCCGTACACTTCTTTCAGGATGTCCCCGCCCATCCTGCTCATCACAACAAGCTTGTCAGAATAGCGGATAAGCTCCTCCATGGACTCCCGGTACTCCGGGGTCGGCTCTTTTATCACCGTGTGCAGGGTCGTGACAATCGGCTTCCTTATATTAGCAATAAGGGTGGTGACATAGTCTCCAGCCGACCCGCCAAAGATTCCGAACTCGTGCTGTAGAGAGACAACATTCACATCAGAGAAATTGATGTAATCGGCAGCCCGCTGGTAATCCTGCAGATAATTCTGCCGGATCTCAAAAGTCACCTCCTGCGGGTAGTCATATCCCTCCGGGATATTATTCATTGCAACAACCCGAAGACCCTCAGACCCCCTCTCCTCTGCCACCGCATTAAACAGGTCAAAAGTAAACGTCGCAATACCACACTTACGGGGAACATAAGTACCGATAAAAACAACTTTCAGTGGTTTACCCATTAAACCCCCTATATTACACTGTATACACTTTATATTTTGTATTTTTTTGACTGACAGCTCACAATGTTAGCAATTCACATTATTGGCTGTTGTGGCGGTTCACAGCTTCTTCTAGGGTGAGTTCTCCTTTTGCTACTTTTTTTGCCAGTTTCCTGGGGATGGTTGTTCTGCCCCGGGTGTGTTTGCGGCTTTTTTCCTGTATCTGCCTCACTTCTCCGGGTGAGGGTTCGATAGACTGGAACTCGGCTTCCTGGCCTGGTGTGAGGGCTATGTTCACTGCTGCTACTATGTCTGAGACAACCCTGCTCTGCACACCCTTGCCCAGGAGGGGTGTTGTGCCGGTTTCGTTTACAAGTTCTACTCTGGCTATTTCCAGGAGACTGTTGGTAATCTGGCTTCCGATGAGCCGGTCTCCATGGCCTATCCTGACCAGGACCTCCTTGTCCTGGTGCTCCTGGATGATTCTTTTGACAAGGGCGGTCACGTTTTTTGCCTCCACATGGTGGACTTCCAGTACCCGGCGGTCTCCCAGCACAGCTATGCCCGGGAATTTTCCTGGGTCGATTCCGATGGTGATTCTCCTGATTTTACCGCCCCGTATTAGCTCCAGGGCTGAATTGAGAAGAGGGGTGGTTATGATTTTTTCCGGGTCGAAGTCTATTTCGCATGCTTCGGTGGGGGTTGTTATTACAGCTTCGATCCATTCTGGTATTTTTTCGCCTGGTGTGAGTATTAGGAGGTCTATCCCCCTGGCTCTGGCCTCGGCTAGGATGGTGTGGTAGATTGTGAAGTCTCGGGTTACAAGTGCAATCTGTTTCATCTGGGGGGTTTTCTGCTGGTTTCGATTATTTCCTTGATTCGGTTTTCCAGTTCTTCTCTTTCTGGGATGGGGGCTATTTTTCTGATTTCCCGGTTGTAGGGTCCCAGTCTCCGTTTTAGCCGTAGGAGGTCCTGGCCTTCCAGATGTCCTGGTAGTTCTTTCTGGATTTTTTCGAGGGCGTTTTTGATTTTCTCGATTTTTTCTTTTTGTCTTTCTTTTTCCTGGCGGCAGGTTTTTATTGCTTTTATTAGCTCCAGGATGGTGTCTGCTACCTTGCTGCCGGCTGGTGTTATTTCTACTGTTTTGATTCTCCCGTCCTCTTTGTCTGGGTGGGAGACTATTATCCCTTTTTCTTCGAGGCGTCCGAGGATTTTGAGGGCGTGGGGGAAGGTTGTCTCGATTTCTCTTGCCAGAACCGAGGTGTAGGTCGGTCCCAGGGCTTGTAGTGTCAGGATTGCCCGGACAGGTTTTTCCTGGAGGAAGAGGGTTAGCGGTTCCAGGTCGAGTTCCTGTTTTTTCAAGCCAGACACCTGTGTTCCGGGTACGAGCCCAGGACCCGGAGTTTTTTTGCCTTTTTCTTTACCTCTCCGAGTACTTGCTGGACCTCTGGTTCTGCCAGGTGGCCTCGGAAGTCGATGAAAAATAGGTATTCTCCAAGGCCCTCTCGGGTTGGCCGGGATTCGATGCGGGTGAGGTCGATGCCGCCCAGCGCGAACTTCTCCAGGATCTCGTAGAGGGCTCCTGGCCGGTTTTGCTCGAGGAAGACCACAATGGAGGTCTTATCCCTGCCACTGGGGAGTGCAAACCACCTTGCAAGAACAGCGAACCTTGTGAAGTTCTCCAGTCCGTCCTGGATGTCGCTGGCAAGGACCTTCAGGCTGTACATGCCGGCTGCAGTCCGGGAGGCAATGGCAGCCACACTCTCGTCGTGGGAGGCGAGAAGAGCAGCCTGAGCTGTACTGGAGACTGCCTTTTTCCTGAGACCCATCTTTTTAATAAAGTTACGGCACTGGGAGAGGGCCTGGGGGTGGGATGCTGCCACCCTCACCCGGGAGAGCTCCCCCAGTCCCAGCAGGCAGTGGCAGACCTTCACCACAACCTCTCCGACAATGCTGAGTCGTCCATCTCGAATCAGGTCCAGGGTGACATTCACCGAGCCTTCCAGGGAGTTCTCCAATGGCACAATTCCACAGTCAACATCACCGGTTTCCACTGCCTCAACCACGTCCAGGATATCCTCGAAATATTTCAGGTCAGCATCCCGGCTCCAACACCTGGCAGCCTCCTCGGAAAAGGTGCCCGCAGGCCCCAAAAGGCCGATAAGCATAGCATGCCTCTAACAGAAATTTAAAAGAGAAAAACTTTTGCTTAAACAGAGGAGGACAGACCACCCAGACCTCAGAACGAAGAGGAGACAGGAGGGGGGGTAGACAAATTGTTTTATGTTAGGTGCTCTTCTAGTTTTATTTATGAATCGTAGGCATGAGCAAACTCTGGTTGACGAGAACAAGGTTTGCAAGCAGTGTGAGATTGAGATGGAGAACATCTATCTTGAGCTTGGGCTTACACCAGATGAGCTGGACATTCTTGACGAGCCCCGCCGCATTCTGGCTGTCCATTTCCCGGTGCAGATGGACTCTGGTAAAACAAAGATGTTTATCGGGTACCGGGTGCAGTTCAACGATGCCAGGGGTCCCACCAAGGGTGGTATCAGGTTCCATCCCGAGCTCACACTGGAAGATGTTAAAAAGCTGGCTTTTCTCATGGCTATTAAATGTGCAGTGGTGGACATACCTTTTGGGGGGGCCAAAGGGGGGATCGTGGTCAACCCGAGGGAGCTCTCCCACCGGGAGCTTGAGGCCATGACCCGTTCCTATATCCGGGCTATCCACGAGTTCATCGGCCCCCACAAGGACATCCCGGCGCCTGACGTCTATACAGACTACAAGATAATGGCCTGGATTCTGGATGAATACGAGAGAAGCACAGGCATGCACACGCCTGCTGTTGTCACTGGTAAGCCTGTCCCCCTGGGTGGTAACTGGGCTAGAGATATCTCGACCTCGCTGGGTGGTGTGTTTGTGCTGGAGCAGGCTGTCAAGGCTCTTAAAAAGAAGGAGACCACGATTGTCATCCAGGGGTTCGGTAATGTGGGACTCCATGCTGCCCTGGAACTTGCAAGTAGAGGTTACAGGATAATTGGGGTGAGCGATTCTAAAGGCGGGATCTACTTGGAAGACGGGCTTGACGTTAACAGGGTGGTGGAACACAAAAAGAAAACTGGTAAGGTGGCTGACTTTGAGGGGGCGGAGAATATCAGCAATGAGGAGCTTCTCACGCTTGAGTGTGATGTCCTGATACCTGCTGCGCTCTCGGACCAGATAACCGAGAATAACGCGGATGATATTAAAGCTGACATTGTGCTGGAGCTTGCCAATGCACCTGTGAACTATATTGCAGACAAGATTCTCTACGAGAGGGGTGTTACCATTATCCCGGATATTCTGGCTAACTCAGGTGGAGTGGTGGGAAGCTATTTTGAGTGGATTCAGAACCTCACCAACGATTACTGGCCAACCCAGAAGTTCATTGGCAGACTTGACGAGATAATGACCAGGTCCTTTTATGATGTTTACAATCTGAGCAAAAAAGATGGCAGCAGCATGCGGAGAGCATCCTACAAACTGGCAGTCCACAGGATACTGGAAGCCGAGAGACTCAGGGGCAACCTGGACTAGACCTCAGGATATGGGGCTGGTGTCCACCGTGAAAACACAGCCATCCTTCTCGGTCCGACAGTCACTGGTGTAACACCTCGGGTCTACAAGCTTCCGGGCTATCTCCCCAAAGAACCCCCGCAGCAGTTCTGCATAGCTACATCCACAGTTTTCAGGAAAACCGTAAAGCCGGAAACTAACCCCCCCATCCTCCCTCTTCTCATAGGTGAGCTCAAAGCCAGCCTCTTTAAAGAACTCCACCACCTCGTCAAGACTCTTCACCTGGAGATCCCGGGCAGCATGCTCTCCAGCATCGAAAAGGACAGCACAGTTACAGGAGGTTGTTATCACCTCATTGCACGCCTTAATATAGGCATCAAGAAACTGTCTGAACATTGAAACAATATATTCAGCAGGAAGGGCATATACCTTTCCCAGCAACAACAAAGAAGGGGTTAGCTTTTGAATATGCCCCGTATCTCCCAGAGGAGTCTGGGGTTGGCTTTGAACAGGGCTTTCAGGAGGCTGAAGAGGGTCATTTTGCTGACATCCATGCCCTGAATCGAGCTGGCAAGGTTGTTGAGGTCATTGTCGGTGAGTTTAAGGAAGAAGTTTTTGACAGTGAGGCTTCGCTGGAGTTCCGCTCCCATCCCTGCTCTCCACCTCTCCTCATAGCGTCTGAGCGACTCTGTGGTTGTGTCCCCGGTTTTTATGGCTTCGGCTGCCACCTCTCCTGCGATTTTACCTGCATCCATGGCATTAATTATACCCCCACCGGTAAGTGGGTCTGACTGTCTTGCAGCATCTCCCACAAGCATTAAACCATCCCTGATACAGCTTTCCAGGGGGCCGCTAACCGGCACACCCCCCACCACCATCTCAAGAATCTTACCCTGGGGGTACTTCTTCGCAACAAACCTCTGGAGCAGACTGACCGCATTTCTGCCAGGACTGCTGCCAAGCATCCCAATTCCAATATTAGCACAATTCTCGCCCTTAGGGAAAACCCAGACATACCCTGAGGGCGAGACGTTTTTCCCCAGATAGAACTCGCTGTAATCACTGACCTCAATGTTAGATACCAGAAACTGGGCGCAGCTCTCAATCTCATCCGGCCGCAGGGTGGTGTCTATGCCAGCCCACCTGCCAATTTTACTTTCCACCCCATCTGCCCCCACCACCACCCGGGCACGGATATCCCGTGTCTCGCCCAGATGCATTATTCTCACCCCCCTCACCTGGCCATCTTCCATGAGGAGGCCGGTGGCACGGGTCTTAACCCTCACCTCAGCCCCAGCCTTCGCCGCCTCCTGGGCCAGCATCCGGTCAAACACCTTCCGCTCCAGGACATACCCCACCTCGCTCCCACTCATCTCCTCAGACATCTCCACACACAGGCCATTCGGGGCAAAAAGACGGCTCCCCCTGACCTCCGCAGAAATCCACCTGGAATCCGGACTGACATGCCTGCAAAGCCCCTCCTTGCTCACACCCTCAGCACACCGCACAGGATCCCCAATCTCCTGACGCTTCTCCACCAAAAGCACATCCAGACCAGCAAGCGCAGCAGTCCTGGCAGTAATGGAACCGGCAGGCCCAGCCCCCACCACCACCAGGTCAAAATATTCGGTTTTCAAGCTCTCCTCCCCACCGGCAGCTCCAGCGCGCCCACCGGACAGACACCGGTACAGATACCACAGCTCTTACAGCTATCACTCACCTCCAGCCAGGACTCCACAAGCTCAAGCGAGCCCACAGGACAGACAGCCACACAGGCACCACAATAACCGCATTTGTACCGGTTCACCGAGATCATACCAGAGAGGGGTAACACAAACCTGGGATATAAAATTTTAGCTGTCAGATTTCTCTCGGGTCGGTTATCTCGCCTGTGAGCGCGCTGGCTGCTGCGGTTGCTGGTGAGCACAGGTAGACTTCTGCCTGGGGGCTTCCCTGGCGGCCCTTGAAGTTCCTGTTTGAGGTGGAGAGTCCTACCTCCCCTGGGCCGAGGAGGCCGAAGCTCCCTCCCATGCAGGGGCCACAACAGGGCGACTCCACAATCGCGCCTGCCTCCATGAACTTCTCGATGTAGCCTGCCCGCAGAGCCCTGAGATATTCTGTCCTGGAAGCCGGTATGACAAGCATTCTCACACCCCTTGCCACCGGCTCGTCCCCCATTATCTCGGCAACCACCTCAAGGTCCTCGAAGCGGCCGTTGGTGCAGGAGCCAACAAAAACCTGGTCAACCTTTATACCGGCTATCTCCTCAACTGGTTTCACGTTGTCCACATGGTGGGGACAGGCAACCTGAGGAGAGAGGTCTGCCATATTGTACTCTCTCACCTCGGCATAGTCTATCCCAGGGTCGCTCCTCCATCTGGGGTCGAGTTCGAATCCTGGCACCCTCTCCTTCAGGTATTTCTCGGTGATGCTGTCTGCCTCCACGATTCCGGCCTTGCCCCCCATCTCGATAGCCATGTTGCAGAGGGTCATCCGGCCCGGGATGTCCATGTTCTTTATTGTGGAACCTGTGAACTCTGCAGTCTTATAGTTGCAGCCCTCGGCTCCTATGTCCCCAATGATATGGAGAATCACGTCCTTGGGAAGCACCCGAGGGGGGAGTTTTCCTTCCACTTTGAACTGGATGGTCTCCGGCACCTTGAACCAGAGCTTGCCGGTGGCAAACACGCTTGCCATGTCTGTACTCCCCACACCGGTGGAAAACGCACCCAGCGCCCCATAGGCACAGGTATGGGAGTCAGAGCCCACAATCAAACTCCCCGGGCGGACATGACCCTTCTCCGGCATCACCTGGTGGCAGATCCCCTCATAGACATCATAGTTAAGGATGCCCTGCTCCCGGGCGAAATCCCGCAACAGAAGGTGATTCTCCGCCGCATTGAGCGAGTCTGCAGGGACCTGGTGGTCGAAAAGAATCACAATCTTACTGGGGTCCCACACCCTGCCACCCTCGCCAACAATCTCACGGAACCCTCTCACAGCCAGAGGACCGGTTATGTCATGGGTCATGGCACAATCAATGTCTGCAAGCACGAATTCACCTGCCCGGACCTCCCGGCCACAGGCCCGGGAGAAAATCTTCTCAGAAAGAGTCTGGCTCATCACAGCCCCTGTTTTGATTAATCTTTTCCAAAAAGATTACGATTCCTATTCTGCGGGTTCTGCCAGGCCAGCCTGGACAAGCTCCTGGTTAAGAGAGACCTCTGAGTCTGCAAGCCTGACAACCGCAATGTACCGCCCATATTTACCGGTTTTATGGGTTTCTATTGTCATCTCATTATTATTCTCTGCCAGGCGGCGCTCCACAAACTCTCTGGCTTCCTTCCCCCGCCGGTACTCCTCACTCCCCCTGGAGACACGGTAAATCTCCGGGGTGTTAATGCCTGCCAGCCTCAGCCGCTGGTGGGTGGTGATTCTGAAACCCAGGTCAATTATAACATCAATGGTGTCCCCATCCACAACCCGGTCAAGCCTAGCCTTGTATTGATACATGGGATATCCAACCCCTACTTAGTGGCTGCCAGGTTGCCTGCATGGAGGCCGCATTCTTTTTTGGTGGCCTCTTCCCACCACCATCTACCCTCTCTTTCGTGTTGGCCAGGTAGTACGGTTTTGGTGCAGGGTTCGCATCCGATGCTCACAAAGCCTTTCTCGTGGAGTTTGTTGTAGGGCACCTTGTTCACCCGGATGTAGTCCCAGACCTGTTTGGAGGTCCAGTTGGCTAGGGGGTTGAATTTCACGAGGTTTCCGTCTCCGAAGGTGGGGTCAATCTGGATTACTGGTACTTCTGCCCTGGTGTTGGGGCTCTGGTCTCGGCGCTGGCCGGTTATCCAGGCGTCGAGTTTGGCTAGGGCGCGTTTTAGGGGTGCTACCTTGCGGATGCCGCAGCATTCCTTGTGGCCGTCCCGGTAGAAGGAGAAAAGCCCTTTTTCCCGGACAAGCCTTTCAACCTCTTCTGGGTCTGGGAAGAAGATTTCCATTTCAACGTTGTTGTAATGTTCTCTGACCTCTTCCAGGAACCGGTAGGTCTCAGGGTGCAGTCTTCCGGTGTCCAGAGAGAAAACCCGCACCTTTCCCGATGCCAGCCGGCTTGCCATGTCTACCAGCACTACATCTTCAGCGCCGCTAAAAGAAATAGCGATGTTCGGGTAATTCTCCAGCGCATACTTCAGGATTTGCTGGGGCGACTTGTCCTGGTATTCCAGGGCTAACTTTTCAATATCTTCTTGTTTTTGCATCATGTCTGATTCCCTGACACTATAATTTCAGTCTGACTTTTTTAACAGTACTACACAGTTCGTGTTAGTTCCACAGGGGTATTGTTATTGACTCCCCAGATATTAACGTTCGCTCAAATCTCCCTTACACTTTCAGGGCAGCATTCGGACAGGGTTCTTAGCCACCCTGAATTGAAACGGCAAAAATAGAAAATAATATATGCTAGGCGTTCTATCCCTCTTTCTCTATCTTGTGGAATCTATGATGGATAGGGACAGAATAAGAACGAAAACTTAATAATCCGCATTTAAATGCGGATTTGCAGATAGAAGTGTAGGAAAAAATTGGCAGGTGGAAAAAATG
>CAZCCY010000058.1:0-11227 GCA_964497545.1 uncultured Methanosarcinales archaeon | reverse complement strand
TAGCCAGTATTGTCAGGTTCTCGGTCTGGAGACCATCGTTGAGGTCGTACCAGAAACCGGGGAAGTTAAAGGCGTCCCACCTGGCCCGCACCAGCGGATTACTCGAATCGCCAGGATCGGTACAACTGGTTAACGCGCTGTTCGGGCACCTGTCAGCTGCCTCGTCGAATATAGCACCCCTTGCTTCTACCATGGTGGGCTGGCCCACCTCAGCTGCTCCTGAGGGGAGGGCTGCATTCACAGGCAGTGCTGAAAGCATGAGGCTTCCTAGCACCAGAATTGTGAATACGGTTATCGATTTACTAATCGTCATATCTTACCTCCTAATCATTTCTAAGAGTGATGTTTGTTTGCTGTCCTGTTTTGCCGTGTTTCGGCGATGTCTTTTGCAATTTTTTATCACCCTTTAACCCCCTCTTTTGGGGTTATCGTGGGTATAGGAAATTGCCCTTTTAAATCTTTTGTGGTCAAAAAGAAGGCAGGAAACGCTTTTTAACGAAGCTATTTCTGCCTATTGTCGAAGTCTATCTGCAAGCCTTGTGACTCTTTCTCCCAGGGCTTTTCCTTCCCGGAGTCCTGTGGGGTCTGAGCCTGCAGCACCGTAGTGGCCGCCGGTTTCGATGGGGTCTCCCACCACAATCATGCCTGCTATTAGCATTGCCTGGAGTATGGAGAGTAGGGTTGTCTCTTTGCCTCCGGTGCGGTGGCCTGAGGTGGTGAAGGCTGCGCCGATTTTGTCGGTGAGCTGGCGGCGTACCACCACAGCGTCGTCGATGAATTTCTTGACCTCTGCGGTCATGGTCCCGAAATAGACGGGGGAGCCCAGGATTATGCCGTCGTAGGATGGCAGTTCCCTGACGTCTATTTCTCCTATTTTTTTCAGGTCTGCTTTGCCCCCGGCGTCTGTAACGCCCTCTGCTACTGCTTTTGCTAGCTTCTCGGTCTCACCACTCCTGGAATAGTAGGCTACAAGTATCTTTGCCATGGGGTTTATGTAGCCTGGTGATGGAATTTAATTGTTTCTCTTATTTGAGCTGCATTATGTTGCCGCGGAGGTAGAAAAGGCGGTACCGCAGGCAGTCCTCCGGGTTATCGCTAGCAGCATCGCACTCATTCATTTCGCTGGAGGCCATGCATTTTCCGCCAGCGAACTGGGGACATTCAGGGCAAACCATCTCTAGCCCCCTATGTAAAACAGAAATATATCGGTTACGTTAGAATTAATTATATTTTTGATTACATATTTTCCATGTATTTTTGGCATTTTTCTGGTTTGCACATATACCTTACCCACTTGCACATTTAAAACTCATTTGACCACAAGGTTTATATGGTTATAGTAATGATTATGATGTGGGCGGGATGCTACTTCTTCTTTTTGTTCTCCCACATCCCCCGCCCACAATTTAAAGCCTATCCGACAAAAATTGCGTTGAGAATTGTTGTTCTTCACTGGCTGTCAATATGGGGATCAGAGCAGTTTTCAGACAGCTTAATCCCAACTGGTCCTGTTTTTGGTCTGTCATATTTTTATGTCTTCTCTGATACATCTCAGGATTTCGGCTACACTCCATGCCTGGGAGATACACCCCCGGGGGTGGTGGGGCGGGTCTCCGTCAAAGATTTCCGAGATGGTGCAAAGTCCTGCATCCTGTAGATGTCTTTCAATGGGTTCCAGGAGACGGCCTGCACGGTGTGGTGTTTCCATCCCCGTTCTAATCAGAGAGGTGATATAGGGTCCAAGGAGCCAGGGCCAAACCGTCCCCTGATGGTAGGCTGCATCCCTATCCCCTGGAGAACCAACATATCTCCCCCTGTAATCCGGATGGTAGGATGGAAGGGTGCGAAGGCCATAGGGTGTGAGAAGCTCCCTGGTTACAACCTCCAGTATGCCTCTTTTCTGTTCCAGCGGGAGCAGGTTGAAAAGGACAGCGAAAACCTGGTTTGGCCGGACAGTGGCATCATTTGAACCCTGGGGTGTGTCGATTACATCATAGAGACACCCCTTTTCCGGGTTCCAGAATTTCTGGAAGCTCTTTTTAACCCTGGACGCAGTTTCAAGGTATTCCTCTATCCCGGTGAGTTCTGCTGCCCTCTGGAGGGCGTGGTACCAGAGAGCGTTTATTTCAACAGGCTTCCCCTCCCTGGGCGTAACCGGGATGTTGTTTACCCTGGCATCCATCCAGGTGAAACCGGCTGGCGAAAATATGAGACAGTCTTCTTCCATTTTAATGCCCCCTGTCCCCTCCTGGTAACCCTCTATTATCTGGCAGACGGTGGGTGTGAGCTCTCCTACAAGCCTGGCATCGCCTGTGTAGCGATAATATTCCCCCAGGGCATAGATGAACCAGAGGCTGGCATCCGAAGAATTGTAGGCAGCCTTACCCCCCTCCATGTGGTTTGGGATAACACCACCTCTAGACCTGGACGCTGTGGTTCTGAGGATTTCCCCTGCCTCCTTGAATCTGCCGGTTACAAGGGTGAGCCCTGGCAGGGAAATCATGGCATCCCGCCCCCACTCCGAAAACCAGTGGTAGCCTGCAACAATGGTAGTCTCATCACCCTTTTTTACAATGAAAGACGGGGCAGTCCTCTCAAGAGCCGCCTCCAACCCAGAAATCGGGCTGAAACCTCTAGAATGAGGCCAGTTTGGAGCAGGTTGAGATGGGACAAGCTCTGCTGTAATGTAAAAATTTCCATCGTCTATTATTTTTATTTCAAAGTAGCCTGGCGAGTAGTTGTCTTCCTGCCATGCCAGCCCCCGCTCTTTTTCCCGGTCATACTCAAAATTGTAGTACCACTCTCCCCTCTGGTGGTATTCTGCCCTGTCCGAGAAAAGCCTCACCCTCCAGGGGCCAGAGATAAGAGTGGTGCTGTGTCTTGCCGGGGTCTGGTGGAAGGAGATGTCCCCTGCCCTGGTGACACTGTGGAAGTTTCTCAGGTTAACCAGGGGATAAACACGGAAGATACATTCACCTCCTGCCACCTGGTAGGAGGATTTCAGCCTGTTACCCCATATCTCCAGGGTTTTCACAACTCTGACGCCCCCTGCCTGGTAGACAAAGGTGGGATTCGGATAAAACCGGAACTCCTCCAGATACCTGAAACCCTGGGGGTACACCACCCCTGGATACCTGTGGACTGCCAGCCGGTAAACATCCATGTTTGTGTGAACTTCCTCGTCCAGGGAAGAGACCACAACAAGCCTTTCAAGCCCCCCGGTGGAAGCCACAAGGAGACCATGATAGATTCTGGTGTTCAGACCTATCACAGTGGAAGAAGCATAGCCCCCCAGACCATTCGAGACAAGCCACTCCTTTCTATCAGCATTTGTCATTGTCATGTCTAGCAAAATTAAAGGCTGTGTTCACCACTATTTATCCTCTATATTCAAAAGAATGACGTCTGTTTTCGACCTTCTGCATCCAACCCTCAGGGAAGCCCTCCAGGAGATGGGTTTTGTCAGTCCCACCAGGCCCCAGGAGCAGGCGGTTCCACCCATCCTCCAGGGAGAGCATGTGCTGGTTGTGGCACCCACTGGCTCTGGCAAGACCGAGGCTGCAGTACTACCGGTGCTCCATCACCTCATCTCCCACTGTGACCATAGGGGTATCTCTGCCCTCTACATCACGCCTCTGCGGGCTTTGAACCGGGACATGCTCTCCCGGTTGGAAACCCTTTGCAGCCTTGTGGGGGTGCGGGTGGAGGTGAGACATGGGGATACCACCCAGGCCCAACGAAGGAGACAGTCCCAGAGTCCACCTGACCTACTTATCACCACGCCTGAAACATTGCAGGTGATGCTAACCGGCAGGAGGCTGCGACAGCACCTCTCCTCGGTGAGATTTGTGGTTGTTGACGAGGTGCACGAGCTTGCTGGTTCCAAGCGGGGTGCTCAGCTCTCCCTGGCCTTGGAGCGGCTTGTCGAGGTTGCAGGGGAGTTCCAGCGGGTTGGTCTCAGCGCCACCCTGGGAAACCCGGAGCTTGCAGCAAAATTTCTGGTCGGCACAGACAGGGAGTGCCGGGTTGTGAGGGTGGAGATGGAAAAAGAGATGGTCTTCCAGGTGGCGGCTGCCCAGGGGGACAGGGAGCTTGCCAGGAGGCTTGCCACAACACCAGAGGTTGCAGGCCACCTCAAATTCATCCAGACCGTGGTTGAAGAGAGCCAGCGGGTATTGATTTTTGTGAACACCCGCCAGGCTGCAGAGGTACTAGCCTCCAGGTTCAAGATGATGGAGCTGCCGGTTGGAGTCCACCACGGCTCACTCTCCAGGGAAGCGAGAATCGAGGCCGAGGAAAATTTCAAAAACGGACGTCTCAGGGGCTTAATCTGCACCTCATCCATGGAACTTGGCATTGACATTGGCGAGGTGGACCATGTAATCCAGTACATGTCGCCGAGGCAGGTCTCCCGTCTGGTACAGCGGGTGGGAAGGTCAGGCCACCACAGCCAGGCCGTCTCCCGGGGGACCATACTTGCCCTGGGAGCAGACGACATCCTGGAGAGCCTCGTAATCACAGACCAGGCCAGAAAAGGGAAGGTAGAAGATGTGGTCCTGCACGAGAACTCGCTTGATGTCCTGGCAAACCAGGTCTGTGCCGCAACCCTCTCCCAGGGGGAAACCAGGCTGGACCGCCTCCACGGGGTCGTGAAAAGAGCCTACAGTTACCGTAACCTGACCCTGGAGGAACTGGAGGAGGTGGTAAAAGAGGCTGTGGTGCACAGGCTTGTCTACCAGGATGGGGACCGGCTGGGCCGCCGTCGCAAGGGCTGGCAGTACTTCTATGACAACCTTAGCATGATACCTGACGAGAGACGGTTCGAGGTCCAGAATATTGTTACCGGCAGGTCTATCGGCACCCTGGACGAGGTCTTCGTGGTGGACCTCTATCCTGGTGCTGTGTTCATTGCAAGAGGCGAGATGTGGAGGGTGCTGGAGATTGTCTATGATAAAAACCTCCTCCGGGTGGAGCCCATCCAGGACCCCAGAGGCGAGGTTCCGAGCTGGACTGGAGAGGAGATACCGGTGCCGTTTGAGGTGGCCATGGAGGTGGGAAGGCTCCGCGGCCAGATAGCAGACCACATTACAGGCCAGGGGGTTGAGAGGGCCGCCTCCTGGCTTGCCACCGTCTATCCGACCGACCTGGAGACTGCCAGGGTGCCGGTAGAGTTGATTGCAAGCCAGCTAAAAAAAGGACATCCTGTCCCCACCGACCAGGTGGTGGTAATCGAGGCGGGGGACCGGGAGGTGGTTATCAACATTCCGGGTGGAAACCGGGCTAACGAGACCCTGGGCAGGGCGCTCACAGCGCTTGTCGGTGCAAGGCTCGGCGGAAGCGTGGCCCTGGAAACCGACCCCTACCGGATCCGGCTGACACTGCCCATACACCTGGATGCAAGCTACTTCCAGGGGCTAATCCAAAATCTGAAGCCAGACCACCTTAAACCCATCCTGGAGAAGACCCTGGCGAACACAGGCCTTTTCAGGTGGAAGATGGTGCAAACCGCCCGTAAATTTGGGGCTATCAGCAAGGATACAGAATACGAGAAAGTGAACCTGAAAAAGCTCCTGGAGGTCTACCATGGCACACCCATCCACCGTGAGGCTCTGCGGGAGATATTCCAGGAAAACCTGGACCTGGCCTCGGCCCAGACCCTACTGGAGCGAATCCAGGAAGGGGAGATAAAATTGGAGACCGGTAGAATCTCCCCCCTGGGAGAGGCAGGGTTCCGGGGTGGCAGAGACCTTGTCTCCCCGGAGAGGGCAGATGCTTCCATAATCACCGCGCTCAAAAACCGGATACTCAACGACAGGGTGATTCTCTTCTGTACCAACTGCAAGAAATGGGAGTCCCACCGCCAGGTGAAAAACACACCAGAACAGCCGGAATGCCCCTTCTGCCAGAGCAGGATGATAGCAGCCCTGAAACCCTGGGAAACAGAAGAAATAAAAATAGCAAGAAAAAAAACTCTGACCCGCGAGGAGAAAAAAAGATTCAAAAGAGTGCTGAGAAACGCAAGCCTGGTTGTCTCAAGCGGGAAGACCGCCATCATAGCACTGGCAAGCCGCGGCATCGGACCCGACACCGCAGCCAGAGTAATACAAAAAATGCGAGAAGACGAAACCCAGTTCTACCGGGACATCCTGGAAGCTGAGAGAAATTATGCGAAAAACAGGAGATTCTGGGACTAAAACTGCTCGCTCATCTCCTTAACTCATCGAGAATGAAATTATCGATGAAAAACCAACTTTAGCTTAGAAAAGGAGAAAGGGAAAAGATAAAAAAAGAGGTAACTATTCAGGTACCCCTTAATCCATTAAGTCTTCCAAAGCCATTAAAATACTCAATTTCTTGCGTCTGTGCAATTGACTTCAGTACTTCCGATTCAACATAGTTCCGAATGGTATCTTGAGTCATATTTGTGTTAAGCGAGTTCGGAGTGTTTGAATTCTGCTCTCATTGTATTCTTGTAACTTGCTAAGAAATGCTGCTATTGGAGCCAGACGTAGCGATTTATACTCTTTTTTAATATATGTTAGTATCCCGTTGTTGATTGCTGATTTTAGTTCATATGCGGTGGATTTTTGCCTATCATCTTTACTTCAAGGCATTTCTTGCCCTGTGCTCTCTGCTGTTCTAACCATTCTTTAGCCCACAATTCCATATCCACTAAATTAGGGAATAACAGTATATAAAACCTTCTACCCCCATCCAGATGCATGAGACAACAAATGAAAAAAAATTAGCTTAAACTATCCCCTATTTCAGCTAAGTTAACGTTAGTATATATCATGGCCCAGCCGAACAGTACATTCACATCTATTGTCTCTTTCATTTAATCAACACAGTAGTAAAATTGAACTTGAAATTTAATTAACCAGGCAGGGCCATCTAAAGGGGCTATGAGCGCTGCTGTAACTGCCAGGGGAATCTACAAGTCATATCCCACCGGCTTTTTCAAGCCAAAAAGACCTGTCCTCGAAAACATCTCCCTGGAAATCGAGGAGGGAGAAATCTACACCATCCTGGGCCCAAACGGGGCTGGTAAAACAACTCTCATCTCTATCCTCTCCACTCTAACACTGCCAGACCAGGGAGAGGTCAGAATATTTGGCATGAAGGACGCAAAGAGGATAAGAAGCCTTGTGAACATCAGCAGTGGCAGTCCCAACTTCCCCTGGAGTCTCACAGTGGAAGAAAACCTGAGATACTTCTCCCTCCTCTACGGCATAACCAAAAACAGGGAGCTTAATATCAACGATCTGATACGTGCCCTCGAGCTGGAAGAACACCGGCATACCAGGTTTGACTCTCTCTCCACCGGCACAAAACAGCGTCTCTCCCTTGCAAAATCCCTCCTGAACAATCCAAGACTCCTCTTCCTGGACGAGCCAACCCTTGGCCTTGATCCCAAGATGTCCCGGAAAATCAGAAGCTTCATCAAAAAAATACACCAGGAGCGGAATCTAACCATCATTCTCACAACCCATTACATGAGAGAAGCAGAAGAGCTCTCTAACAGAGTCGCCTTTCTGAAAAAAGGCAGGATAATCGCAGAGGACACACCCACCCGCCTCAAAAAACAGTTAAAGATAGGAGAGACCATTGTTATCCAGCACACAGGCAAAATAGATCAAAAGAGACTCCAGGGGGTAGATGGCGTCCTGGACATCGAGGCAGAGGTGGGTGTGACCCGGGTCAGGGTTGAGAGCTCTGAGGACTCCCTTGACCCGATACTAAGAATCCTGCCCCCTGGCTCAATAAAAAATGTGACCGTAAAAGAGCCTGACCTGGAAGACGTATTCCTTGAATTCGCAAAATAATATTTTTATACTGGTGCCTGGGAGCCTTTGTATTTGTCCGGGCATTTTAAGAGCAAATCACTGGCCTGGAAGACACCTTCCTGGTAGATGCCTGAAGCCACAACCGGCACACCCTCCTGGAAGTTGGAAGGCATGTTACCCCTGTAAACCACATCCAGCACGTCGCTTTCATCCATCAGCTTGAAGGTCAGTTTTTGCTCTACTGGGTCCCAGTTCGAGGAACCTGGGACAATAGTCCCGTTAACCCTGACAAGGCGACCGGTATCACCTGTGGCTTTCACCTCGCTGACAGACAGATAGCTTGCACCACCAAGACTGGTGTAGGTGAGGTAAACCAGCAGGCCTGCCACAGCAACCGCGGTAAAAACAATCCTCTGCTTTCGCTCCATTAAACAATATATTCCACCTGAGAGGGTTTAAAGCTTGCTCACAAAATAATAATATTCTAGGGTGACAGCCGCCTACGATCCCTGGGGAAGAGGACAGCATCCCGAATATTATCGAGCCTGAGCATGGTCATGAGGAGGCGTTCCAACCCCAACCCCCAGCCAGAATGGGGTGGCATGCCGTACTGGAATGCCTTGAGATAGAACCCAAAGTTTTCCGGGTTAAGCCCCTGCTCCTCCAACCGGCTCTTAAGAAGCTCGGTGGAATGGACACGCTGAGCCCCGGAAGAAAGCTCCATGCGAGGATGCATCAAATCGAAAGCCCGACAGATTTCAGGCTCCTCAGGACAGGGATGAGCATAAAAGGGCTTAATGCCAGTAGGCCAATCCACAATAAAATAATGCTCACCCACCTCCCCTCCAATGACATGCTCTGCCTCAGTAGGTAAGTCATCCCCCCACTCTATCTCTAACCCATTGCGATTTGCAATTTCCAGGGCCTCGTCATAGCTAAGCCGCCGGAAAGGTGTACGGGGGACCTCCAAATCCTCAAGCCCCAACACTCCAAGCAGTTTACCCCCACGCTCTTTCACATACCTGTAGACATGGGAGACCAGGTTCTCCAGTATCTCCATGACCTCCCAGTGGTCCAGAAAACTCGCCTCAATGTCAATGGAGGTGGACTCGTTAAGATGACGGCGGGTATCATGCTCCTCAGCCCGAAAGATAGGGCCAATTTCAAAGACCCGATCAAACCCACCAGCCATCATAATCTGCTTGAAAAGCTGAGGACTCTGATTAAGAAAAGCCTCCCTCTCAAAATAAGTGATAGGAAATAACGCCGTCCCACCCTCGGTGGCTGTGGCAACAATCTTAGGAGTAGTAATCTCAATGAAACCCTCCCTCCCAAGAAACTCTCTTACAGCCTGAAGCACCAGGTGGCGGATTCTGAAAACCGCCATGGTGGAGGGCCTGCGGGTGTCCATAAACCTGTTATCCAGACGAGTGTCCAGATCCGCAGACACCTTACCCGTAGTATCCATAGGCAGAGGAGAATCAGCCCGGTTCAAAACCTCAATCTCACTCGGGATAATCTCATAGGAATTAGGAGCCTTAGCCTCCTTCTTCACCAAGCCCCTAACCCTCAAAACCGACTCACGGCTAACCTTTTTCACAGTCTCCAGAAGACTCTTATCGATGGTCTTTTTAAAGAGAGTTACCTGGGCAACACCCTCCCTATCCCGCAGCACAAGAAAAGTAATACCTCCCAGATTCCGCACCTCATGCACCCAACCAGCAAGCACAACCTCCTGCCCATCCATGCCAGCATTAACCTCAGTAGAATAATGAGTCCTCAACATCGAAGGACTGGAATCAATGTAATCGAATATTAAGCTAACTAAAACGCTCACCTCCTTACGTAATCTAACTTACGTGTATAGCACTACGTCAGACTATGTAAATACCTCGAATTTTGCAAAATTGCTACCTTATTTTTTGATTTAAAGGATTTTATAGGGTTTATTATTTCGTGTAAACATGAGTTTTCACACACCCCAAAAAGGAAGGATATGTGCAATGCGGATATACCTGAGTTAGGCGACATTTCGCTTGGCTCTTTAAAAACTTGGATAAAGATAAGGTTATTAATGATAGACACATACAGTCTAAAGTCATTAACACACCGGAGGCCCCAAAATGAATGAAAAATATGAGGAATGCCCGATAATAGAAGCGCTCTGCGAATTTCACTTCACGTCAAAGGGACAATGGGATTTTACAATACCAGGTTTAGTCTATGAAAAAGTGAAGAAGCGATTTCCTATTAAGCAACAACAAGTGGGGATAGAAGTCCAATTTAGACCAACTGAAAAAGGTATTGAGCATAAAATTGAATCAGCCCCCCCAAGAACTCAATTTTATACAAAGGACAAGAAAGCATTGATTCAGGTTGCACCTGATTTGCTTGTCATTAACCGCCTAAAACCCTACTCTTCATGGGTTAAATTTAAACCAATGATATTAAACAACTTAAAAATATATAGAAGTGTGGCTGAACCTCTAGGATTCAAAAGGATTGGGCTAAGGTATATCAATAAAATAGATATCAAAGATGGATTTGATAAGCTCAAAGACTATTTTACTTTTTATCCGGCTACCCCTCCTGAATTACCACAAGAATGTAAAAGCTTTATTTCTAGGGTAGAAATTTCTTATTTTGATGACAGAGATCGATTGCTTATTACAATAGCTCCAACTCAACCCGAAAAACCTAATATTACCTCAATAATTTTAGATATAGATTACATTATGAATAGACCTGAAGCTGTCTCTATAGATTCAATCAATGGATGGATTGAAGAAGCGCATTCAACGATTAAAATAGCGTTTGAAGCTTGCATTACTGATAAATGCAGAAATCTATTAAAGGGGTTGAGATGATGCAGTTTCCACAACTAGATGCTGTTTCTATCACTTATGATAACTATTATAGAGACCAATTCGTTTCTGATGGTCAACATAGTTTGGGTAAAAGGGAAAATATAGGCAGTTTCTCAATATACCCAACAGCTATTGATATCGACATACCTGTTCGTTTATTTAAAGATATTTTTAGCTTGAAGGCATGCACAGTAAGCTCTTTACAAATCCGGGTTACAGAATTACAGGATTTAGAGAAAAGAATTGAGAGGATTCAGGCCATAGAAAATGTATTTGGAATGTTAAATGATCTAACTCCAAAACAACTAGAATCTTTTGAAAAATCTATTAAGAGGAGGGATCTCTTTTAAATGACATATGTGCTGGATACAAATATTATCACAGCACTTTTAAAAGGCGATGAAAGGGTAAAAAATAGAATTCAAAGTGAGATTCTAAGTGGAAAAGATATTTTTATCAGTGCAATTTGTTATTATGAGATCAAAAGAGGTTTATTGGCTATATGTGCAACTAAAAAGTTATGTCAACTACCCCGCCCTGACGGACGGGGCTTGTCCCTCGAAGGGACGTTCG
>CAZCCY010000057.1:0-11338 GCA_964497545.1 uncultured Methanosarcinales archaeon | reverse complement strand
CTACGCTCTATGTGATTGTGTTGGGCAAAAGATTCACTCTTGCTCTGAAATATATCTTCAGGTTCATCTTCTTCCATTGTAGGGGTGTATTTTTACTTTCAGGTCGCACATTTTCTTCACCTGCCCTAGGTCTGCCTCTGACTCCTCTATGCTATTGTTCTGGCGCATGTTATCGTAGATTTTCTTTGCAATGTTGGTTCTCACCAGTACCGTGTTGTAGCCGTCTTTGGACCCTATACCCCCTATTGAAACGTCTGAGTATATGGCGCTGAAATCTTGACATATGCGACATCCATCATACACATAGGGGTCGAGCTCTTTTATGGGGTATTCGTGGACTTTCCCATCCTCTCTTACTTCCATTTCGAGGGCTGCCTCTCTGTCAAGGGCAATTAGGAGTTTACCTCTTCTGACATCCACTTTTTTGATTTTTTCTGCTTTTATCCCTTTGCTTCCAAGGAAGTCCTCATACAGGCTCTTGTAGGAGAAGTTTTCAGTGCAGAATAGCCCGATTCTCAGTTTAACGAGGGATGCCAGGCTTGGAACAGTATTGGTAAGGGTCTTCAGTCCTTCCATCTGACAGGGAGTTCCTACAATTGCAATGCCCTTTTCTGAGTACATGTTTGCCTCAGAAAGAAGTGAGAGCACCTTTGCATGGGTGTACTTGCTCCCAGAGGCTTTCAGGATTTCTTCCTTTGAAGTTGCCACTTTGAGGATTGGTCTCCACTTCTCATCTCTGTCTACCACAATACAAGTATCGATTATGCCCATGTCCATTGCGTTGACCAGGAACTCTGTCACCATTCCTCCGTCCTGCCCTCCAAACCTGTTAGATTTGGCAGCAGAGGTTTCGATATAACTGCCCACACCGCTGACTGGCTTGTAATTGTATCTGTAGCAACTGGATGAGCAATGTCCGCAGTACATGCATGGTATGACAGATGACTCGGTTATCTTGAAGTCTGCATCATATATCCTCTTGTTTGGGCACACTCCAATACAGGCAGTGCAGAAGCTGCAGACGTTCTTTTGGTCGATAACCTTTGATTTAAGCTGCTTGAATCCTCTTCTTGTTTTGACCAGAAAACCATAGGTTACAAGGGATGCCAGCACCGGGAAAGTTATTGAGAACAAGGTCAGATAGCTTACCTTGTATTTGTACCAGCTTAGAACGATTAGTGGTTCGATAAACCCTGGATAGTAGTCGCCGATTACTACGTCAAGTGAGACAAGTGTTAGTGTGAAGATAAATGCGATTATGCCCATGGCAATAGCGATTCTTCTTGGTTCCATGGCAGGGCGGGCAGCTTTTTTGTTCTTCTCTATGAAAGGTAGCACAACTAGATAGAGGATGAAAATAACAGGCACGACCACGCCGCCGACTTTTGCTGTCAGGGGCCCGAGATTGAAGGCCCATAGTTTGAGGAATCCATACCACCAGAGCAGATACCAGTCTGGTAATATTATCCGGGGGGTGACTGTGGGATCCGCTGGAGCATATATATAGGGATGCTTGAAGACCGAGAGCAACAGAACCACAGTCAATATTAAGCTGAATATTATACCGTCTCTGACAAGCTCTTGAGAGAAAGGTTGGCTTCTCTTTTGCGCTCTTCCTCTTTTTATTGGCAGTTTATCATTTTTTTGGATTGATTCCATAGCTAAGTTCCTCCAGAATATTAGTGCGGTTCAGCAGCCCCCTGAAGCCATACTATTATGATGTGGGCTATTATCAGAGCTGCCACTAAAAACGGCAGTATGTATACATGGTAGATGTACATCCTCGCAAGGCCGTCTGGTGTAATCTTAAGTTCAGTGGATCCGAATACCAGCATTGCAATAGTGTCTCCTATCATTGGTGTGGCTTTGGCCATGTTCTGTCCGATAGTACCTGCCCAGTAGGCGAGCTGGTCCCAGGGGAGCAGATACCCAGAGTAACCAAAAGCAAGGGTTAATGCAAAGAGGCCCACGCCTAATACCCAATTCAACTCTCTTGGGTTTCTGTAGGCCCCTACAAAGAACACCCTGAGCATGTGCAGGAAAACAGCGGCCACCATTATGTGTGCAGCCCAGTGATGAACTGCTCTCACCAGGTACCCAAAAGGCACTTCCGTCATTATTTTAACAATGCTCTGGTATGCGGGTGAGGGTACTCCTACACCATCGGGGACGTAATAAAAACCTAGAACCAGGCCGGTTACTGCGGTAATAATGAAGGCTAGTATTGCGATGCCCCCGAGGCAATAAAAAGGGTACCAGTACCAGAACCACTTGGCGTTCCATTTCTGGTGGGTGTCAGCGGCTACTGAGCGGTCCTCTGCAAGTGTAAATTCTTTGAAAGATTTTGCGTATTTATCCAGGTCAATTCTTTCATTTAGCCAGGAATACAGTCTGTCAGAATAGTTAGGCATACAGTCCCTCCTTGTATCTGAGGAGTCTCACTCCGTAAATTTTCCCGTCTTTTATCTTTATTTCAAGAGGGTCCAGTGGTTCTGGGGCTGGCCCAAATACAACCTTTGCACCGTCGTAGGGGTCGTACTGACTGAAGTGACATGGACAATATATTAACTGAGTCTTGCCATCGTGCTGGAACTCTGGCTTCTTAATACACGGCTTACATTCATCGAATCTATAATAGGTTGTACATCCGAGATGTTTGCATACAGAGGAGAAAGCCACAAAGTTTTGCACCACGAATTTATCTTTTTTAATGTCGTCCTCTTTCAGATGTACTACAATCACCGCATGCTCTCGTTCTTTCCCTTTGTAATCGTAGCCAAGATAGGTTGCACTGACACCTCCTCCTACCGGTATATCCGTGACTTTAAGCTCCCTTCCTTTGACGGTTAAAACGGTCTCTCTTTCCGGTGTAGTCTGTCTGACTATCGGGATGGACGACCTCAGCAGACCAATAATACTGGAAGAAGAAAGAGCTAAGCCGACCAGTCCAGCAAACATTTTTACAAACTGTCGTCTGTTCAGTTTATCGTCAATCATAGTTTATCTCCTTGTAGTAGTCGTCTGCAATCTCTTTCTTACCTCTCCTTTTTTTCTTAATTAAAATAAAAGGCATGAATTTCTTCCAGTAGATCAACGAAAGCAATGTGAATCCCAGAAAAGCGAATGCAGTAAACTTGCCCACAGTAAACTGGTCCCAGCCCCATTCTTTAGGTGCAAGTCCCGCAATCCCAACCATAGCTAGTATCACTAACGCTAGGTCTATTACGCCCAGGATCACAAACGCGGCCAAAGCTGGCACAGACTCAGACGGTGGAGTCACACTAACTACTTCTTCCTCTGTCATCTCCCTGTTTTCACCTCTTGAACATCACAAAAATCAGTCCTGCTACAAGCAAAACCGAAAGATTAGCTACAAGCCCTATTATGTGAGCGCCCTTTTTACGTGCTGCCTTCTCGGTCAGAAGATAGAACGGTTTTTCTTCAGATTTTTTAGCAGCAGGGCCCTTTGAAAAGTTCATTGCATAATTTATCACCAGCCAGCGCTGCGTTTCATTCAACACGTTTTTCCAGGCAGGCATCCCAGACCCTTCAATCCCTTCACTGACCCTCCAAAACCAGAAACTATCTGACATTCTACTTACCATTTCCTTGTCAGTGAAGTCTGCCGGCCTTACTTTCAAAGCCTTTGCAGCTATACCGTTACCATCCCCCTTCTTTCCGTGGCACATAATACACGCAGTCTCGTAAATCTTCTTACCTGCTTCAATAGCAGACTCATTACCCGCGTAAGGATTAGTGTAATTGGCATATTCATCAGGGACTTTCGCATGAACATGCTCATATCCCTCTTCTTCTCCATGTCCTCCTTCTTCGGTGTGTTCACCTGTCTCCGTATGTCCTCCTGTCTCTGTGTGTTCTCCTTCTTCTGTACTTAGTACAGGCATGCTCAGCATTCCTACTAATAAGATTGACGTGGCCAATAAAATAACAACTAGGAGTTTTTTTGAAATCATTTAGTCACCTTTCTCCTTTTTCGCATTCACGGTTTTATTATGCTTTTTCGTGCTAGAGATACCCATCGTGATTTTGTTTCCTATCTCGGGTGTGTGGCTTGTCATTTGACCTCGATATCTCGTATAACCCACCATTATATTTATAATTTCTCAACAAAAAAAATCTTTTTGCCTCAGAAACAAAAATCATGTATACGAAACAAAGTTTTTTCTACGATAAAAAGAAAAATTGAAAAACAACAAAAACGATACACGCAACCACAAAAAATGACTGTTGAACAAACAAAAGAACTAAAAGCAATAGAATTTTTTAAAGTCCTCTCTCACGAAGTCAGAGTGAAAATAATATCTCTCCTTTACGAAAACACAGAGATGTCCTACACCGAAATTCTACACAACCTGAATCTAGAAGAAGGAAATCTGAATTTTCACTTAAGGAAAATGAAAGATTTCGTTGAACCTACAGACAAAAAAACTTACAAACTGTCAGAATACGGAAAAATCGCTTACAGCATGCTCCAAGGAGTAAACACAAAATCATCGAAAAACACAAAAGAAACAACCAAAACCAGCAATAACACAGCCATTTCCGCCCTCATGATACTACGAAGAACAATAGCAGCACTAATAGATTTTATATTATTCTTGTTCATTGGAATAGCTATTTTCTTTATATTAAGTCGTGGATTAAAATTTGATGTGCATACATTCCACATCGTAATATATTTACAATTAACCCTTCAATTCGCATACGTATATTTTGTTATCATGGAAACATACAAAGGCCAAACAATCGGGAAATACGCGATGAAAATCAGAGTCATAAAAACAAACGGAGACAAAGTAACCCTCATAGAAAGTGCCATAAGAAACATCGGGAAAGTATTTTTACTCCCCCTAGACATCATAATCGGGATACTGTTTTACAGAAAAAAAGGCTACATAAAGTTCCTGGACTTTTATACAAAAACAACCTTTGAAAAAGTCCTCTAAAACAACGCATACGGGAGTTATCAGATGTGGGACAGAATTAGGTTAATTTCACAGTATCGTGAATTTACCGGGGAAGGGTGGTTTATTTTAAGTAGTTTATCTTTCTTATTTGCTCTGGTAAATGTTTCAGGGAAAACACGGTATCGAGCGCACTGTATTTGTGATGTTTGTTATTGCCCTGGTAGTACCACTAGCTCTTTTTAGTATCGCATCCCTAGATTACATTAAAAATTTAAAAGAGTTGATAGGGGAGGACAGCCAGGATATGAGGGCTATCGCTGTCCGAGGCTCCCTTGAGCTTGGCAGCACCGCGGTAAACGAGAGTATCGCTTCGCTCCGGGAGAACTCTGAGTTTTACATCCATGCTCTTGCGTTGCGGGAGGCTGAGAAAGATGACCTCTTCTTCCAGGAGCTTGCCCGGCAGGCAGAGGTAGCGGCAGCCTATGCCTCCCAGGTCTTCAGCCAGGATACAAGGTGTCCCCCCAGGGAGGTGATGGTAGGCATCCCGATTACAAACCAGAGCCTGGAAGAACTCTTCACCGGATGGATACCTCCCAGGACCCGCTCTCTTATCCAGAGAAAAATCGAAAACCCAGAAGAAAAAATTACACGCCAGGAATTTGAGCTTCTGCGTCCATACCTGCGGCAAGACGTCAAAAAAACGCTTGACCAGGGTTCATGTCTGGAAAACATCCTCAAACCCCTGGTAGACAAAAACCCCAGCATCTCCTGGGCATACCTGGGACTATCCAACGGCGGTGTGATTCTCTACCCCTACAGCGAGGACCCGGCAAGCTACGACCCCCGGCAGCGGGGTTGGTACCAGCAGGCAGCAAAAGCAGGCAGGACCATCTGGACCGGAATCTATGTTGACGCTGGAGGTGCAGGACTTATGATCACAGTAGCCTCGCCAGTCTACAATGATGGGAAACTCACAGGCGTAATCGGAATGGATATCACCCTCAAAACCCTGAGAGAGCTGCTGTCCCGTGATTCGGGTTATGCCTTCATCCTCGACCGCCAGGGCAATATTGTGGCCAAGCCAGACCTGGAACCAGGGGAAACCAGGTGGAATGAGCCCTTCCGAACCGAGAATCTCCTCCAGTCCCATAACCCCGCTCTAAGAAGGATCGCCCTTGACATGACAGCCGGTAAAAGCGGATACAGTTATTACCGGGGGGATGAGGAGAACTTTGTAGGCTATGCCCCGATTAACAGCACCAACTGGAGCCTGGGGATAGTGATACCAGTATCAGAGGTGGTGAAACCCGCCCTGGCTTCCAAGGTCAAACTCGAGGAACTCATCCACAGGACAGGCAGTGAGATAGACCAGCAGACAGCCCAGATGGGAAAAGAGATAAAAACCGCTGCAGAAAAAATGCAGAACAGGTTCTTTCTTTTATCTTTAATCGCCCTGGGAATTGTGGTATTCTCTGCCTTCTACCTTGCCAGGAACATAGGCTATTACACCCGTAAACTTGAGGAGACCAACCTGGAACTGGAAAAACGGGTCGCAGAGCGTACCAGGGAGCTTGAGCGGTCTAACCGGGAGCTCAGAAAACTCGACAAAATGAAATCAGACTTCCTCTCCATGGTCTCCCACGAGCTAAAAACACCCCTCACAGCCATCAGAGCCTCGGCCGAGGTAATGGAATCCTACGTCCGAAGTAAAGATGAAAAGAAACTCCTCTCCATCATCCTCCGCAATGTGGACCGTCAGACCAGGCTTGTGAACGACCTCCTCGACCTCTCCATCATGGAAGCCAGGGCGATGGAACTCAAAAAAGAAGAAACAGACCTCCGCCGTATCCTGGACTACAGCCGGGAGAGCATCCAGCAGCTCGCCGAAAAGAAAAACATAACCATAAACTGGCAGCCACCTGGGGAGGCGGTCATCGCCAGGGTGGACCGGGACAGAATCGCCCAGGTGGTGATAAACCTCCTCGAGAACGCCATAAAATTCACCCCACCTGGTGGCAGTATCACCATGAAACTCTCCAAAAAAGATGGCGAGGCACAGGTGAGTGTCCAGGACACCGGCATCGGGATAAAAAAAGAGGACCAGGAGCGGATATTCGACAGATTCTCCCAGGCAGACAACAGCATGACAAGAAAAGTTGGAGGCACAGGTCTTGGCCTAGCCATAGCCAAGGGGATAATCGAGGCCCACCACGGAAAAATAACCGTGGAAAGCGAACCTGGAAAAGGCAGCACCTTCACCTTCACCCTGCCAATGGTTTAGTCTTCTATCACGTATTCAAAGAGAATCTGGGCTGTCAGATAGAATAACAAGTCGTATGCTACCAGGAGTTTGAGCTGGCTTTCTGCCTCGGCAAGCCCTCTCCCTGTGAGGACTATCTGGGTTGCACTCACAGCATTCAGGAGCAGAGGTATCAGGATGGGGAAGAGGATGATGGGGAGGAGGAGTTCCCTGGTCCTGGTGTTCACTGTGAGGGCTGAGAGTAGTGTGCCTACCAGGACAAAACCGATGGTCCCGAGGGGGATTACCAGGAGGAGGCCGAGGAGGGAGGCTGCCCTGTAGTTGAAGATCCCGAGGAAAATCGGGATGGCCAGAGGCTCCATTATGAACATCAGAAGGGTGGTGGAGGTGGCTTTGCCGTTGAAGATGGTGGCCCGGTCGATGGGGCAGAGTTTCAGGCCTTCCAGGCAGCCGTTTTCCATTTCACCTGTGAAGGCCCGGGAGAGGCCGAGGATTCCTGCGAAGACAAATGTGATCCAGAGGATGGCAGGGGCAAGGCTGTCCAGGTTTCCAGGGGGTATCTCTCCTAGAGCCTTGCGGAAGATGACGATGATAAGGAGGGCGAAGATTATCATGGAGTTGAGCATCTGTTTGGTTCTGAACTCGCTTTTGAGGTCTTTCCAGGCAAGTGTCAGGAACTTCATGTTCTCGTCTCCGTGTATTTCTGGTAGAGGTGGCGGCACCGTTCCAGGTCCCGTAGCTCCCTGGGGGGGATTTCGTGGACAATTGAGCCATGGTCCAGGATCAGGGCCCGGCTGCACCTGGCAGTCCCCCGTTCCAGGTCATGGGAGACCATTATCCTGATTCTGCTTTCAAGCCCTTCCAGGATCCGGTCGAAGGTGGCTGCAGCCTGCTGGTCCAGGCCGGTGTAGGGCTCGTCCAGGAGTAGGATGGGCGGGTTGTGGATGATGGCCCTGGCGATGGAGAGCCGCTGTTTCATGCCCCGGGAGAAGGTTGAGACCCGGTCATTTTGTCTGTGTCTCAACCCCACCTCCTCTATTACCTCCTTGATTCGTTCTTCCAGGTGGTCTGTGCCGTACATTTTACCGTAGAATCTCAGGTTCTCCCGGGCTGTGAGTTCCCCGTAGAGGTAGGTTTCGTGGGAGATGACCCCGATTTTACTGCGGATTTCCTGGGGGTTTTTGTGGATGTCCAGGCCGTCCACCACCACAGTCCCCCGGGTAGGGGAGATGAGGGTGGACATTATTTTGAGCAGGGTTGTTTTACCCGCACCATTCGGACCGAAAATCGTGAGAAACTCTCCATCTACTATCTCAAGGTCGATGTCCCTCAGCACAAACTTGCTACCGAACACCTTGGAGACCTTTTTTATCTGGATTATTTTTCATCCCTCAGAACTGCCAGATTTGGCCCTTGGTTTATTTAACTCTTTATTTCAGGTGTTCTACCCCTCTCATGGTGATAGGGTTTCCACCAAAATTATATAACCATGACCGGTAGTAAGTTTATTAGTCCATGAACACGGTTATTAGTTTGGATTCTCTTCCATGGGAAGGAGGGTTTGTGTTTGGAAGAAGCTCTGCTGACGGTAGCTAAGGCTTATCCTAACGATACTGGTCGGGGTATTGCCAGACTCGACCCGCACACACTTCTGAAATTGAAGCTGTCTCCGGGGGATATCATCGAGATTGAGGGTAAAAAGGTGACTGCGGCCAAGGTCTGGCGGGCAGACCGGATGGACTGGGACCAGGACGCCATCCGGATTGACGGTTTCACCCGGCAGAATGCGGATATTGGTCTGGGGGAGCGGGTCAAGGTGAGAAAGGCCACTCCCCGGGGTGCGCTCAGACTTGTGCTGGCCCCTACCGAGGGGACCAGCATCCAGTTTGGAGGTGAAATCGATGACATGATCCGCCGCCAGATTCTCAAGCGTCCCCTGGTCCAGGGGGATGTGGTGCCGGTGATGAGCACCATGGCCCACCCCTTTTTGGGGCGGATGACAACAGGCCAGGCCATACCCCTTGTGGCTGTTGAAACCGACCCCAGGGGTGTTGTAATCGTAACCGAAAAGACACAAATCATTCTCCGGGATAAACCTGCCTCAGGGTATGAGGGTGTGGGTGGAACCGGCATATGCTATGAGGATATTGGTGGTCTAGGAGATGAAATCCAGCGGGTGCGGGAGATGATCGAGCTTCCCATGAAGCACCCGGAGGTGTTCCAGAAGCTTGGTATAGAGCCTCCCAAGGGTGTTCTCATGTACGGCCCGCCCGGCACAGGTAAGACCCTTATTGCCAAGGCTGTGGCTAACGAGTCAGGAGCTAACTTCCAGGCCATAGCTGGCCCTGAGGTGATGTCCAAGTACTATGGGGAGAGCGAGCAGAGGTTGCGGGAGATATTTGAGAATGCTAACAGGAATGCGCCCTCTATTATTTTCATTGACGAGCTGGACTCCATTGCTCCCAGACGGGAAGAGGTGACAGGTGAGGTTGAGCGGAGGGTGGTGGCCCAGCTTCTGACCATGATGGACGGTCTCACCGAGCGGGGACAGGTGATAGTAATCGGAGCTACCAACCGTCTCGATGCCATCGACCCTGCCCTCCGCAGGCCAGGGCGGTTTGACCGGGAAATCGAGATTGGAGTGCCTAACCGGCAGGAGAGATACGAGATCCTTCAGATTCACACCCGGGGTATGCCCCTCTCAGAGGATGTGGACCTGAAGGAGATTGCGGATCTCACTCATGGTTTTGTGGGGGCTGACATTTCCTTCCTCACCAAGGAGGCCGCGATGAAAGCCCTGCGCAGGTATCTGCCCTCCTTCAACCTGGACGAGGAGATACCCTCTGAAATCCTGGAGAGCATGGTTGTGACCATGGCAGACTTTGAGGAGGCCATGCGGGAGACCGAGCCCTCTGCCATGCGGGAGGTCATGGTGGAACTGCCAAAGGTGACCTGGGACGATGTGGGCGGACTCGAAGAGGTGAAACAGGAGATCATCGAGGCAGTGGAATGGCCCCTTAAAAACCCTGAGAAGTTCCAGAAGATGGGGATACACCCCCCAAAAGGCGTTTTAATCTTCGGGCCCCCGGGCACAGGTAAGACTCTTATTGCCAAGGCTGTGGCTAATGCTACTGCTGCCAATTTTATCAGTGTCCGTGGTCCTCAGCTTCTCTCCAAGTGGGTGGGGGAGTCTGAGCGGGCTATCCGGGAGGTCTTTAAGAAGGCCAGGCAGGTGGCGCCTGCCATAATATTCTTTGACGAGCTGGACGCGATTGCCCCTATGCGGGGTCTGGAGGCCGGGACCCGGGTGTCTGAGAGGGTGGTTAACCAGCTTCTGGTGGAGATGGATGGCCTGGATGTACTGAAGAATGTTATGGTGATTGCTGCCACCAACCGTCCTGATATCATTGACCCTGCCCTGCTCCGGCCTGGGAGGTTTGACAGGCTGGTGATGGCAGTACCGCCCAACCGGCAGGGTCGGGTGGAAATCCTGAAGATTCATCTCAAAAACACGCCTCTGGGTGAGAGTGTTGACCTGGAGGAGCTGGCAGATTCGACTGATGGTTATGTGGGGAGTGACCTGGCAGCCCTGTGTCGGGAGGCGGTGATGCTCGCCCTCCGGGAGAACTTTGACACCGAGAAGGTGGAGATGCGCCACTTCCAGGAGGCCCTTAAGAAGATACGTCCTTCTCTTGCCGAGAATATCATGGATTACTATGAGCGTATTCAGGAGCAGTTCAGGGGTGGGGTGCCGGAACAAAAATCTTATATAGGTTACAGATAAAAAAAAGAAAAATAATATGGCAAAAATATTCGCTAAAAGTCTTTCCAACAAGAAGGTGATGCTGACAGATGGCTCAGAACTGGGCACGGTGAGTAATATCATAATAGACATGAAAAACGGGGAACTCATCGACCTGGTAACACGGCCGAATCCGAGGGTGGATACCTCGAAGTACCGGACAGAAGATGGGCTGATATTGGTGAGTTTTGATGCGGTGAAGGCTGCCAAGGAGTACGCGCTGGTGGATAAAAAAGCGGCGATGGAAAAGATATAACCGTCATTCAAGAGGTTCTGATTTGTTCGTCTGATTTGTTTCAACTTTTCGTCGCAAGGAGTCCCCTTCCGAAAGGGAGGGGAGGAATTGCG
>CAZCCY010000056.1:0-11341 GCA_964497545.1 uncultured Methanosarcinales archaeon | reverse complement strand
AATAGCAGGCTCTCTACTTAATGCTTTCCCCCCACCACCAGGCTGTGGGGCAAAAAGGTCATTGTAGCAAAAACCGTGGATGTATAGCCCCGAAAAAATTTCGCATCAAATTTTACCCTGTATAGTCCATGATTTTTTCGGGAAACTATACAACTACTTTCGTTCTATTCTCCTGTTATTATCTCCTTCAGAGCATCTCTAAACTCAGTATCTTCCATCTCCACTCCCTCATTTATAAAATCTTTCTTGGTAATTTCTTTAATTTTCTCATTGTCATTATAGAAGTATTCCTGAAGCAAGGGCATGATTCTGTAAAACCATACATATCTCAGTTCTTTCAAATCTTTAACACCCATGAAATAACTGTGCCCTATCTGGTGATCTCTGTCATTCAGTTCCTCTATTTTTTTATTCATTGAAGATAGAAGTTCTTTTAGGTTTATGCCGTCGACTTCAGCTAACAACTCGGCTTCAGGCCACATGGAATAAAAATCAAATCTCCTTCTCAAAGCAATATCTAAAAGAGCAATGCTTCTATCAGCAGTATTCATTGTTCCAAGTAGCAATACATTAGGAGGTATTCCAAACTTTTCCTTAGAATAGGGAAGATCTGGAGTAATTTCATATTCTTCTCCCAATCTCTTGTCTTTTTCTATAAGTGTTATAAGTTCACCGAATATTTTTGATATGTTTCCTCTGTTGATTTCGTCTATGATCAACAAAAATTTGTCTGCATTTTCAAAAAGCTCTTTTTTCTTATCTTTGTCTAACTTATTGTATTCTTCAAAGAAATCCCTAAAGAATCGCCTACTTTTTAAGATATCTTTGGATATAAGATTGCTTTTTTCAATCGCATCTTTAATAGCTCTTTCACATAACCTCTTGAACAGGCCATCCTCGATTTCATAATAAATCTCTTTCTTTCCATTTTCATCATGTGTTTTTGGTTTTATACCTTCAATAAAATCCTCATAAGAATATGACTGATGAAAAGTCACAAATTCACTTTTATATTGCGCTTTAACCCCATTTGCCAGATAGGTCTTTCCTGTTCCAGGCGGACCATAGAGAATTACATTTGGATTTTTATCTAGGAGACCCGTAACATCTTTTACGTCTGTATTTTCTACATTTTCATTTTCCTTTTTTCCCATGGCATAATTATAAATAATATCCCAATCTTTTTTCGTCAGTTTAATAACGGTCCTATTAACTGCAATTTTTTTAACTTTATCTTTAATAGGTCTTATATCCAAACCTTCAGCGTCAAGAGTAGGGGCGAAAATTTTTGTCCACTTAACTGGTTTGGTCTGAGGAAAATACATATTTTTTTTAAATTCATATTCACCAGTAACCTCGCATATGGCATTTATGTGGAACTGTTTACCATAGACGACCACTTTATCTCCTGGTTTAATCTCTAAAAAATCTTTAACAATTCCAGCCCATATAGCAATTTGCATATCTGTAATTTCTCCGGTATCGACTTCTTCCTTGTAGCAATCCTCGCTTAAAACCTTTTTTATTAATTCTCTGTCTGGATTTTTTGTTACGTCTCCAAATTTAGTTTTTCTCAAATCCCTTTCCATGCACCATCCGATAGCTATACATTTATTTTCCATGAATTCGTCCCAATTCTCAGCCTTTTCCCCAGGCGAAATTTTCCAGTATCTTACTCCAGTATCTTCCTCAGACATCTTTTTAATTCCTCTTCATTTTCGCTTAAATCCATCAGTAAGTTTATTGTCATTACACATATTTTTTTCTCATCAGTGCAGAATTCCTTCTTTATTGGCTGGTTATAATCTTCGTATTCCGGGTAAACAAGCACAGCTTTGGGAGAATCGTACCTTGTAACATAGGCATAAATTTGGTACATGTCTCCCTGTGAAACTCCCAGTTTGCGCTCCTCTGGCTGTAATTTCTTGTATTTTGTATCTATAATCAGCTTGAAATCTCCTCCCTCTTTTAGCATGATATCAGGTTCTAATCTGAAAACACCCTTTTTATTTTTGTCTGATACCAGATATTGATATTTCTCTGGCTTTTGTATGAGAATATCTGAATGTTGATATTCATCTGGTAAAATATCTGTTCTGTGCCTTTTTATGAACTGTGCTAAAAAATCTTCAAAAAGTTTATTCATGTCTATTAGGAACGCGTAAATCTCCTTTTCCTTTTGTCTCTCTAGATAATCAGGGTACCATATTCTTTGTATGAACATTTTCGCTATGTTAAAAGGTTGCCTGTAGTGTTCATTCAGTCGGCTAAAAGTGATTCTCTTCAGGTCTGAGTCTGTTATCTCCTGGTAATCCACATCCGAAAATAAAAATTTCAAATCTCTTAGTAACTTTTTATTAATGTCATTGTTTGAAAATCCCAGGAGAAGTTCTGTTGTGAATTTGAAGACACGATTCAGTAGATTGTTTTCAGAAAATTCATCATATTCAATATAAAATTTCTGTTTCGATATAAAATTTGCAGTAGCATGTTTATGAACTAAAAGCTTGCCTCTCAAAGCTCCTGAGATATTTTCCTCAACTGTAATGTAATTCCTGTAAAATCCCTTCCTGACAATCTCTGAAAGATTTTTTGAGAATAGGTATATCAAGACCTCAAAAATATCATCAAATTTTTCAAAAACCGCTGTGGCATCCCAGTCTTTAAGTTTTAAACCAGCATAGTTCAGCATATAAAGTAAATTTTTGATTGACTGTTTTCGTTTTTCATTCTCATCTTTTTCATCTTTACTATAGATTTTAGGGAGAATCTGAATAATTTTTCCTTTTATATTTATTAATCCCACATACTGTTTAGCTTCAAGGGTGATTTCGTCATTTTGAATATTTGTTACTTTGAATACTTTATTTCCAAAACTTTTATTAATCGCATTTATCTCGTTCAGACATTCAGCTTCAAGGTTAAAAGGCTCGTGTTCAAAGCAAGTGACAGGTTTATTCATTCCCATAACTTCAACAGCCAGATGACATACATCTATTTTTTGGTTTTATCAGTGCCAGTCATAGGTTCATTTAGAATTAACCGGGGGTGAATAACATTAACTTCGTTTTAAAGGATTGTTTTGTTCAGATAGCGGTAGAGGTTTTCGCGGAAATCTCTATCCTGGATGCCGGTGATTTCCGGTCCTTCCAGGACCTGGAATCCTTTTTTCTTCACTGTTTCTTTAATGTGTTTTCCCAGGCTGCAGGTGAGGAACCTCTCTTCCAGCAGTTTTTTAGCGGTGGTGTGTTTGCGGGGGATTTCCACCTCGTATTTGTCGCCTCGAATGTAGACTCTACTGTGCTTCTTTTTAAAGGCTTTTCCATGGATTTTATCCCAGACAGGGGGGCCGGTGTGTATTTTCAATGGTGGGAGTTGACTTACCTCAAGCTCGAAGAATATCCCTGCTCTTTCTTGGGATGCCCAGACAAAGCTTCCCATCAACCTGAACTCCCATTGTTCGATTAGCTTCCATGCTGACTTCTCCATCTTGTACAGCTGGGGGTAAAGTATGTCTTCTACCACACCGGGGTGCTGGAAGACGACCGCTATGAAACCTGTGCCCCTGTGTCCAAGCTCGCTTTTAATCTCATCGTCTGAAACACCCCTGGGAGAGGGGGGTAAGAACTTCTCTAGACACGGCTCCTCCAGGAAATCCCTTGCCCGGTCCACAAACCTGGCGAGGCTCTCCAACGAGAGGGCAGCTGCCACGTTCCGATTCGGATCTGTTGGGTCAACCACTACCAAAGGGGCGTTTAGGTCTAGATGCTTCTCTGGGGAGTTTTTGGCATCTCCAGGCTCTACCATTGGGTCGGGTTCGATTCTTTTGCCAGGCCGCCAATTTAAAGCTGCGTTCAGCACTTCCAGGAAAGAGCCATATTTAATTACAAGAAGTTCAACAAGATACCCTGAAAACCCCTTGGTTTTAAGTTCTGACCCGTAGATTCCAGCTGCTCGTAGAAACTGCTTTAAAAGCCTTGCCTCGTTCTCCCGCCCCCGGATTCTCTCTTGGACATAGTGATTGTGAAGAGGTGTCCGGTCCACAGCCGAAAGCATCTCTGCCGGTGAGGATACCCCGAAACAGGGGACAAGGTCAACTTCGAAACCATCAAAATAGATGTGGAGATAGGGATGTTCGGCATATTTCTCCTCTATCCTCTCCGCCCGCCTAGCCGCCCGCCTGGCAATCTCAAGGCCTGTCTCCAGTTTCTCTGACCTGGGGAGAACAATAAAAACATCCAGGTCATGATCCCCTCTAAGCCAGGTATCCCGGGCAGCACTGCCCACCAACAGCCCCCTGGCATTCACCCCTAACTCCCCTGCGGCCTCATTCACAAGACCAACCAAAGTCTCAGCCACCTCACAAATCCGCTCCCGCTCCTCTACTGTAGGCTGAATCATCTCCAAGACCTTTTCCAAAACACCAGAAATAATCTCATTATCTACGTCCATTATCCACGACACCCTTAAACAAGGTCTCCAAGGGCAAAACAGCCTCAGGGAAGTTGTGCCCTAAAAAATAAGAAATAAACGTAATATCTAATAAAACCCACTTTCCGCGTCTCCATCCTACGCATACTGGTTTCTCTTAAAAAACGACAACAAACCGATATGCGTAGACACATTTAGCGGAATGTAGGTTTAATCAGGCGCAGGAGAAATGACACTTGCAGGTACCTTTTGCAATTTTCTTGATTTTTTTGATTTTGATGGTGTTCACCTCCTATATTTGAATTGCGTATTTGGATTGTTTTAATTCCTTAATTGACTTTTGGTTCAAATTTTCAAAATTAACCCCCTTCTGTAATATTACTATTCTGCAAGTAATTTGGTAGGTCTATGAAACCTTTTTCTGATGGTTAATTATGATTTTCACAAAAATATGGTTTTGTTAGAATTAAAATTGGGTTAATAATCCTGTTAGCTCGTTTTATTTCTGGTAGGGTATTTCTATTTCCATCAGTTCTTCTGCGACCTGGGTTGTGGGGAATATTTTTTTGCCTTCTTCCAGGAGGGGCTGGGTGGATTCTGAGTATCTTGAGCTTATGTGGGTGAGGATTAGGCGGCGGGCTCCTGCTTTTAGTGCTGTCTGGGCTGCCTCGCTGGCTGTTGAGTGTTTGGTTTCTATTGCCCAGTCCTGCATTTCGCTTGTAAGTGTGCTGTCGTGGATGATGAGGTCTGCCCTCTGGCTTGCCTCTAGTATCTCTGGTGTGGGCCTGGTGTCGCCTGTGTATACAACTTTACGTCCGGGGCGGGGTGGACCTAACACCTGGCTTGGCTGGACGGTTACACCAGCAGGTGTTTTTACTGGTTCTCCGCGCTGGAGTTTGGAGAACAGTGGCCCCTCTGGCACGCCTAGTCTGAGAGCCTCCTGCTTGTTGAATTTGCCGGGCCGGGTGTGTTCCTGGATGAGGTAGCCGAGGCTGGGTGTGCCATGGTCGGTTCTTATGGCTTTGATGGTGCAGTTTTCCCGTTCTATGGTGTCGCCGGGTTTGAGTTCGTGGGCTGTTATTTCGAAGCCTAGGCGGTTGAAGCCGAGGGCTACAAGGAGTCTTATGAACTGCTGGGTCCATTTTGGCCCGTAGATGGGTAGGGGTTGGGTGCGACCGTTGAAGGAGAGGGTCTGGAGTAGCCCTGGGATGCCCAGGGTGTGGTCTCCGTGGAAGTGTGTGATGAAGATGGCATTTATTTTCATGCCGGTCTTAGCTCGCATCATCTGCCGCTGGGTGCCCTCGCCACAGTCAAAAAGCATGAGGTCACCTTTCAGGTTGACGAGGATCGCTGAGGGGTTCCGGTTGGGTGTGGGGATGGCCCCACCTGTGCCAAGGAAAGTTATTTTGAGCATAAAAAATAATTAGGAGTTTAGATGTCCTGGCTGGTTCTTTTGGTTTTTCTGACGAGCTTCTGGGGGTGTTTTAGCAGTCTTGGCCCCCGACGTTCCCGGTCCAGGGTGAACACTTCGAGACCGGGTATTAGGGTTCGAACCACAGGCACAGTGATGCTTGGACGGGAGAGGTTTACAACAACCGCATGTTCAAGTCTTGCTCTTTTGAGGTTTTTCAGCACCCGCCGGATGTTCTCGTAGGGTGTGTTGGCTGATTTGTCCTCGATCTCTCTGATGGTGATCTTTTCTTCTTTTTCCTCGTACCAGTACCGGTTCATCCGCCGCATGCGTTCATATCCAATGTTTCTTACCACCACCTCCCGGTCTGTGTCCTCTCTGGCACCGTGAATCTGGACCACCCGGCTCTGGGCTGCCTCGGTGAGAGCCCGGGAAACCGCAATCCTGGGGTCAAGATGTGCGCCTGCACCCATGACAAGGAGCGAGGCGTCCCGTAAAACCGTGTCGTCCAGGGCTGCCACAACCGTGGGGACCTCCAGGTCTGTGTCCAGAAGCCAGAGTTTAACCAGCACCCCCTTGTCCTCAAACCGCTTCTTCAACTCAAAAAGAATCCCGTCCTCCGAGGTGAGCTCAATCTCCCGGCCAGGATGGCGGTGGCGCTCGGCAAGGCTCAAAGCATCCCTTTCAACGACCTCCAGGAGGCCGTGTAGGACCGCTTCTTCCAGGGTGTTGCCAGCGGCAAGCCCATTGGTGTTGCTGCGGAAGAGCCCTGTGCCACCCAGGGGCTGGTAGGGGTGGTAGACAGCATTTGCAGGCACGAAAACACTCTCGCCCCGTATTAGGTCCCATCCCTCAACCCATTCCAGCACAGTTCCAGGCATAACCGGCTGGGGCGGCAGAAACAAGAGCGGGTCAAGGAAACCACCATCCTGGTAGTCCTGGTAGGGGGCGGTCACGACCTCGCCCTCATGGGGCTCCTCCAGGTCCTTGCATGTCTGGGGTTGCTCGGCAAGACACCGCTCAAACCCCTCCATCACCGCAGAAATCCGGGCCTGAACCTCGTCCACACCCTTCCCAGAATAGATAGAAATAGCACCCCTCGCAGCACTGGGACGAATCACCGAGTAGACCGGAATGTTAACCCTGTCCAAATCCGTTATATTTGCAACCCGGGTGACTCCAATTTTAGGTATCTCCCTTTCAACCCTCTCCAGCGTCTCTTCCGGCTCCAGCACCCGCTGACTGCCAGGCCGGTACCTGACAGCAGGGTCTAACTTAAGCTTCATGACCAAGCCCTTTCAAAGATAACACAAGAGATTTAAATTTACCCTCAAAGCCAAAGGGAGGAACAGCAATCTTTTAGCTATCCTCCCCCCTTGTTGGTGTGGTATGATTGCGAGAGAGGTTGTCCAGGAAATCGTTGCTGGTTATGACCGTGAGGCTCTTACTATCGGGGTGCTGGCTTCCCATTCAGCCCTGGATGTCTGTGATGGCGCGGTTGAGGAGGGGTTCTCTACTCTTGCCATATGCCAGCAGGGGAGAGAGAAGACATACGACAAATATTTCAAAACATGCAGGGACCCCGCCCGTGGGTGTGTGGACGAGACACTTGTCTACCCGAGTTTCAGCCACATCCTCCGGCCTGAGAGCCAGGAGGAGCTTAGGAGGCGTAACACCATCTTTGTTCCGAACAGGTCTTTCACCTCTTATTGTTCTGTTGATGAAATCGAGGAGGATTTCAGGGTCCCCCTCTTTGGGAGCCGGGCACTGCTGCGCAGTGAAGAGCGGGGCGGTGAACGGGACTACTACTGGCTCCTAGAGAAGGCTGGTCTACCTTACCCTGAGAAAATTGAGAGCCCAGAGGAGATTGAGGAGCTTGTAATGGTGAAGCTCCCCCATGCCAAAAAAAGGCTTGAAAGGGGATTTTTCACGGCTGCAAGCTACCAGGAATACCAGGATAAGTCACGCTCCCTCCTCGAACAGGAGATAATAACCAGAAGGGACCTGGAGCGTGCCAGGATAGAGCGATACATCCTCGGCCCGGTTTTCAACCTTGACTTCTTCTACTCCCCCCTCCTGGGTGGAATCGAGCTTCTGGGAATCGACTGGAGATTCGAGACAAGCCTGGATGGATACGTCCGTCTGCCTGCCAGCCAGCAGCTAACACTCCAGGGGAAACAGGCCAACCCTGAATACACAGTCTGCGGCCACAACAGTGCAACACTCCGGGAGTCCCTCCTGGAAAAAGCCTTTGAACTGGCAGAAAAATACGTCGAAGCCACCAGGAGGTATTACCCGCCCGGGATAATTGGCCCCTTCTGCCTCCAGACCTGTGTGGACAGCGACCTCAACTTCTACATCTATGATGTCGCACCCAGGACAGGTGGAGGGACCAACATCCACATGGCGCTGGGCCACCCCTACGGCAACATCCTGTGGCGCAAGCCCATGAGCACTGGCCGCCGGATAGGCCAGGAAATCAGAATGGCAGCCCAGGAAGAACGGCTGGAAGAGATAGTGACATAAAGGATTCAGGTGTGATAACTGTTATATTCCTTCTATTCCATTTGAAGGCAGAGCATGAAAGTACTGGTAAGTGACCCCCTCTCAGAGAAGGGCATTGAAATCCTAAAACGAGAACTGGAAGTGGATGTGGAGACCGGCCTTTCCCAGGAAGAGTTAATCGAGAAAATCCCGGATTACGATGCTCTGGTTGTCCGGAGTGGTACCAAGGTGACCAGGGAGGTGATTGAGGCTGGCCGGAAGCTTAAGATAATTGGCAGGGCAGGGGTGGGAGTGGACAACATCGATGTAGAGGCTGCCACAAACCGGGGTATAATCGTTGTGAACGCGCCTGAGGGTAACACCATCTCTGCAGCCGAGCACACCATTGCCATGCTCCTTGCTCTCTCCCGTAATATCCCCCAGGCCAACGCTTCCACAAAACAGGGTAGGTGGGAGCGGAAGAAGTTCATGGGGGTGGAGGTCAGAGGTAAAACCATCGGGATCATTGGCCTGGGGAGGGTTGGCGCGGAGGTGGCCTCCCGGGCCCAGGGCCTGGAAATGAAGGTGCTGGCCTACGACCCTTTCATCTCCCAGGAGCGGGCAGAAGAGCTCGGCGTCACACTGGCAAGCATCGAGGAAATCGTGGAGAGGTCTGATTTCATCACCGTCCACACCCCGCTCACACCCCAGACCGAGAATCTCATTGACCGGGACGAGTTTGAGAGGATGAAGCCAGATGTCCGGGTGATAAACTGTGCCAGGGGCGGTATAATAAACGAGGAAGCCCTCTACCACGCCCTGAAAACCGGTAGAATCGCAGGGGCAGCCCTGGACGTGTTTGTGGAAGAACCGCCACAGGGCAGCCCTCTCCTGGGGCTTGACAATCTGATTGTGACACCTCATCTTGGCGCTTCTACCAGGGAGGCTCAGGTCAACGTGGCGGTGAGCGTGGCCGAAGAGATAGTGAGCGCGCTCAAGGGCGGCCCGGTGAAAAACGCCATCAATCTCCCCCGCATTAAGCCAGAACAGATGAAAGCCATCTCACCCTTCATGACACTGGCAGAAAAACTCGGAAACATGGGAGTCCAGCTCCTGGAGCGTAACTACAACAAGGTGGAAATCAGATACCACGGTGAAATCGCAGAAAAGGACGTGAAACCCATAACAATAGCCGCGCTAAAAGGCCTCCTTGAGCCAGTGATGAAGGGCGCGGTAAACTATGTCAACGCACCTGCCATAGCCAGGGAGCGGAAAATAAAAGTGGTGGAAAGCAAGTCCAAAACACCAGAATACTATCCAGACCTAGTCTCGCTCCACCTCCACACAGACCAGGGGGAGTGCAGGAAGATAGCCGGGACCATAGTGAACGGTGAGCCCAGAATTGTTGACATCGACTGCTACCGGGTGGATGTTATACCCAAGGGCCACCTCCTGGTAGCAAAACACAAGGACCATCCCAATATTATTGGCCCGTGCTGTTTGATTCTGGGCAGAAATCAGATAAACATAGCAGGCATGCAGGTGGGCAGGCTGAAACCCGGCGGCGACGCCATCATGGTACTGAGCGTTGACAGCGAAATCAAACCCGAGATACTAAAAGAAATAGAAAAAGTGGACGGGATACTGGAAGCAAAACTTGTGAACCTGTCCTAGACTGCCACTGGGATTCCCAGGGCTTTGTTTGTTTTTTCTATGGATTTTTCTCCATTTTTCTCTAGTTCGAGCATTGCTCTGATGGCGTCTATGTTCTCAGGCACCACATCCGACTCCTGATGTATGGCCTGGAAGAAATAGAGTTCACCGTCCTTGTCGGTGGAGATGGAGTTCTGCCAGATGATGTTTTCCCAGTGGTCTCCCCTGGGCCTGCCCATGTCTTTTGCCATCTCCATGGCCTCTGCGGTGGATTTGATGTTCTCCCATTGTTCTATCAGTCTGAGCCTGGGCCTGGCCTGGAAGAGTTTTATAACATCCTCTGGCTTGACCTCCTTTTTGAGGGTCAGGTTGAGGGCGTGGAGGTGCATCAGGGTGGTGGGGAGTTTCACTGCGGTGGTGGTGATGTTGATGTGGGGTAGCACTGATTTTACATCTGGGCCGTGGTGGGAGGGGAGGGTGATAGGGTCTGGGACGATGGCGTTGATAGGCCCTTTCTTGATGTCGTTGGGGTCTGCCGCCCGCCGCATCAGGGTGACCCTAGCCTTCTCCACCCCGAAAGCTGTGTCAAGAGCATAGAGGACCCGCACCAGGCCGGTGGTGTTGCAGGAGACAACTCTTGTGAAATCCCTGCCCAGGCATTTTTCATAGTTCGCCTCGCTGTTGAAGGAGAAGCCTGCAAGCTCATGCTCCTCACCCCCCTGCCAGATAGCCTTAACACCAGCCTGGACATATGCCTCTTTGTTTTTGGCTCCAACACCACCCGGGGTGCAATCCACCACCAGGTCAGCCTCCCCGAGGAGGTCCTTGAGGCTCCCCGCCACCTCCAGCCCTGCCCTCTGGAAGGCCTCTATCTCCTCTGGTTTGGAGGCATAGAGAGTGTAACCTTTCTCTAGGGCCATTTTTGCCTCATAGCTTGGCCTGGTTTTAACAACACCCACAATCTCCATGTCAGGTTGGACCGAAACAGCGTCCGCAACCCGCTTTCCAATAGTGCCGTAACCATTAATAGCAATCTTTTTCAATCGACTTTCACCCCTTGGATATTTCAATTGTTGCTGTGTGGCTTGTCATGTCAACCTGGGTGAGCCTGCCCTGGACATACCGGGTCTCCCCCAGCAAACTGGTGAGTCTAACCCCGCTGTCCTCAACACTGATGGAAACAACATCTTCCATCACCACTTCACCCCCGGCAACAACTTTAAGCTCACACATTATAGTCCCATTTGTCCCTGGGGGTAAATAAGATTTGCATTCTCTTTCCCTCTCGGGGCAGGGGGTTTGAATGTGTTAGAATAGGTCGTGTAATTGTATCTGGTAGGGTCCGAGGTTTCCGCCGAAGTT
>CAZCCY010000055.1:0-11425 GCA_964497545.1 uncultured Methanosarcinales archaeon | reverse complement strand
TCGGCTCTCATCCCCTCCCTTTCGGAAGGGGACTTCCCGCCGATGAAGTTAAAAACACTTTTATACATGATCGCACAACCGCAAACGAAAAATTATATCTACTGATACCAACCTCTTGAATGTGAGTTTCTAAAGGGTTACTTTGGAGATTCCGTTGGTTTTTTTGACTCGGATGAGGGTGTGGGCTGTTTGTTCGAATTCTTCGTCGTGGGTTACTACGATGGTCTGGGGGATTTTGACAAGTCGCATCAGGTTTACCAGTTCTTGGCGGCGGGTTTGGTCGAGGTGTACTGTGGGTTCGTCGAGGAGTAGCATCTCTAGTCTGCCGGATGAGAGGGTTTGTGCGAGTCCGATTCTGAGTGCTAGGGCGGCTGCGATTCTCTCGCCTCCGCTTATCATGTTTACGTTCTCGTTCCCCTGGGAGCTGTGTAGGATTATATTGTAGTCGTCGGTGAGTTCTAGGGCGTTGTAGGGTAGGTCGAAGCCCTCGAAGATCTGGTTGGCATACTTTTCGATTAGGGGTTTTGCCCGGTTGCGAAGCTCGCTTTGGAATCTGTCGCTGTCAAGTGCCTTGCGGAGTTGTTCAAGTAGAGCCAGGAATTCTCTCAGTTTTTCCAGTTCTGTTTCCTTGGTTTTTATCTCTTCAAGTTTATTTTTTAGCTGTTCCAGGGTTTTCTGGGTGTTCTGTCGGTCCTGCTCCCTCCTGGCCTGCTGGTCCCGGAGTTTGTTCAGTTTTTCTTCCAGTTCTTTTTTTTCCTCTCTGGCTTTGAGGTGTTCTTCCTCGTTGTAGCCTAGGCTGGATAGTTTTTCTTTTATTTTTTTGAGTTGGTTTTCTGTTTCCTGGATTTTACCCTTGATTTCGTTTATTTCTGTTTCAGTTCTGGGTTTAGCCTGGATTAAACCCTGGAGGGTGTGGTATTCTGCCTGTTTCTCCCTCAGGTCTGTGATTTCTCCTGTGAGGTCCTCTGGGGTGTATCCGAGATTTTTTGTTATCTCCAGGATTTCCCCTCTGAGTTTTTCAAGTTCTATTTCTTTTGATTTCTTCTCTCTCTGGAGGCTTGTTTCGTCTGTCTCTTTTAGGTTGTGCTGTGCGGCATTGTAGAGGTCGTAACCCTTTTTGCAGGATTCCTGTTCGGTTTTAAGCTCCTTTAATTTTTTTTCTATTTTTTCAAGTTCGTCTAGTTCTATTTTTATTTTTTCAAGTTCTTTTTCAAGCTTTTTTTTCCGTTCCTCCTTGGCTTTTTTCTCGTCAATGTTTTTTTTCACAAGTTCTGGGTTTAGCTGGTTTATTTTTTCAAGGGCCTCTGTGGCTGTTTCCTGTTCTTCTGCAAGCTTTTTTTTCTTCTCCCGTAGAGAGAGCATGTTTCTGTCTATTTCCTTTATTTTTTCCTGGTATTCCCTGTGTATCCCCTGGCGGTGTTCGGGTGTGAGTTTGCTGCCGCAGACCGGACATTTTCCCTCTTCCTCGGCCTCGGAGAGCATCCTGATAGCCCTGGTTAACTCGCTCTTTATGCCGGCAAGCTCCCCGTTTTCACTGTTGATGGTATCAATTCTCTGGCTGGCAGCTTCCACCGTCTTTTTTTTCTCTTCAGTAAATGCCCTGACGCTCTCTTCCAGGTTTTCGGGGGTGACCTCGCTTTCCATGACCTCTTTAAGCTTTTCCAGCCTCCCCCTGATAACCCGTTCAAGCGAGTTTATTTCCCTTCCAAGTTCTGTTAATTCCTCTCTGGCAAGCCTCTCCCGCTGCCGGACACCATCCTGGCGTCTATCTTCGAGCTGCTCGATCTCTGGTAAAATCTCAAGATACCGCCTGTGGTCGTGTTCTGTCTTTTTCAGGGTGTCTTTCCATCTCTCAATCTTCTCAAGTTCGCTCTGGAGCCAGTTAACTTCCTTTAAAACCACGTGTTCCCGGTCTTTTATGGCTTTTAATTCCTCCAGTATCCCCAGTTTCTCGATTAAGGGTGTGAGAGTTTTTATCTTTGACTCTGCATCCTGAATTTCCCGAAGCTTTTCCTCCAGCCTGTTGAGCGTCTGTTGTCTCTCGGCAAGCTCACGTTGGAAGTTTTTAAAGCTGACATCCAGGATTTTGAATTCTCCAGCCTTTTTTTCCTGGGCTTCCAGATGGGATTCCACCTCAAAGAGATGTTTCCCGGTCTCTTTGATGTTCCGGGCTAGACCTGCGATTTCTGTTTCCAGTTCTGCCAGGCGGGTTTTTTCTTCCTCTATTTTCTGTTCTATCTCTGGTTTTTCTCTTATTTCTCCTTCCAGAACGTCTTTTTTTGACTTGAAATGTGGTATTATTCCTCCTTCTCGTCCCAGGGTTTCCCAGACGTTTTGGACGGTGTCTACGCCTAGTAGTCTGCCTATCAGTTTTTTGCGCTCCGCGGGTTTGGAGGAGAGAATCCTGTCGATTTCTCCCTGTCGGATGTAAACTGCGTTGAGAAAGACCTCGCGGTCCATGCCGAGAATCCGCTCCATTTCAGCGTTGATTCCTCGTTCATCATTTCTGATGGTCCGCCACCTACCCTTCTCAAAAACCGAGAGCGAGCTGAAGGTGGAGTTTCCCCGTCGTTCCCGTTCAATCCGGTAATCCCGTCCCCTGGCCTGGAATTCCACTGCTACACTCATTCTTTTGCGGCCAAGTGTTACAAGCTCGCCGGTCTTAGAGGTGGACTCCTTGAAAAAAGCATAGCTCAAAGCTTCAAGAAGGCTTGTCTTGCCAGCCCCGTTCTCCCCGATAATGGCAGTGATACCCCGCTTGAAAGAGACCTCGGTGTCCACATGGGTCTTGAAGTTGCTGAGAGAGAGCCGCCTGACAATCAACTCTTTTACCTCCTCCAGTCCTGGTAGAATCTCTCTGCCAGTTCTATTGCCTCCTCCCGGCTGCCCTCCGCAAGGAGCCTGAAAAGGTTAACCGCAAAATCCACGCCTTCTTCTCCAAGCTGCCCACCTAGCGAGGCTTCCAGATACTCCCGGAGACTCTCAGTAATATCGAGCTGACCCCCCTGGAAGCCTGTCACACTTGGTTCTTCCTGGTGGAATACCTGCCTGACATGGAGCACTGCATCCCCAAGCTCCCGGTAAATCTTCTCAGAGACACTCCCCCTGTCAAAAGAGCCACTCACCTCAAGATGGACAACCGGCCTCCCATCCAAAGCCCGGATAGACCTCAAAACATCATCCAGTTCCTCGATTTTAACCTGCCGCCTGACAAAACCCCTGGTCTCGAGATCCACCTTGGCCACCTCAGGACAATCTCCATCCAGGTCCACCAGATAAAACCCCTTACCCTGTCTCCTTGCATCCTCGTACTCATCAATCCTCCACATCTCGGTAGAACCAGCATAGGCCAGCACACCCCCTCCAAAATCCTCCTGAATCCTCCGGTGAATATGCCCCAGCGCGTAATAGTCAAAACCGGGGGGTAAATCCTCCATTTCAAGCTCGAAACTCCCCTCAAACGGGAGAAACTTCCGGACAGCCTGATGGAGCACCAGAACCCTTTTTTTGGAATTTTTAACTCTTGAAATCTCGCCAAGTGCCTCCACAAGACTCTCCTGATAAACGCTGGGATAATATGGCAGACCACACAGGAGGACGTCCCCCTCCTGGAAAACCCGTCTCTCCCGTGTGAAGACCCGCAGACCATCGAACAGAAGGACAGGTGGCCTGCTCCCACGCCTCCTCGGAATCTCGTGATTCCCCGGGGCAATGTAAACCGGGACACCCCGCTCCTGCAGCCGTTCTAACACCCTTTTAACCTCGATTAAAGCCCGGACCGTGGGCCGGGACTCATTAAAAAGGTCGCCAGAGTGCACCACAAAATCCACCCTCTCCTCCAGCATCAAATCCACAGCCTGACCCAGGGCGCCATAAAAATCTTCCTCCCGCTCATCCAGATTGTACTGACGATACCCCACGTGAGTGTCGGCTATATGCGCAAACCTCATAAAACCATCCTTAGAACACCTGGGCTTAAAAATTCTGCCGGTTTCTGTGGATGGTGTTCGCGAGTTCTGCGAGTTGTTGGGGTGTGAGTTCTTCTGGCCGTTTTTCCAGGTACTCCTGGGGGAGTTTGAGCAGCAACTGTTTTTCTTCTTTTTTTAGTATTTTTTGTATGCTGTTTTTTAATTTTTTTCTTCGCTGGGAGAAGACCGCTGCCAGGAAGTTGAGAAAGAATTTTTCGTCTGTGACCTGATAGGATGGCCGCTGGGGTGTGAGTTTGACTATGGCTGAGGTTACCTGGGGTCGAGGTCGGAAGGCGTTTGGGGGCAGGGTTTCCAGTATTTCTGCTCTTGCAAAATGCTGGACTGCTACCGAGAGCCTGCCATAGTCCCGGCTTCCAGGTTTTGCGGTCATTCTCCGGGCGAACTCATACTGATAGGTTATTATCCCAAGTTTAAACTTACAGGATAGAAGTTTAAAGGTGAGGGGAGAGGATATCTGGTACGGGATGTTTGAGACCACCTTGTCAAACCAGGGGAATTCGATTTTGAGCGCGTCTCCCACTATTACCTGCAGATTCTCCCTGGGCTGTATCCGGGACGCCAGCTCCGGGTCTATCTCGATGGCTATAACCTGGCCTGCAGCCTCTGTCAGCAGGCTTGTGAGGTTGCCGGGTCCGGCTCCGATTTCCAGCACGGTGTCTTCCCGGGTGAGACTGGCGTAGTCTATTATTCTTTCAAGGACCCTCTGGCTTGTCAGGAAATGCTGTCCCGCTCCCATTTAGCCTTTCTTGGGGAAGGGGGTGGTGAATACCCGGTATTTGATGTGATCATCTTTTAGCTCCTCAATGATTCTATTGGTGATAAGCCTCTCCGGGTAGTGGAGGTTTTTAACCCGTTCGGTGAGGTCCTGGAAGCTTTTAAAGTCCCCTTTTTTCCTCTCCTCAATTAGAGCCCACATGAGCTTCTTGCCAATACCTGGGAGGAGTTCTAACATGTGGAACCTGCTGGTGATGGGATACGCCTTGTTAAAGAACTCAACAAACCTGGACTCGTTTTCCAGGATTATCTTGTTCACCAGGATGGGGAGTTCCATTTTGGCGCTGTTGCTGAGCCCATCATAGGTTATTCTGCGCTTAACCTGGCCAATACTATTTTTGTCTCCAATGTGGATTCTGTCCTCCACGTTAACAGTCACCCCTTCCCTGGGTGTGATTTCCATGAGAACAAAGTTTTTCTCGCCTACAGCCTGGATTATGGGTTTTTTCTGGTAGACTGGACGTTTGTCATCGGGGCTTCCATAGGGGAGGTAGTCGAGCACCCACGCTACAACCTCTTTTTCAGGCTTTTTATCCAGCACCATCCTCCTACCCCCAAAATTCTAGCTTTCCAGGGCTTCTTTTACCAGGTCAACGATGGCATCCAGTTCCTTGTCTGTGAGGTTGAATCTCTCTTTGGCGAAGATTGTTCTTACCTCGTCCCTGGAGAGGGGTGTGATGTCAGCGATTTTCACCGCTATTTCAGGTTTCATTTTCTCCATTTCAAGGAGTTTGTTGACAAGCTCTCTGGACTTCTGGGCCGAGAGCCTGGCGAAAATGGAGGCGTGGTGGATGGCTTTGCGTAGCTCGTATCCAAGCTCTTCTTCCTCTCCTGCCCGCTCCTCCCTCACCTTCTCCAGAATCTCCTTTACCTCGGCGAGGGTTAAAAGCTCCTCGCTCTGAACCTCTTTTACAATCATCCTCGGTTGGGTGTCAAATGTTCTGGCAGTACTATTACCTCTTTAATGGAGCGCCCGTCTCTAACCTCCACAAGGTACGCTCTCCCCCTGCTACCAACTACCCTGCCGGTCCTGCCGTGGAATTTTGGATGGGGCATCCCCCGCTGTACACTGGGATCCAGGTCAATATTTACAATGTCTCCGGTGCCAAACTCCTGAATAGCCCGGCTAACCGGGCTCAAACCCTTCTCTCTAACCCGCTTGGTAAGCTTGTACCTTGTCTTCCGTCTAAAACCATGTGATTTAGGCATAACACAATCCTTCTCCTTTGACACTTATATTCCTGTTACTCTAATTCATTTAAGATATTTTTTCCTGTTACCTCGTTTAAGCCGTCCTGGTACTTCACCCCTCTCTCATTCTCATCTTCCTATCTAACTCTCTCCTTCTCCTCTAATTCTTCTCCTTATTTTTTATTTTACGCTTCTCAGGCTTTTATAACTTCAAGTTCAATAACCTTTGCCTCCATTCCGAGGCGTTCTGAGAGGCTTGGGTTTGTCCTGCCACTGTCTCCTGAGACCAGTTCCTTAACGTAGAGTCCTCCTTCACAGTTAACCAGAATCCGGGCACGGTCGCCTGCCAGGGATGTGAGCTCCATATAGTAAACCTCTCTTTCACGTTCCAGGTCAGCACGCCGGGCGAGAACCCGCCTGGGGGTCTTCTGCCTGACCTTTCCCCTTAATCCCGCAAGAACAGATTTAAGTTTTTCCTCATCCACCTCCCCCTCGAAGGAGACAAGCACAGAATATGTTTTATCCCGTCTCTCAGATTTCAGGTTTAAAACCATCTCCCGGGAGACAAACTGGAATCCCTCTACCTCGACTTTACCGCTACTGGAAATCTCCTCTTCCAGCCTCCGGAGCTCCCTCCAGTCCAGGCGGCGTATCCTTGGCTGGACTATTTCTACTACAAAGGGCCGCCCCTCTCCTAGCATCAGGGCGTCAACATCCTCCCGCCCGGCTCCATGGAAAACCGTGTCCCTGGCCTTAAACTCCCTGAGGAGGGGGGTGCGGATAATCTCGTCTACAGACTCTGGGTAGAGTTTACCCTTAAAATTGCATCTGGGACAGCCCCTACCCCGGCACTCCCGGCACGGCCACCTGGTCTGGGGGATGCCCCGGACAAGCTTCCGGTACCTCCCATAGAGAAAAACCGGGTTAATGTTCACCTCCACCCGCTCTCCGGCCAGGTCCAGAAGCAGGACAACATCCGGACGCCTGAAATCCACCTCTTTACCGGTTCTGGCCTGCAGCCGTTTCCCCACCTCCCGGTTAACCTCGCTCTTCAAGGGTTCGGCAAACCTCGTACCACAAACCTCCCACAGCACTTCCTCGTTCTCTGAAAGAAGGCCGGAGAGCCGGGTGCCCACAAGGAAACTCCCAAACTCAACACCATCCAATGCCTGGAGACACCGTTCCACCCAATCTTCCAACTCCTCGAAGAGATTGCCGCACACCCAGCAGCCACTGTCTTCTGCACTGTCTTCTGTCATGCTGCTGTTGAACTCTTCTCCGCTTCTGCTATCACCCATCTGGGCTTCCATTTCCAGTACCAGTCTTACAGCGCCCCCCCGCTGTTCATTGGAGAGGCCAGTTGAAAGTTTGGCGAACTGCCGGCCCAGACAGTGGTCACAGACAGGCCCTTCCCGGAGTATTTTACAGGCGATATCCAGCAGCATAGACTCAAGCCAGAATGGAGGGGATGGTAAAAAAGCTTTCCAGCCTCATTTTGCAGTTACAGGGCTAACACTGCTGTTCTATCATGAACCGGCAGTGATGGTATCCGGTCCCGAAACATTCAATTTCCTTTACGGTGTGAGGTTTCCCGAGTTTTGTGTCCAGTATCCCCTCCAGTATCCCCTCATCAAGGGAGCATAGGGTCCGTTCTACATAGGGCATGTTCCCACAGTCAAAGCAGTCTTCCACCACCACACAAAAGCAGCTACCTTCCTGGGAGACTGTCATTTTACCCAGCTTTGTGCCCCCCCAGAAGGCCTTGATCTCTTCTAATAGCTCGGGTAGAGAGGAACTTCTGAATTTACCTGCAATCTGGCTTCCCACATCACATCCAATCTTTTTCAGGAGAGGGTTCGGGTTGATCCCGTAGGCTTCCAGGCCGTACCTGATGGCGTGAAAGAGGGATTTCAAAAAAGAGAACTCGCTGTCAAGGCTGCGGGCTAGATTGTCTAGGACATCCCGATAATGAGCATTCACAGGCTCGAGGGAGCATGCAACATAGAGAGAGTTCAGGGCAAAACATTTCTTGCGCTTATCATGAGGATGGGTCTTCTCAACAATCAGGCACTGCCTGACAAGGTCGTTAAGATGGACAGAAACCGTGGACTTAGCCTTACCTGTACCGTTAACAAGCTCTTCAAAAGATTTAACATCCCCCCGCAAAAGCTCCAGAATCTTAAGTTTAATGGGGCTGTCCAGAGCCACAATACCCCTGTCAGTATAAAGAATGACAAGACCTTTACTCATCATAAATTACATTCACACAGGCCATATAAATAACGTTCGCACCAGTACGAATCTTCTCTTCCAGGCACCCCTCTTCCAGGCCGGAATTCCTGCGAGTCAGAACAGCAGTTTTATTTATATGTAATTACAATTGGCGGGCTAGAGGGATTCAATGGGCTACACTCTTGGGTTAAAGGAGTTGGACGGTAGTGTTCAAGTCAAACCCGGCGCCAACATTATGCTTTTAGGCCCGCCCATGAGTGGAAAAGATGTTATTCTTAAGAGTATCGTCCTAAACGGCCTTATGTCCGATGCCGCGGCTGTCATTGTTTCTACCCATGAGCCTGGGAACAATGTTCTGAGATGGTTTGAGGAATTGAATGTGCCAACCGAAAACCTGGGAGTTGTGGACTGTATCACCAGGACTCTGGGGGTGGGAGCATCCGAGACCGAGAATATTAAGATTGCTTCAAGCCCGGTTGACCTTACCGGAATCGGGGTGAAAATCAGCCAGTTCTTCGAGACCTTCTGGATGAAAAAACAGATTCGAAACACCTATCTCTGCATTGACTCCATCTCCACCATTCTGATGTACTCCAACCTCCAGACTGTTTTCAGGTTTCTGCATGTTTTCACAGGGAGGGTGAAAGTAGCTGGAGCCCTGGGGCTCTATGTTGTGGACGAGGGAATGCACGAGCCCCAGTCTATTGCCACCCTGAAGCAGTTGTTTGACGGTGTAATAGAGATAAAAGTTGAAGACGACCAGAGTTTCCTGCGGGCGGTAGGCCTCTCCCCTAAACCCACTCCCTGGCTCTCCTACACTCTGGAGGGTAATCTCCTGAAGGTGGGAGGTGATTAAAATTAAACTGTTAAAAACGGGCATACCTAAACTGGACGATTACCTCAACGGGGGGATACCCCAGGGTAGATCCCTTGTCTACTACAGCCATCCTGGCGTGGAAGGAGAGGTCTTCGGTATGCAGACCCTCTATCACACCCTCGAAAATGGAGGTAGAGGCATATTCTTGACCTCAAGCGCCAGTGCGGATGTGGTGCGGTCCGAGTTCCGGGAATACGGTTGGGACCTCAGCCATTTTGAAGACCGCCTGCTCATTGTTGACGCCTATTCAGCCCTTATCGGGGCTCCCAGCACCGAGAGATTCACGGTTAAAGACCCAGAGGACATAGACTCGGTAACCCAGGCAATAGAGGAGGCCATGAAAACCGTTCCAGGCGGCACTGTTGTGATTGGCTCCCTTTCCACGGTAATGGACATGTGTGGAGACCGGGAAACCCTGGAAGCGGTGAGACACTGGAACGAGCTCGCCAGCCGCCAGGGTAATACCACGATTTACAATTTCACGGTCTGGCCCTACCCTGAGGAAATCCTCAAACAGATCAAAACCGAGATCTTCAACGCAGTGATCTCTATTAGCGGCATCGCGGAGCGGATAATCTACGGCCAGTATTTCGCAGTCCTCAAGGTAGACTGGAACAAAGCCCCAGAAAAATCCATCCTCTTCAAAGTCTTCAAACCCGGAGGCGTCAAAGTTTACATTCCCAAGATACTGGTCACAGGCGCCTACAATGCTGGTAAATCCACCTTTGTCCACGCCATCTCCAGGAAGGCTATCTCGGTGGACAGGATGGGCACCACCGTGGCCCTTGACCACGGCCACATCGAGTACAAGGGGTTCAGTGCAGACATCTTCGGGACCCCGGGCCAGGAACGCTTCGACCCCATTGTAAGACAGCTCAGCGGAGAAGCCATGGGAGTCATACTAGTGGTAGACTCCACCTCCCCCCGGGACTTTGTCAGAGCCAAAAACCTCCTGGAAACCGTCAAATCCTATGGGTTACCCTACCTGATAATAGCCAACAAACAAGACCTCCCAGGCGCCCTCAAACCCGAGGAGATCCGAAGGCACTTCAACATCCCCCAGGACGTCCCAATTGTACCCGCAGTCCTGAAAGACGGCATCGGAGCCTACGAAGCCTTCGAAATGCTAATAGACAAAATAACAAAATAAAGGAGATGAGGCGGCTCAGGACCTATCCCAGCCCGGGAGAGGCTAACTCTCTCTGGTACTGGAACCAGGTGGTCTCCCCAGCCAGGGTTGCCTTCAACTATATCTGCATGTCCCTTGCCAGGGTCTCACCCTCCCTCAGGCTCAAAAACCTCCTCTACCGGTGTATGGGAGTTAAAATCGGCAGGCATGTCTCCATCGGCCTGGAAGTCAACCTGGACATCTTCTTCCCCCAGCTAATCGAAATCGGGGACAACACCATAATCGGCTTTAACTCCACCATCCTCTGCCACGAATTCCTGCAGGGCGAATACAGGGTTGGAAGGGTCTCCATCGGAAAAAACGTGGTAATCGGAGCCAACACCACAATCCTCCCCGGAGTCACCATCTCAGACGGGAGCACAGTCTCAGCCCACTCCCTGGTAAACTCAAATGTAGACGGGTTTGTAGGAGGAGTACCAGCACGCCCCCTAAAACCACCACAAGGAGGATACGAGAAAAAGGACACAGGATAAAAAATATATATGTCAGTGGAGTCTCATGTTTATCAGGCGTTTCAGGGCGCTGACCTCTCTTTTTTTGGCTGAGACCGGTGCAATCCAGTTCTGCCACTGGCGCCAGGGAGGGAGCATCCCCAGGCGGAGAGCAATCCCATCAAGCACAGCATCCCTCTGGCTGGCCCTGACCCTGTCCATCTTGTTAGCTGCTACCAGGACATCGTGGCCAAGGTCATGGAGGAACTGGAAAAGCTCAACCTCAAGCGGGGCCTCCCCCCGGGATGTCCATTTGTCAACTATCCTCTGGAAGGCAGGCGCATCCACCACCAGCACAGCCACAAGGATGTCCCGTTCTTCCAGGTAGGCCAAAGCCTCCCTTTGAAGGGCCTCCACCTTCTTTCGGGATGTTTTCTCCATGAATCCAAGACCTGGGAGGTCTGTGAAGATCAAGCCCCCTTTTTCCACCCGGAATATCTGGCGGGTGAGACCCGGCCTCTTCCCAACATCGAGTTTCTCTCCGGTTAAAGCCCTGATCAGCGAAGACTTCCCAACATTAGAGCGGCCCAGGAAAACAATCTCCATCTACAACACTAGTATTTAGAGGGTGTCCACAAGTTAAATTGATTTTTACCATATATTTGAGCGATGCGGATTTCATCCTACAATAGTGTCATATGACCCTCTAACATTTCTTTACTCGGATTGATTCTCCTTTTCT
>CAZCCY010000054.1:0-11515 GCA_964497545.1 uncultured Methanosarcinales archaeon | reverse complement strand
GCGATGTTGCTTGTGAGCATGGCTCTCGTGTCGGTGGTGAGTGCCCATTTTCTGGGTTATAGTGCTGTGGATAATATGGAAATTCGCTATGGTGGAAGTACGCAATATACCACAGCCCAGAGTCATTCATTTAGTAAATGGAATGCTCTTGGTAAAGTCAATATTGCACCGGATACGATCTGGACATATGAAGATCTTAATTAGGACGATTATTATGATTCAAGTACGAATACTGTCGCTTATTATTACCCTCGGATTGGCAGTGATGATATTAAGTTTAACAAATATTGGTTAGACCAATATACAACTGATGAGCAGAAGAAAGTTGCGTTACATGAATTAGGTCATGCACTGGGACTTGCTCACAGTTACTATCCTAATGTAATGGTTCAGGGACGATACTCATTAACACAACTGGGTTCTCACGATATCGAGGATTACAATACACTCTACTCTTAAATAGGGTGGTGAATAACATGTCAACGAAAATTAAAATAAGTATTATATTAGTAGTAATGGCGGGTTTGATTGGCACAGGTTTCTGGGTCATGCAAACAAATGGATACAAAGGTGGAAGTGAAATCAGCTATGTTCAGGTTGATTTTGTAGTGGATGTTACCGATGATCGCGCATTAGTAGGTGCTGCAGATAATGTATTCATTGGCAGGGTTATTGCTCAAACTGGGAATAAGGCAAACACCCCGCCACTTGATGCTGGCGATACGCCAGGCTTTTCGCCACAAACACAGTTCAGTGTTGAGGTTCTGGAGAACATAAAAGGAAATCTCAATGGAACAATCACAGTGAGTCAATATGGCGGCTACGAAGAGAAAGATGGAGTAACTCAATTAGTTCTCATGAAGGGCGACAAACTTCTGGAACCGGGCAAAACCTACCTGTTTGCTGCCGGATTTAATGATATTGACAAATGGTATACCATTGTACCCGTCTACGGTGATATTCCTATTACGAATCAAACAGACTATCAAAACAAGCTAGAACGATTCAAAAAAGCATATGCACATGAGATATCTCCAGAGGAATGGCGAAGACAAGCAGCATCAAGAGAAAAACAAAATTAATCGTGCAATAATAAATGCAAAGTGGCGTGGGTCGCTGGAAGAAGGTCCTCATGATATAGTAGAACCTATTTTGAAGGCATTGCCTAATATGACACCAGAGGTTACTCAAGAACCTCCATTCGTGAGTAGAGATAGAGTGCATGGTCTGAGCAGCACCACAATAGGGACCAAGACTAGCGAACAGCGCGTCTACACGTACGGTTATGGAACACCATGGTTTGACGTACTCACGGAACAAAAGGGAAAAATTACGTTCTCCTACGATGGCACTAAGAAATACATAAAGGTGAAGGTCAAATATAATGACACGGGTAGCTTTACGCACTATGCATACGACCATGTGACAGAGGGGTTAACCGGACTTGGGGCATGGGATGAGGACAGTTTTGATGTAACAGTGTCATAGCACAGCGATAAAAAGGGAAGTAGTAATGTTACGAAAGTTATCTGTAAGTTCTGTTATACGTTCTGTTGCAGCGATTCTTTTTGTGATATTGCTACTCATATCTATTTTACCTTTTTTATACGCACCAGTAAGAGATTTATATGCCGATTATGATGCATTTTTTATGTTATTTGGTCAATTTATCGGTGGAATTTTTTATATCATACTTATAATTTTTGTAGGTGCTTTTATTGTTCTGGTTGCCAAGCGGATTATTACATCAATACACAAGATGAAAAAAAGAAACAAACTTATCATTGTTATAGGGATTCTGGTATTGATTGTATTACTGATTGTGTTTAGAAAAGTAGCTATCTACACCATTGCAACATTACTATTTCCACCAGATACTCAGCCTCTAGCTTTTACCATACATAACGAAGATGTTAATAATCACACGTTAATGGTAGAAGTATTTGATTCCAATAATAAATCATTATTTAACAAAACATATGAGGTAAATCCAAGAGAATCAATAGAATCTCCTGCAATCACAAAGAAAAAGGGAGAATACACCATTAAAGTCATATTAGACGGCAAGATTGAAAAAACATCTAAAGTAGAAATAGGCCCTTCTATAGCCAGAATTTCTATACATATCTCCTATAGCAGACAGGAAGGATCGAAAATAGACGTATATCAGATGGTATATTAATAAGAAATTCATAATGATATTCTTGGAGGTGAACAATGAAAAAAAGTGTAGCAATAATTGTGTTGGTGTTTGGAATACTGGCTGTAGGTGTGGTGTTTGCTTATAGCATTGTAATACCGAATAAACTGGATTACACGCCAGAGGAGCTGGAAAGGCTATACCTGAAGTACAATATAACAGAAAACGATATAAAATTCGCGCGGGGTGAGCTACCGCATTACCTGGAAGGGACAATTCTGGATGGGAAGACCAGGGTTATAGCAACAGACACCGGGAAGCTGCCAGAAGGACTCAAAAAAGGAGTGGATTATGACATTGTAATCAGCATAAAAGAGATGCATGCTATCGAAGAAAAAGCAAGACAACGATACATAGAGAAATACGGAGTAGATCCAGCACATCCAAAAGTGGATGAGATACACGGATATCTAATTCCTGTGGAAGAAGCTAAAAGACTTGTATTACTGGGAAGACTCATTCCCAGGGAATAATATAGGTACTACGAAACTACTGTAACATTATCACAGGGTTGAGATCCTGTATGCAAAAACTACCACATTTCTAGTCTTTTCAGGAATTTAAATCTCCTACACAGGCTTATTAACAGCAATATTTAAATTTTATCTCCAAATCATCGAACTAAGGCAGAATAGTTCGACGATATGGCGAGAAAACACTTATAAAAGGAGTCTCATAAGGAGTGGGGTGGACACAAAAAAAGATGTTGCATGGGGGTTCAACTGCAAAGCACGGTTGAACCCCAAGCATTACCCAGAGGCAAAGCCAGGTTAAGCTTTGGAAATATTAAAGCTTTGCCTGTTTTGCCTCTGGAGCCGATAGAGGAGGTAAGTTAACATGGAAAGTAAAGAGTTGAGAAAAGCCTTTAGTTTAGCGCTTGCCATGCTGCTAGTGGGCGTGGTGTTTGTGTCTGGTGTTAGTGGATGGTTGATGGGTGGCGAAAAAATTGTGAAAGGCAGCTCTCTAGAGGTGGCTGTGCTTGGCGGCTCTGCAGAAATTAGGCAGGCTTTAGCTAGATTTGTGGGTACTGGTAATGTCTATGCACCTGTTGACGTGAACTCTAAAGTTTTCGATCAGGCTGATATTGTTTTTGTAAACAGTAGCTATCTTAGAAATCTGCTGGATACGGAAGACGGGCAGGTTGTTGCATCGAGATTGAGTGAGTTGGCGGTTTCAGGTAAACCGGTGATTACTGTCGGAAGCCATCCTGATATATTGTATGAATATGTGAGGCCAAAGTTGATGGTAACGGATCTTAACTGGGGACAACAGAAAATTATTGCATTGGGAATAAGGATGTTCCCTGATAACACTAGTGTCACGAAGTTTGTGTCTGGTGAACTCTCAGTGGGGGTGGGTGAAATGTTTGAGTGGGCATCCGAAATAAAAGGTAGACCTGTTACAGGAGATGTTTCTGTTCAGTCCGCTTCGTGGAGTTGGATAGGTGATGTTGAGTGGACAAGTTCAGACAGTTATTATCCTCATGGCAGGTTCAACGGAATACTCTCAACCTATAAGTTAACAGAAGATGGAAGCAACAGTTATAACTGGTATTCCCACAAAGTTCAGCCTCAGACTAGGCCGGGTTTCGACATATACAGCAGTGATTGGCGAAACGATTATATATGGACAAATATATGGACAAAAATCAACGCCGATTATTACCAGGACAATGATGTTATAGATTATGACCCGGGAGAAACTTCGGGTACAAACACAGTGAGTGTATCGATTGGAGTTGTTGCAGGAGAACAGGGCGCGGCAGTCACGGCATCCCAAACATGGAGTTATAGCATTCCAGATGTAGCAGTGCATGACCACAGTGACTTCAGTACTGATATAGCACATTGGGAGCATGAAATTACAAATGAAAATTCCGGGTCCGCAAAAAATACCTATACCGGCAAGCCAGGAGCGGTTGTTAGAACAGCACAGTCAAATCAATATTATAAGGTATATACCCGGCACGATGTTAGGTACAGGGATCCTGGATTTATCTGGGACGATGTGTGGACTGCACCATGGATTAACTTTGGCATTCAAGTAACACAATAATAGTGATTTACCATTTTTTTATATTTATAATATTGATTTAATATTGTATGAAATATCAACAGTGATTCCCGGATACAAATCACAAGAGGTTGATGTGTTATATGAAACAAAAAATCTTAATTTCCATTATATTGTTGATTGCAGTATTTATATCTTGTACTTTTGTATTTGATGGTTCTATTTATTTTAAAAATTATCAAACTTATTATGACTACAGCATCTCAGTACAGGGCTTAAGTAACTACAACTATAATCCTAAATTAAATGATTCTCCAAAAGATTCCTGGTTTGATTTTTCCGTGCAGGCCCTAAATGTTACAACTGTTATTGTTCCTATCCCGATGAAGAACAGAGAACAGATTTTTACTGATGAAGAGATGCAAAACAGGTCTTTTGGTGTCTGGACGTCAAGGCTGGTCGGGACTGAACAGGGAAAAATGTTGGCTTTCCAGACAAAGAACAAAAATCTAACAGATATTAATGCAAGATTCAGAAAAAACTTCGATTACAATATTATTAAATATTTAATTAAAAATGTGTTATCTTACCCTGTGTTACTTTATCCAGTATCTAGCATCGCTGCCACGAATAATACTCTCCGATCCCATAATAAAAATGTACGAAACTATACCACATATGTTTATATAGATCAAAATGTTCAACCAGTAAAAAGTAACAATAACACAATCACCTTTAATTTAGAATTTACTGTAAAAAATAAAGATGTTCATAACAGAACTCTAAACACTTATAGAATAAATATATTTAAAGTTATACGTGAGGGTTCAAAAGGCCCAATTCCAGTCAAAGCCCGACTTACAAATTATTGAAATTAACGAATAAATTCGAAACCCTCTATTTTTGATTGAATCCCAACAACCGCAAAATCTTCATAAGACCCCAAATCCCGCACAGCAGAAAACAGATAAAAGAAATAAGCCCCCCAACACAGGGTCTTTGACTTTTTGTTCTGGTTTAGAGTCTCTGGGCTAGGTCGGGGGCTAGGAGCATGAAGAGGAAGGAGGCTATTACTAGTAGTGTGAAGAGGTTTACGAGTATGCTTACGGTTTTTTCGAGTTTCTGTGGTTGAAGGATTCCTTGGAATATTGAGCTTGTGATGTCTCGGAAGGCGTGGCCGCCGTCCAGGGGTAGCATAGGGAGGCAGTTGAAGAGCCCGGCGTAGAAGTTTATCCATCCTATCCAGAGGAGGGCGTTGAGAGCCCAGAAGAGCCAGATGCCTCCTGTTCTGGTTTCGTAGAAGTGTGTGAGGGTGTTGGTGAAGCCTGTGAAGCCTTCTCCTGAGATGCCGGTGAAGGGGAGTCCGAGGAGGATCGCCCAGCCCCGGGGGGAGTTGAGCATGGAGGGGATTTTTTTGAGGGCTGTGAGATATTCTGCCGCCCGGAATTCTCCTAGTTTAAGGCCCAGGGGTTCGCTTACCAGAGGGGGTGCTACCCAGACTCCCAGTGTCCTGCTGGCTTCCTGGGGGTTGTATTCTACTCCCAGGAATCCCAGGGTGGGGTCTCTGGGGTTGGCTGTGAGGTTTAGCTGGTAGGTGTTCCGGCTGCCGTTTTTGTCCTGGGTTTCTACTGTCACGGTCTGTCCAGGGTGGGTGGCTTCCATGAAGCCTATGAAGTCTCCCAGGCCTGTGATGTTTGTGTTGTCCATCCGGGTGATTATCATGCCTTTTTCCAGGCCTGCTCTCCTGGCAGAGGAGTTTTCCACGATTCCCATGATTTCGAGTCCGCCTTTTCTTGGAGGAGGATTCACAGGCAGGGTGATGTTCAGTGTCCTGTTGTCCCTTGTTACTGTCAGGGTTGTTTCACCCTTCTGGAGGTGTTCTAGTTTTTTCAGGTAGTCCTGGAGGTTGTTGATGGGTGTCCCGTTGATGGCGGTGATGATGTCTCCTTTTTCCAGGAGCTTCCAGGCAGGCGAGCTGGGCAGGACTGCCATGACTTCCACGCCTGTAGGTTTGGTCGTGCTGTCGTTGCTGATGGGGAGGGTGATGTTCCGTCTTCCTTTGTCCCAGATGAGGAGGTGGATGTCCCCTCTTTTGTTTTTGCTGATTTTGTTGAGGAGGTCGTGGGCGCCTGATATGGGCTGGCCATCCACCTCCAGGATGAGGACCCCCTCTTCCAGGCCTGCATTGTCTGCTGGCGAGCCTGGCAGCACATTGGTTACCATGACGTTTCCCACCGCGGTGATACCGTTAAGACCCAGGAAGAAGAGGGAGAGGGCTGTTATACCCACTACAAAGTTGGCCATGACACCTGCGCTGAGAACACGCATCCGCTCTTTGCGGGTGACCACGGCATTTGACTCCTGTTTCTCTTTTTTTCCGAGGAGTTCTTCCTCGTCTGGCTCGGCAAACCCGCCAATCGGGATGATGGCTAGCAAGAGTCCCATGGACTTCACCCGGATCCCCTCCACCCGGCAGAGGATGGCATGGGCGAACTCGTGGACCACCAGGGTCACCGCAAGGCCGATGACACCCCAGACCAGGGGGATGAACTCGTTAACACCTGGAATCAAAAACACGTTCCTTGGAGCGTTCAACCGGCTGGGAGGGGGCATGCTACCCTTCTCGAGCTGGGAGACCATCATAAGGTCAAGTGCAATTAAAAGCAGGAACATAGCGACCATGGCACCAGCCATGGCAAAAACGCCCAGGTCTGCGAACCTCTGCCAGAACCGCCTGGCACGGGAGAGCCGCTCCAGCAGGCCCAGACCCCGGGTGGTACGGAGCATCAAAACCGGGCCTACAGCACCGATATTATGTTTCTCAAGCAGGCCCCGCTGGTTCAGAAGGGAGATGGCAAGCCACCAGACCAGTAGGATGAGAACAAAGCCACTGAAACTCAAACACTCTTACCTCTCAGATAAATATTATAACAAGATTTGCACTTCTACCCTTCTTGATGTTTTCCACGGTATATATAACTGCAGGCAGCAGGGAGGAGGCAAGGAAAATCGGCAGAACCCTGGTGGAGGAGAGGCTGGCAGCATGTGTGAACATCTTCCCCATCCATTCCATCTACTGGTGGGAAGGGTTGAGGGAAGAGGACGAGTTCGCATTGATTGTTAAAACTCGGAGGGACAGGCTTGAAAGCCTGGAGCAGAGGGTGAAAGAGATTCACAGCTATGAGACACCCTGCATTGTATCCTTTGCCATTGAGGGGGGCTCCCAGGACTTCTTTGACTGGCTGGCAGACACAGTTTCATCTCAGGATGTCTGAGAGGGCGACCCGTTCCAGCACAAGCTCTGGCACCCGCTCCCGCCCCACTGCCTCCAGCTCCTGGGGTGTGATATTGAAGAACCTTGTAACCTCTGCCTCCTTCCGCTGGTTGTAGGCTATGACCTCGTCTGCCCGATAGTGGAGGAGGTCTTCCACCTCCTTTACAGTTTCACCGGTGCCATCTAGCACCACCACTGCCACCTCTCCCCTGCCAGGTCTGACTCCGAGTTGGAGGGCCCGGCTGATCTGGCGTGTTGCGGCAGCATAAAGCATTATCTCGAGAGAGAGAGTCCTAGCTCTGTTTTTACCGGCCTTGAAGGTCTTTACAGCCTTTTCCACCGCAAACAGGATGTGTTTTTCCCCTGCAATTCTGCCTGCGTCAAAAGCCTGGATGGCAGTCCCGTGTCGCCTTGAAATATCCTCGATCTGGGCGAGAAAACCCTGGACATCCCGGATTTCAGCAGACCCGCCGACAATCACAACCATGAGGGGGAATAGAACAAAACCAGGGGATAAAACCTTTGTCTGTTGTGAGTTTCCGAAATCTATTTACCATTCCAGAGCCATTAGTAGCAATATAGTGGTAATAGTGTAGTATTGATATATGATGAATGATGGCCTGATATTAAAACTGTGCAGGGAATATTAGTATCAGTGTTGTTTTTACTGCGGGCATGGTTTTATGATTGTAAGGAAAAACGTCTCTCTTGATGAAAGTTATCTGAACAAGATTAAACCGCTCCTTAACGCTCACGAGGGAAATCTGAGCGCTGCTATCAGGGATGCCATTGACCTTACATATACTGCTGTAAAGGAGTACGGTAGTTTTGAGGCGGCCCAGGAGGCCCTGAATTCCCCTCAAAAGAGGCTTTCCCCCATAGAGGAATCGGTCCAGCAGGGGGAAAGCGTTGTGCTCAACCGTCCCTTTTTCCTCTGGCTCCTTAAATCCGCAAGGGGGCTGCTCATTGACCTCGAAATCGTGGAAGAGCTCCTTGAGCCAGGTCAGCTTAAAACAATATCTGACCTTGACAGGAGGATGAACACCCTGAGCCGGGAGTGGGGCTGGGACATCGAGGTCTCCATCTACACCATGGACAACCTCAACCCCCAGACCGCCACCCTCTCGGTCTCAGGCAGCTCAGAGCTTATCCGTGAGTTTGCTGCCCAGTGTGTCTCCCTCTTCCTCCACCACTACAAGGGCCTGTTAATCGAAAATCTTCACAGGCGTGCCAGCAGCATCCGGGTGGACTACTCAAAAAAAGGCAGGACTGTCAAGGAATGCTTCGGCAGCCTCCAGGACCGGGCAGTTGAACTCCAGCACCGAGAGGACTTCTGGACAAACCTGATTAAAATCTACCAGACCCTGAACTACGATTTAGTCGTCCTCCAGCGAGAACACTACGAAAACCTACTCCTCGGCAGAACCCCCAGGGACACAAGGCTCTTCGAATCCCTCACCGGCAACCACCTAGACCAGATTCCACACCAGACCTTCCTGGAAACCCTGAAAAAGGTGCAGGAGACCATGCAGATCGCCGATAAAATCGAAATCCTCCCTGACGGCATTAACATCTACCACAACTACAAAGACGAGACAGCCATCTCCAAACTCAAAAACTATTACCTGGAACTCCTGGCAGAAAACGGCCACACCTATGATGCAAAATGTTCCTCAAGCCTAATAATCCTAAAACACACCTGCTGCCCCACAGAATAATATGCGCCGGTCGGGATTCGAACCCGAGTTTATGGCTTGGCAAGCCACAGTGATAACCTCTACACTACCGGCGCATTCACATCCCCTCCTTAAACATGTTCGGCAAATAAATAGTTTAGGGTACAAGCAGTACTTCCGAATAGCCCTACTTCCGAATGAATAAAATATTGAATCCCACTTTCCGCAGGTCCCTTCTACGCATAGTGGTTTTTCTTGAAAAAACTGACAGAAAACCGATATGCGTAGACACTTAGTGCGGAATGTAGATAAAAGAAGGCAAGCGAAAAAAGTTACCAACGATTTTAAGGGGGCTTTGGTAAGCACCTAAGGATGGAGTGGAGAAAAAGAGAATTGTTAAATTCTGTGAGTGCCTTGTGTGTGGTGGTGTTTGAAGTTGGATTTTGAGGTGTTGTATGGGCCGGCTTACACTCTCCTTGAGGTTAGTCTTGGTGGTGGGGAGGGTGTTGAGGCTGAGGCTGGGGCTATGGTTTATATGTCAAAGGGTGTTGGTGTCAAGACCGCTGCCAAGGGTGGGGTGCTGGGTGCTCTCTCCCGCAGGCTTCTGGGTGGTGAGTCTTTTTTCCTGAACACTTTCATAGCTGGGCCAGATGGGGGGAAGGTGGGCCTGGCACCCCCCTATCAGGGGGATATAGCTCATCATCGGCTTGAGGATGGGTCTCTTTTTGTTCAAAGTGGCAGTTATCTTGCCTCCAGTCCAGGTTTGAGGGTGGATACCAAGTGGGGTGGGGCTCGTTCCTTTTTCTCCCGGGAGGGCCTGTTTCTCCTTAAAATTAGTGGCAGGGGGGATGCTTTTATCTCAAGTTTTGGTGCCATCCACAGGGTCGAGCTCCAGGGTGAGTGCATTACCATTGATACCGGCCACATGGTGGCTTTTACCGAGGGGTTGGATTACCAGGTGGAGCGGGTGGGGGGTATTAAATCAACGCTTCTAAGCGGTGAAGGCCTGGTGGCAAGGTTCAGCGGCACCGGTGTGCTCTACATTCAGACACGGAGTGTGGACTCCTTCCTGGGCTGGCTCCTGCCTTTCCTGCCACAGCAGAGGTGAAGAATTGTGAAGGATGTCTGGGAGCTTCTGGAGGCCAAGGGTCTTACCAGGGAGGTGCTGGTTTCCACTGCTCTGGAACTCTATTTCCCCCATCCTGGGGTGGAGACCCGGGAAAAGGCTGTGGAGGCTTTGGAGCGGGAGCTTGAGCTGGCCTTCAGCGACCCGAACCTCTGTCTCCTGGTCTATGCCTGCCTCCTCTTGGAGGAGGGTGGTGAGAGGGGTGAGCTACCATGTCTCAGCCCTGAGACTTTCCAGCGGGACCTTACCTGCCTTATTGTGGACGAGGTGCTGGGTATGACCATTGCCCAGTACATCGGCGGCTACAAGGCCATTTTTGAGTACGCCAGGTTTGACAAAAAAAAGCCCGGAATCCTCGCATCCCTCGGACCCTTTCTGGACGACATGGCAGCTGGGATAATAGGTGGCATATCCTCCAACATGTATACCCGTGCCCACCTCTAGCTATTTCAGCTCTCTTACCTCTACGATTTTAAGAGGTGTATTGCGGAGGGCTCTACCAATAACAGCTTTCGCAATCCTGGCTGCATGCTCGCTGTTTTCTGCGTCAAAGACCCGCATCTGTAGGGAGACGCCTACCAGGGCTGTGTTGGCTGCCAGAAAAACACTATCCAGCATCTCGCCGCAGGCAGGGCACTGGGTGGTGCCCACCTCGATTTCCACATAACTGAGATCCGGGTTAAGGGCTTTACCAATCTCAGAAATGGCCACGTTCATGGCATCATTGACTGTCCTGACGTCCCGGACCAGCCAGCCTGCTTCCAGGGTAACAACAAAATTCGCCATTTTATTTTCCCTTAGACCGTGAAAAGCTCCCTGCGCTCTACCCTGAACACGCCCAGTCTAGCGCCAGCATCCAGCCAGGCATGCCCGTAACTAAAACAGACAAGGGCGTTAACCAGGTCCCCCTGCTCAAGGAAATGCCTTCCATCCTGGTAATAGCTGCTAGCAAGCCTCTTAAAGTCCAGGGCAACCCTCTCCAGCGGAGAGCCCTCAGGCAGCGGGATTTCCACATCCTCAAGAGCTGCATCCAGAAGCCTCTGGTACCTATATGTCTTCTCTTTCAACATTACACTCATATTTGGCGGTTACCAATTCATAGGTTTGTCATTTAAGATTAACTGTTTTTCACGTTCGCCGTAAACTACTGTTGTAACCACTTTCCGCAGGCCCCTTCTACGCATAGTGGTTTTTCTTGAAAAAACTGACAGAAAACCGATATGCGT
>CAZCCY010000053.1:7101-11695 GCA_964497545.1 uncultured Methanosarcinales archaeon | reverse complement strand
TTGAAAGCTGTTTTTTTGGAGTAGTTTTTCTGCTAGGGGGTTGCTGATGGGTACGTCGCAGAGTATGATGTGTCTGTTCAGCCGGGAGAGGGTGGTGAGCAACAGGTTTTCAGCGGTCTTGTTGTCTGCTGCTTCCCATGGTCCGATGGTTGTGTGTTTTCCTGTCTTTCCGTATGCGATGAAGCCGTTTTTGTCTGAGCACCAGCCTTCCCCTCTTGCGAGTTCTAGTAGTATGGGTATGTCTTCTGTTTCCATTAGTTTGAATGTCGGCATTTTAGCAGGTGGATGGATTGTTTTTCTAGTAGTACGTTTATTTTCATGCCTTTTTTGAGTCCCAGGCATTCAAAGCTGCTTGTGGGTAGTTCTATTTCTAGTTCTAGGGGGGATTTGAGGAAGACGAGGTAGCTTGGCCCTTTGCAGAGGATTTCGTGTATGGTGCCGGAGAAAATGTTATCCCCTGGTCTGTTTTCTCTGAGGATTTTGATTCTTTCTGGGCGGATGCACCATTCTACCTGCTGGCCTACCTGGAGGGAATCCGAGACCGGTGTTACAATCTGGTAGTTTTTACCCTGGATGTAGAGGTTGTCTCCGTTTATGTGGGTTATTGTGCCGGTGAAAATGTTTTTTATGCCTGTTATTTTTGCGGCATCCCTGGTCAGTGGTTTGTTGAAGACTTCTGCTGGTGTGCCGGTTTGTTCTACTTTGCCTGAGTTGTAAATGACGATTCTGTCTGCCATGGTGCAGGCTTCGAAGGGGTTGTGGGTGACCAGGAGGATGGGTATGTTGGTTTCGTCTTGGATTTTTTTCAGGTCTCTTCGGAGTCTCATTCGCACGATGTAGTCGAGGGCTGAGAAAGGTTCGTCCAGGAGCAGTATCTGGGGTCTGGTTATCAGGGCTCTTGCCAGGGCCACCCGTTGTTGTTGTCCGCCTGAGAGTTGCCAGGGGTAGCGGTCTTCAAGACCGTTAATATCGAAAAGAGTGAGCATCTCTTCCAGTCGATTGTTGTGTTTTGATTTGAGTCCAAATAGTATGTTTTGTTTGACTGTGAGGTGTGGGAATAGGGCGTAGCTCTGGAACACGTATCCCACTTTTCGCTCTTGGGGTTTGAGGTTGACACCCTTTTCGGAGTCAAAGTGTGTTTTGCCGTTTACCTTGATTTTTCCTGCATCTGGCTTGGCGAGTCCGGCTATGGAGTGCAGTGTGAAGGTCTTACCTGCGCCTGAGGGGCCGAAAATTACTGTCAGCTCGTTGCCAGCGCTGAATTCGGCTTCGAGGCTGAACTGGACCTTGTTTTTATTGTAGAACCTTTTTTTTATGTTGACTTCTATTCCCATGTCTTCTGGTAGATTCTATTTGTTGCATACACTACTGCGAGGGAGACCGCGGTCAGGATTACTACGAGCATGGCGGCAAGGCTGTTTTCTCCTGACTGTACCGCGGTGTAGATGGCCAGGGGCATGGTGCTTGTTTTGCCTGGGATGTTGCCTGCCACCATGATGGTTGCACCAAACTCTCCAAGAGCTCTTGCAAAACTCAGGACTGCGCCTGCGATTATCCCTTTTCTTGCCAGGGGGAGTGTTACCAGGAAAACTGTTTGAAGTTCTGATTTGCCCAGGGTGAAGGCTGCCTTTTCAAGGTCGGTGTCGATGGATTCTATGGCTGCTCTGGCTGTTTTGATCATTATTGGAATGGCGACTACAACAGCAGCAATCACCGCGGCCTGCCAGGTGAACATTACACTCCAGCCAGAAAGCCTGTAGATGTGTTTTCCTAGCAGGCCGTTTCTGCCGAGGAGGATTATCAGATAGTAGCCTGTGACCGTGGGAGGAAGTATCATGGGCAGGGTCAAGAGGGTGTCAACTACGTTTCTCCCGGTGAATTTACGTCTTGCCAGTAGGTAGGCTATCAGGGTTCCAAGGAGGGTGATTGTCAGGGTGGCGATTATCGAGACCTTGAGCGAGAGGTAGAGGGGGGAATAGTCTATCATAGAGCCTCGAAACCATATTTTTTCAAAATACGCTTGCCCTGTTCGCTCTCGATGAAGTCGATTAGTTTCTGGGAAGTTGGGATGTGTCTGCTATCCCTGGCAATGGCAATGGGATAGACTATCGGGGGGTGGAGGTTTTCGGGTATACTTGAAATGAAGAGTTTCCTTGTGGCAGTGGTGGTGTCTGACAGGTATACGATGCCTGCGTCTACTTCGCCTCGTTCGGTGTATTCTAGCACCTGGCGTACGTTTTCGCCATAGACGAGTTTTGGTTGGAGTTCATTCCATATTCCAAGGTTTACAAGAACGCTTTTTGCATAGGCTCCTGCCGGGACTGTTTTCGGGTTGCCTATCGCTATTTTTTCGACAAAGGTGTTGTTCAAATGTTTGAGGGTGATGTTCGAGGGTGAGATGAGCACAAGGCTGTTTGCAGCAAAGTTTGTACGGTTCAGGATGAGCCCTTTTTCTTCCAGCTCGTCCATGTAGCTCTGGGAGGCGCTTGCGAAAACATCCACCGGGGCTCCCTGTTCTATCTGTTGCTTCAGGGTTCCAGAGGCTCCAAAATTGAAATTTATCTTGACACCTGGATTTTCTTTTTCAAAGGCTGCACCGATCTCTTTCAGTGCATTTGAGAGACTTATGGCTGCCGAGACTGTTATCTCCTCCTGTGGATTCGAGTTCAGACACCCGCCAGCCAATAACACAATTATTGTAATCAGTGGTATGATTATAACCAGGGGTGTGGCGTTCATGCTCCAGACAACTTAAAAAAATATCCTTTATATAAAAAAATAAAACTGGAGTTAGAGGGCTTCGCCATCCATCTCTCCAGTCCGTATTCTCATTACCTTTTCCACTGGCAGCACGAACACTTTTCCGTCGCCAATGTTCCCGGTAGCTGCGCTCTCTCTGAGTATCCCCATCAAATCGTCGATTTTTTCTGCGGGGGCCACAATCTCGATTTTGATTTTCGGGAGCATGTCCACCACATACTCCCTGCCCCGCCACTGCTGGGTGATGCCTTTCTGAAGTCCCCGTCCCTTCACTTCGGTAACCGTGAGACTGGGATAACCTGCCTTTTCCAGTGCATTCTTTACCTCGTCCAGCTTGGTCGGCCGTATTATTGCCTCTATTTTCTTCATTTCCGTTCACCTCGATACTCCATCCCTGGGGCCTGCTGCCATGAAGTCAGGATATGCGCTGATTCCATGTTCGCCTATATCCAGGCCATCCAGCTCCTCCTGTGGACTCACCCTGATTCCAATGGTTGACTTGAGGATGTAGAACAGTATGAGGCCCATACCGAATCCCCATGCCATGTTAACCAGGGCAGAGATTACCTGCACCGCGAAGAACCCAGGGTTCCCGTAGAGTAAACCGGTAACAAGCGGCCCCTCGGTGGTGTATACGCCATATGTCCCGTCAGCGAAAATGCCCAGGGCGAGAAGCCCCCAGGTCCCGTTCAGGGCATGGCAGGTTATGGCGCCCACCGGGTCGTCAACCTTTAGCGTGGATTCAATGAACCAGACGCCAAAGACTGCAATCACCCCGGCAATGGCACCAATGATCACGGCAGCCGTGGGGTTCACCCAGGCAGAGGGAGCGGTTATAGCTACAAGACCGCTTATAGCCCCGTTACCTGTCATGCTCACATCTGGCTTGCCAAGCTTAATCCAGGTCACAAGCATCGCTATAAACGCACCAGCCGCACCTGCCAATGCTGTGTTTGCTGCAACCACAGAAATCCGCAGCTCAGTGGCTGCAAGCGTGCTGCCAGGGTTGAAGCCGAACCATCCGAAGAAGAGGATTAAGACTCCCAGGATGGCATATGAGATGCTGTGACCGGGGATGGCATTGGGTGTGCCATCCTTGTTGAACTTACCGATACGTGGACCAAGCAGCAGGGCTCCGGCAAGGGCAACATACCCACCGATGCCGTGCACCACACCCGAGCCTGCGAAGTCCAGCGCGCCATAGCCTCCGCCCAGGTTTGTCATGAAGTCACCAGTGTTCAGCCATCCTCCGCCCCATATCCAGTGGCCGTAGATGGGATAGATGAGTGCACTGATAAACACACTGTAGACGATATATGCACTGAACTTTGTGCGTTCTGCCATGGCTCCGGACACGATGGTGGCTGCGGTTGCTGCAAACACCATCTGGAAGAACCAGAGTTCTATCTGGCTGACATCATAGTAGTCTCCAGATAGAAAGAAGCCGTCTGTCCCGAATAGTCCCATTTTGTCGGCTCCGAACATCAGCGCGAATCCCACTGCCCAGTAGGCAAGACTACCGGCGCTGAAATCCATGAGATTCTTCATCATTATGTTAGCTGTGTTCTTAGCCCGGGTGAGGCCTGCCTCAAGCAGTGCAAATCCTGCCTGCATAAAGAAGACAAGAAAGCCTGCAATGAGCGTCCAGGTGAAGTTCACTGCAGTTTCCGGCCCTCCTTCGGCATAGGTTTCTGCACCGTTAGGGTCTCCCGCAAGTGCCGGTATCGCGGTTACCAGTAAAATCACCGCAATAGACACAAGTTTTCTTATTCTGTCCAGCTTTTGCATTGAACTACCTCCTTTGAGGAATACGGTATCCTGTGGAGTACTTTAT
>CAZCCY010000053.1:0-7001 GCA_964497545.1 uncultured Methanosarcinales archaeon | reverse complement strand
AAAATCAAAGAAAACAAACTCAGAAAAAATACTCAGAAAAAATAGCATCTATGATATAACATCAATACTCTGGCTGACAAGGTAGGGGATGGAAAATTCTAACTGTTTGAGAATTCTAACTGTTTGAGATGAGTTTCCCGTGGATGTCGATTTCCCCTTTTTTGATTCTTGTGGAGGAGATAGGTTTTCCGTCTTCTGCTAGGACGTATTCGATTTTAACGATTTTAATGGGTTTTAGGCCTTTTTCTCTGCGGATGGTGTTTATTTTCAGTGCGGTGGGGTAGGTTTCGGGTGAGACCACGAGGTAGTCGAAGTCGGTGTCAAGGGTGGGGCCGTAGGGGTCGTTGATAATTGTGATGACAGGTTTTACGCCCAGGCTTTCCAGGTATTTTTTTACTTCCTGGCATCTGAGTTTGCAGTCGAGCACTTCTCGTTGGCGTTGGCGTGCCATTTTGTCTGAGGTTATGCCGACTACGAGCTCTCCCCCCCTGGCGAAGCAGGCGGCTTCCTGGAGGAGTTTTTTGTGGCCGTCGTGTAGGGGTTCAAAGGTGCCGCCCACTGCAACCCGTTTTATGGCCATTTTACCAGCAGAGTCCTTCGTATTCTATTTCGGGGGTGGGGGTTATGATATGTCTGCCGTCGATTACAAGTTTCCGTTTCATCCCGGAGAAGTCCAGGTTTCTGAAGGTGTCCCATTCGGTGACAATGAGGCATGCCTCTGCCCCTTTTAGTGCCTGTTCTGGGGACTCTGCATATTCAAGGTCTGGGAATATTTTTTTCATGTTCTCGGTTGCCATAGGGTCATAGGCTGCAATCACTGCCCCCTCTTCTTTTAGGTGTCGGATTACCGGGATGGCCCTAGATTCTCTGATATCGTCTGTGTCGTTTTTGAAGGCGAGTCCGAGGACGGCTACCCGTTTCCCGGATAGGCTGCCCAGTTTTCTCTTTAAAAGCTGTGTCATCCTCTGGGGTTGTCCCTCGTTCACTTTTATTATGGCTTCAAGGAGGTGGGGCTGGTAGCCGGTCTCCCTGGCCTTGCCGATAAGGGCTTTTACGTCCTTGGGGAAGCAGCTGCCGCCGAAGCCTACACCTGAGTTAAGGAATCTGGGGTTGATTCTGGAATCCCTGCCGATGGCTTCCATCACAGTGTAGGTGTCTATCCCCAGGTTTTTACATATGTTACCTATCTCGTTAGCAAAAGAGATCTTGGCTGCCAGGAAGGCATTGTTGGCATATTTTATCATTTCAGCGGTCTTAATATCAGTCCTAGTGACCGGACAGTCGATTCCACTGTAGAGTTTGGCTACCAGGTCTCCAGCCCTTTTGTCCTGGCTGCCCACCACGATTTTATCCGGGTGCATGAAATCATAGACTGCCTTACCCTCTCTCAGGAACTCGGGGTTCATGGCCAGGCCGAAATCCTCACATTCTCTGGCGATTATTCCGCCCACCAGGTTCTCGGTTGTACCAGGGACCACGGTGCTTTTAACCACCACCACATGGTAACCCTCCCTGTCTCTCAGGGCGCTGGCAAGACTTCGGGCAGCTTCTGCCACAATACTGGTGTCAATCTTGCCCTGGCTGTCTGAGGGTGTGCCCACACAGATAAAAGAGACTTCGGAGCTTTGGACGGCATCCCCATAGTCGCTGGTAGCCCGCAGCGAGTTCCCAGCATGCTTTTTCAGCAGATCCCCAAGCCCTTCCTCGTAGATGGGGGGGACCCCCCTGTTTATCATGTCCACCTTTGCAGGGTCGATGTCAACGCATATTACCTGGTGGCCGAGCTCGGCAAAACACGCAGCCGTGACACTACCCACATAGCCTGTGCCAATAACCGAAATCCTCATCTTTTACCTTCTAAGGTCAGAGGCTATATTTATAGCATCCACTCCCACCGCAATCTTGAGGCTGCTTATGCCACAGGGGTGGATGCAAAAAAAAAGGAGAGGGGTTGTTTTATTGTTGTTTTCCGCTCCCGCCCAGTATGATTCTGTCGATGGTGACTCTGGCGTTTCTCAGGGTTATTTTGATTTCTCCCATGCCCCCGGCTGGTGTGGGTATGTCTGCGAGGCTTGGTATCCCTGTGGTCTGCAGGGCTGGCATGGTTTGTATGGCTGGTGTTGTGGGTGCGGGTTTTGCTTCTTCTTTTTCTTCTTTTTTCCATCTCTGGGTTACGGGGTGGTTGTGTTCTTCAAGGTATTTTTTGAGGGTTTCGATGTCGTTTGCTTCTTCTTCGGTGGGGATTTTGTCTATAAGCTCGGGTGGGATGCTGTCTGCTATTTTTTCTTTGAGTTTTTTGGGGAGCCAGACCACCCGGTCCCAGCCTCCGTCTGCCTGGATGAACTTGGGGGAGCGGAAGTAGTTGATGCCTACGCCGAGGAAGCCTATGATTTGTTTTCCGCCGCCTGTCTGGCCTGCCATGGTGGAGAACGCCAGTCCGTTGGGTGTGGGGGCTGTGAAGTCGCGGTCCACCCAGCCGATGCCGTCTACCTCAGGGAGGTAGAATCCTATCACCTCGAAGCACCCGCAGCTTGTGTGGGGGTATTCGAAGAAGGAGTGGAGTTTGATTCGGTTGTATTCGCCGCCTGAGAGGCTGGCTGCTTTTTCGTTTACCCCACTGTACTCTCCACCGAGCTCATCGAGGCATTCTCCTTTGGGGATGGCGAACTGCGGCCCCTCCGGGTCTACTTTTGCGGCTGCTCTGCCGTCAAACCAGTTGATGGCCCCGCAGAGGGATATCCTGTCTGGGGTGATGACGCAGACATTGGTGGGGGCGAAGCTCTGGCAGAGGGCGCATCCGTAGAAGGTGTCCACGTCCTCGTCATGGAGGTTTTTGGTCCTCTCATCCCGCCTATGGTAGACCTCTTTTGCCTCCTCGAGTCTTTTTTCTACCTCTGCCGGGTCGGTGATATATGTGGCCTCGATTTTCTCGATGAAGGAGAGCTCGTTTTTGAAGAGCATCATGGTGGCCTTGGCGATCTGTTTCAGGCTTTTTAGGCCACGTTTAATCATGTCTTTGTGGATTCTAACCCAGATGTCGTACCTCTGGTTCAGGTGCATGTAGCCTTGGATGTAGTTTTGGAAGTCGTGGTTTCTCCGTTCTACAATGGCTTCCAGGTCTGGTTCTACGAGTTCTCCTGCGATTTTGTATATCATGGCGTATGGGTGGCGTTCTCCTTCTTTCATCTCTGAGATGTCTGGGCCGATGAGGGTGGCCTTGCCATCTTCGACTTCGTCCATGGCTGCTGCCCGGACAAGTTCGAAACCCATGGATTTGGGGCCTGCCAGTTCTACGTACATGCCGTCCTTGCGGACCCGTTCACCTTCAAAGCTGGGTGATATTTCGAAGGGGAATTCCTCGGTCATTATTATTCTCCAACTGTTTTTATTTGTTTTTATCTTTTTTCTCCTTTGCTATTATCTCGATTACCTGGTCCAGGGCTTCCAGGTATTCTTTCTCCTTAAGGTTTCCGAAGCTGAAAACAGCGTTGGGGTGGTAGTGGCGGTCCAGCGAGACGGTTTTTATGCTGGTGAAGTTTTTGAGGGATGCCAGCAGTTGGGAAGCGTAATAATAGGTTACACCCATCACCGCGACAACGTCATAGCCGCCGCCTCCATCGAAGCCAGGCCAGTCTTTGTCTGAGAGGTAGCTTGTGAGCGCATGGAAGTTAATGTAATATGCCCCCCTCAGGGCTTTGTAGGAGTTGCCGGTTGCTGCCAGTGTCATGTGTTCTCCGAGTTTGCAGGCTTTTTCTGCTGCACCCTCATCGAGTTTTGAGCCGGTGATGAGGAGTGGCCTTTTTGCTTTTGCCAGGGTTCTGGCTGCCACATCAGGTTTAACCGGTCTTGCTGTTTTTGGCCCAGGGATGTTGGCTGTCTGGTAGGGGACAGCCCGCCTTGTGGTGTCAACTAGATTCATACCTATCACTCAAATTTAATGTTTGCAGAGCCTTTCCACGTTTGTGGGCTGGAAGGACACATCTGGTTTTCTGAATGGACCCTCCATGATTTTCTTTTTGTCCCAGTCAATCTTCCACCCTTTCTCCTCCAGGAGTCCCAGGAGCTCTTCTTTCTTTGCCAGGGGCAGGTCCTGCTCACTTCTCACAAAGACGTGCCAGTCATCCGGCATTTTTCCCAGATATTTCTCGGAGAGCTCGATGTAATGGGTGAGTTTAATCGCCCTGCCCAGATTGTTATCACTGGGGCGGAAACAGAGTTTAGCCAGCAGGGGCATCAGCTCATCCCTGGACTCTGCCGAGATCAGGAGATGCTCTGGTGCAGGCTCGATTTTGACCTGGCTAGAATCCCTGGCATCGTAGACCTTCCACTCCCTGTAGGGTTTGCCGATGAAGGCCCGCCGGTATTTCGGCCCACTCGGACCCAGCACCACCGGTATCCCCAGCCTGTTGCAGCCGGTTGCTATCGCATATGCCTTCTGGGAATAAGGGCCCCACGCCAGGCCAACAGCCCCAATCCGGTTCAACACATAGTCTGCAATTTCCTCCCAGTTACCCCGGGTGTTCCGCCTGGCAAATATGGCAGCCACCTTCACGGTGACAGCCGCAATATGGGCGTTGGACACACACGAGCCCACATTGAGCAGGTTACCCCGGACAAACCTCCCAGGGTACCTCTCATACAGGGTCTTACCCTCGCTGTCCTTGTAGAGGCCGAGCTCCATGGCTGTGCACCCGCTCACCACCACAATGTAACTCCGGGCGAGCATTTCCCCGGCTATCTCGTAGAGCTCCCGGCTGCCCTGGGGGAGGTTGCTGCAGCCCACCATGGCTATAACCCCAGGCGTGGTTCCCAGGACAAGGTTCCGCCCTTCCTCCCGAATCTCAGGGTCGCCAATCTGCCCCCTCCCAATTCTCACCCGGCCCCTCTCGTTTCTTATCACCCGCTGGGACGCCTTCTCAATGACATTCAGCACAGGTATTTTCACCGGACAACTGGTATCACATCTACCACACCCCAGACACTGCTCATGGAGTTCCTCGAAGAGAGTTAAATCCCCACTGGCTCCAGCCTCCATGGCCCCGGGTATTGGCAGGTTCACTGGACAGTCCCGGACACACTGCTCACAACCCGTACACTTTTCCATCAGCTTTTTCAGCTCTTCCTCACCTGGCAGGGCTGTCATCTTCTTTCGAATTGGGGCTATTTTCAGGGCAAGCCTGGGGACAAGCTCCCCCACCTTTTCATGGTCGAGGATGAGGGCTCCAGGTGCACCTGCCAGGATGTCCTCGATGATGTCGTCTATCTCATCGTTGCTCCGGTCTGGCAGTCCCAGGGTTATCTTCTCGTTAGTGGCGATTACCGGTATTCTGAGCCGCTCCGCCTCCCGGAGGATGTCTGCCCTGACGCATTGTTCGTCTGTCACCAGTACGTCCGGGATGCCGCTTCTGATGTATTTCAACTCCTTGCTAATCGGCCCGATAATCTTGGCATTCCGGTTATAGCGGGTCATCTCATGGGCAGTGCAGCAGAGACCGGCAATCTCGATTTTATCCAGCAGGTCCTCCCGGTCCAGGTAGTCCAAAATATATGCTGGGGCCTGGATATTGTGGCCTACACACACCACCACAGGTTTGTCCGCATCCACCACGCCCATCCCGATTTCGGCCATGGGTGTGTTCTCCTCAGACCTGGGGAACCCGAGGCAGGAGAGCTGGAGGACGTCTGCGATCTCCATCCCCACCAGGTCAAGCATGCCAGCATGCAGCGCTTTGGACTCGAAATCCAGGTAGGACCCCTCCTGGCCTGTGTGGACAGTGGCAAGAAGCTGGGTCAGCTCTTCCTCCACGTATTCGATTACACCTTCAAGGTCCCCGATAACCTCTGGCACAATACCGGTGACGGTCTGAATAATCGGGGCCTTCAGGTTACTCGGGCCAACCTCGATGGGATGCTCGGGCCCATATTTCCGGAGGGTGTAATCCAGCATCTCCCTGGCATGGGCGGTGTGACAGGCAGCACCCATGGTAGCCATGAGCAGGGACTGCCTTGCCTGCTGGCTCTCAAGGTCAATGCCACAGGCACCCTCCTTGTTGTCGGTGAGGTCGCATTTGCCAAAGGCACAGAAATCACAGGTATCACCCATGGGGGTGTAAAGGGGTGGATACCGCTCCAGAAGTCTGTAATCCCAGTTCCTCAGACCCACAATCCGGGGTTGTGGCGTCGGCCCCTGAGGCTCGGTCTCCTCCCTCTCTGGCCTGACAATTTCTCCAATACTTATCTGGACGTTCTCCAAGTCCTTGAGGATGAACTGTCTTTTAAGCATCACTTATCTTGTCTCCTTCTACCTAGAACCTCTTTTTAAAAACACGCATGTGCACCGTACCAAATCTCTGCAAATGCAGTCAATTGACCCTCCTGTCAGAGATGGCATCAAAGATACTTAAGTTTTATCACGATTAAACAGGGGGTTTCAGAAAGGGTATCTCTCAAAAATAAAGGCTGTAATGGCGGCAATCACCATTAAATTTGCCTCGAGAAAAAGAACAGTCCTGTTACCCCAGTACACCCCCAGGAAATCCAGAAAACCCCTCTCAGAGCCATCTGGCAGGGAAAGGAGCTTAAACCCCACAAACCCCCATCTGAAAGGATAAAAAGCCATCACACCCCAGTCAAGAGAGTCGACAAGCACATGAATAAAACCGAAAACACCCACAAAAAACAGGGGACGATACAACCAAAGGCCAGCAAAAGACACCAGGGCCCAGAAAAAAGGGGTGTGGCTGGGAAGACCCCGATGCATCCTGGAAATCAGGAAATCCAGGTCAGGCAAGACACCCCCTGCCAGTGCAAAAACCCATCCATCCAGCAGGCCATACCGGGAAAGCATAAAAGCCAGCAGAAAACTCAACGCCAGATGGAAAGTGGGAAACACAGAACCCCCCCACAAATTTTTTACAAAGAAAGGAGGGCTGGTCAGTCCCCGAGCTCCCTCGTTATCATGTCAATGACATCACTCTCCTCCTCTGCCTCCCTAGCTATTC
>CAZCCY010000052.1:1419-11759 GCA_964497545.1 uncultured Methanosarcinales archaeon | reverse complement strand
GTATAATGTAGTGCTCTATATACGTAAGTTGTTCCGATGACTTAAGGAGATGAGCGATCAGATATTAATTTAGAAAAAGACTCACCACACTTTTTAAGTATGACGGGATGTCTTTTTCCATTAATCATTATTTTTTCGGCAGCTATTACTCTGTATTCTGGAACGCGAATATTTTTGTACAGAACTATATGAAAAAAATCAATTGTATCATTATCATTGCATTTTTCTAAAACCATCAATCCCTTTTCTCTCCCATTAGTTAATTTTTCTCTGATCTCGCTGGCACGGATGTTCTTGCTTTTTAATTCTATGACAGCAATGATAATATGATGATTTTCTTTAAAAATAATGCAGTCACAAATTTTGCGGTCATTACAAATTTTTTCACCTTTCAGTACTATATAGTTACTTAAACCGTTAAGCTTCAATTGACAGTTGCTTTCAGAACATTTCTTTATGACTGCATAAGCAAATCTTTTTTTTATACAGCTAACAATAGACATGACATCGTACTTCCCTCAGGTTATACGTTCGTTGTCAAATCTCTTTGAAGTTCAATGGTTTCTTCATAAAGTGCTTCATGAATCTTAAGGAACTCTTCATCAGAAATTCCGTCCTCTTTGGTTATTTCAACATCGACTATTTTATATCCGCCATTCTTTTTGTCATATCTAAACAGGTAAGCGGCAATTTCATCAAGTTTTAAAAAGTCTTCTTCGTCATACTTGTATTTCTCTACACGTTTTTTACCCTCAATTTCACTAAGCATAATGAAGTTATTTAACTGCTCTATCAGATATTCGCTGTGAGTAGTAATTATTAGATTAACGCCTTTTCTTATCAATTTCACTAAAAATTTTGCCAAGATTCTTTGATTTGACGGATGTAGATGAGCTTCAGGTTCTTCTATTATTAAAATACTATTGGGTCCAACAATATATTTTAAATAAAGAAATAACGGTGCTAATTCAGAGACAGTAGAAGATGCTCTATGTAATGGAATCTCAGTACCCTGAAAACTATATTTAATTTCTTGAAGATACTTGTCTAAAGTCCGAACTACAATTTCCCCTTTAATCAGTTCCTTCTCAAAATCTTGAGCAAGCCTGTAAAACGGACCTTCTTCTTCAGGTAAAGTAAGAATAACGAATATAAAATCGGATACAACTCCTGAAAACTTTGGAATTTCTAATCTTTCTATACCAACATACGGAGCATTTTTTACTACACTTGCAGCAAGCGCTTTATGACCCTGAAGTATACCCGACCTTGCAGCAGGGAGATAGTAACATGGCATTGCTATACTTTCCAGTAATTTAGATACACACACATCTAAAATTATATCCATTATTAAAAAGCGTGCAACCTCATCCTCTTCCCCCCATAGTCGTCCCCCTAGCCGTCTATCTATCTTAATCAAAATCTCATTTTCATTCTCTTCTACATCAGCAATTGTAGGACGATTTAATTCAACTATCTTGACTTTTATCTTGATATCCACTCGTGGATATTCTTCAACCTTTAGCTTATCTTTTTGGTATATTAAATAAGCACAATAGGAATTAAAGTTAATTTTTAATTCAAATGAGCTTTTCCCGATCCTGATTAATTCGTTTAATGGACATGCATATGAATGAACAATTTCATCACCTAATCTTTTCTCGTATATCTCTTCAAAAACCTTGTTAGCTACTTTTTCTATAAATTGTTGTGGGACCTCTACTTCTTTCTCTTCTTCTTTTAAACCATCGATTTCTTTTTTCATCTTGGGGAATTCTTCAAGGAAATGCCTACTATCAAGATCAGGGTGTTCGATAAAAAAGCGCGCCCTCATAAGGGGAGGCAACTCCCCAAGTAACTTCCTATCTAATTTCCTAGATAATGTCGGAGTATAAGATTCAAATATGGAATGAATTAACATTGCAACATAAGATTTTCCAGAGTTATTAGGTCCGATAAATAATGTAAGAGGCTTAAGTGTTATCTTACCACCACTTATTGGACCAAAATCCTTTGGCTCAAATTTCAACTCAGTTTTTTTTCTTTCTTCTTTTTTATTTAATATTTTTATTCTTGATATTTTCATTCTTGGCATGATTTCTTAATCCTTTTTATCAGATTTAATATAATTATTACTATCTCTCTTCATTTGAACGCTCTCTTTATTGAGACAAAAGCGACATTCTCCTATAGTTATCTTCATTCATACCCAATAGTTCCGAACACCTACTTCTGATTTAAATTTTTGCCTTAGATGCACCCCGGTAATCTAGAGTTGATGAAGCATGATCGCTAATGCGGTTAGAACTGTAAAGGGCTTATCAGTGGTTTCACAAGCCATTGCTGGGGTTACAAGATTCAAAGTATCCAGTTTTTAATGGTTTCGAGGGCTTAGAGCCAAAACGGGGTCAAGTCCAACTGTTTATTATGAAAAACTCACTCTACCTACGGAATGTGGGGTTTAAATTTGTCTTTTTAGGTTTCCTCTCTGTCAGAACCGCTGCTACCATCGTCTTTGACAGAACTCTCTCCTTTCTTCTTTTTCAGGTAGTCCTCGATGGCTGCATGTAGGCCGTCGGCTGCCAGGTTGGAGCAGTGCATTTTCACAGGCGGCAGACCGTCGAGGGCGTCTGCCACGTCTTTGCGGGTTATTTTCATGGCTTCTTCCAGGGTTTTGCCCTTGGCCATCTCGGTTATCATGCTGCTTGTGGCAATGGCTGCGCCGCATCCGAAGGTCTTGAATTTCACATCTTCCAGCCGGTCGTCTTTCACCTTAATGTAAATCCACATCAGGTCCCCGCAGACCGGGTTCCCAACCTTACCGATGCCGTCAGCATCTTTTATCTCCCCTACATTCCTGGGGTTCATGAAATGGTCCATCACTTTCTCGCTGTATGCCATAAATTTTTCACCTTCCAAGGGGTGACATAGCCCTCAGCCGCTCCACAATCTGGGGTATTGTTTCCAGTACATAGTCAATGTCTTCCTCGGTGTTGATTCTGCCCAGTGTGAGACGGAGGGAGCCATGGGCCTCCTCTGGCTTCAAACCCAGAGCCAGGAGCACGTGGGAGGGTTCAAGGCTTGTGGAGGAACAGGCCGAGCCTGTGGAGGCTGCAATCCCCTTCATGTCCAATCCCAGCACCAGGGATTCTCCTTCAATGTAGCTGAATCTGACATTCACATTGTTAGGGACTCTCAGTGTGGGATGTCCGTTCAGATAGGTCTCATCGATTTCAAGCAGGCCCTGGATAAGTCTGTCCCGCATCCGGGTCTCCCGTGCCGCCTCCTCTTCCATGGTCTCAACAGCAAGCTCTGCCGCCCTTGCCATGCCCACGATTCCCGGGATGTTCTCGGTGCTACTCCGCCTCCCCCTCTCATGGCCGCCTCCATGCATCTGCACCTCCAATTTGGTCCCCCTACGGATATAGAGGGCCCCCACACCCTTCGGGCCATAGAACTTGTGGCCAGAGATGGAGAGCAGGTCCACGCCCAGTTCCTCCACATTGACCGGTATCTTTCCCATGGTCTGCACTGCATCCGTGTGGAAGCAGACGCCGTGCTCCCCTGCTATCTCGGCTATCTCCCGTATGGGCTGGATGGTGCCAATCTCGTTGTTGGCATGCATCACCGTGATGAGGATTGTCTTGTCTGTTATCGCCCGCTCCACCTCGCCTGCATCGAGGATTCCATCCTGGTTCACTGGTAGATAGGTGACCTTGAAACCGTTTTTTTCCAGGTACTCGCAGGTGTGCAGCACTGCGTGGTGTTCGATGGCCGAGGTGATAATATGCCTCCCCTTTTTACGGTTGGCAAGGGCTGCACCTTTTATTGCGAGGTTATCTGACTCGGTGCCACCACTTGTGAAAACTATCTCGTCATCACCGGCTCCAATTAACCCGGCAAGCTTAACCCGGGAGCCCTCCAGAGCCTCCCTCGCCTCTCTACCGTAGGAGTGGAGACTTGAAGCATTCCCAAATTTCTCGGTGAGATAGGGCATCATTGCTTCAAGCACCCGCGAATCCAGGGGGGTGGTGGCAGCATGGTCAAGGTAAACACGTCTCATCCAAACTTATGTGTACGGGTGTAAAAGAGAAATAATTAACGGGGCTAAAGACGCAAATTGATCACAGGTCTGTGTTGGGGTTTAGGTCGCATCCGGTGCAGGGCAGGCACATGGTCTGGGCTTTGCTGGCATCGAGCCCGTGGGTGTCCAGGATCTGTCTTGCAGCCCTGGCAAGTCTCAGGAGGCGGTGGCGGGTGGGCCGTTCCACCTCGATCTCTCCCAGCCGGAGGGGGTGCATGCCTGCTGCCCGGAGGATGGGTATGACACCCATGCCTGCAAGTTCTTTGACTCCCTCTAGTATGGTCTGGTCAGATTCGCCAAGGCCGATGAGGATGTTGGAGTAGACACGACCCCGGCCGAATATCTTCACAGCCCCCTGGAGGCTTTCCAGGATGAAGTCCAGGTCCTGGCCCGGGCAGACTCTCCTGTAGAGGGGACGGTCCATGGTTTCGACGTTGTATTTTATCTCGGTGGCTCCTGCCTCTTTCAGCCTCTGGCTGGAGTCCCGGGTGGGGTAGACCGAGACTCCAATGGGGATGTCAGGGTATCTCTGGTGGAGTGCCCTTGTGATTTCTACTGCCCGTTCCACCTCTTTTTCGGTTGAGTCTGCTATGCCTGAGGTGAGGGAGATGGCTTTCATCCCCCCCCTCTGGTAGGCTTCTTCCACCATCCCCATGATTTCTTCCAGGCTTTTCACCCTCCCCTGGAGCTTGGGCACCGGGCAGAACTTGCAGTCGTAGACGCATCTCTCGCTGATGGTGATAAACGCCTGGCCTGGACAGTGGATTAGTTCTTCCTCAATCTCCCCCCGGACGAGCTCTACGCCTCCTTTGAGAATAACAATCTCGTCTCCCTCTTTCACGGCTCGTAGGGGTGACCCGCTGTCAACAACAAGACGCACCCTCCGCCCCCCGGACCTGAAAAAGAAGGCAGTCCCACCCGCGCCAGGGCCCGCAGTGGGAATCGTGAGTCTCCCCAGAAGAGACCTGTCAATATCCACAGCACCAATCGCTATTAACTCGGCTTTAACCTCAGGCTTCATTCAAACTCTCAAAACTCCAAATTTCCATTTTCACCGGTATTAAGTTATCTTTTCTTTTTCTTCTCTTTTTTATTTTGCCCTCTCCTCCCCCCTGTTTCTTCGTTTTTCTCTTTGAGTCTTTGTTTATAGTAGGATAGGGGGTGGAAGATGCGCTGGCAGAGTTTGTCACCCCCGGTACAGTTGCCATAGGTTTTCATGGTCTTGCAGGAGGGTGGGGTGTAGGTGGTGCCGGTGGCTCCAGCGATGTGTTCTACCTGGTAGCGGGCTATGTCTTCCTGGAAATCAGGTGAGACCTGGAAGATGCGGATTACGTCTTCGACCTTCATTCCAATGTTGAGCAGGAAAGAGGTGAGCGCGAATCTGGCTGAATGAGCGAGGTTCATTCCACTCTGGGTGCTGGCAAGGAGATAGGAGATACATGGGGGGAAACAACCGGCTTCAATCGGCCCGCTTGCTTCTAGCTGGTATTCGGATTTTTTCTCTCCTAGAACCTCTTGGATGTCGTTTATCTCGTTTTCAAGGCTTTTACAGACCCCACTTGGGACTTCCAGTGGCAGGCTCTTCTCGATTTTGCTGGCGATGGTGTTCTGGAGCAGACGGGCCAGTTCACGTCGGCTGACAGGGACCATGCCTTTTTCCATCCTCCGATTCACAAGCTTCCAACGTGGGTCCTGCATTGTCCTTGCAGGTTTAAGATAGTCTGTAAAATGAAGCTGGAAATCCCCGTTTTTCTGCAGGACCTTGATTCCCAGGTCAAGTGCAACCTGGACAATTAACTTGTTATCTTCCTTTTCCAGGTAGCCTGATGCCAGCTTTGCCTCTGCCAGCGAGTAACGGCGGATGAGGTATCCGTCCTTGATACAGGACACAATCATCCGGGCCACCGGGTAAGATAGAAGCTCCATGAGAGCCTGGCGTTCATCCAGGTCCCCCACGGGGGTTATCCTGGCTTCAAGAGACTCCCGCACCCGCAGGTGCCCCCGCTCCCGCACGCCCATGAAAACCATGTCCCGGAGAACATCCAGGAGACTGAAGTCCAGGTTTTCCACATACCTGGCTGCACTGGTGAGAAAAGGATAACGGGCAAGAACCTGGATTTCCATCTTACTTTCCAGTTCCCCTGGTAAAAAACATAAAAGTTTGCTGGCGATATTTCAGGGAGGACCAGAACTGTAGAGAATTGGGCAACGTCAAATGTTGCAGGTTTCGCGATACTATTATTTCCACCTGTTAAAGTTTATTTTCCCTGTTAGGATGAAGAACATCAGGGTGTATCCTATGACAAGCATTGCCAGGGATATTAGCCAGAACCACCTGAGAATGCGGGCCAGGTTTTCGGGTTGGCGGTATTTTTCAATAAGGGTCTCCAGGTCCATATTTTTGTGCTAGAGTTTCCCTAGTTTTTGCCAGCGTTTTTTATTTCTATTCTTATCTCGCCTAGGGTTGCTGTTCTCTCGGCAAAGGCGTTGTGCTGGTGGATGCTCTCTTCGTTGATCTGTTTTATGGTCACCAGGGTGTCGTCTGGCAGATCTGGGAATTCGTTCACGATTTTCTGGGCCATGGTTCGGACGCAGTCCTCCACGAATCTGGGGTTGCGGTGGGCTGTTTCCACAACGTTTGTCTCGTCTGTCCGTTTGAGGAGTTCATAGGTTTTAGAGCTCATGGAATCCTCGATTATCCTGATGATTTTGTCAAGTCTCACCTGGTGGCTGTCATGGACTTCCAGCGAGATTATCCCTCGCCCCCGCTGGTTGTGTGTGGCCATAGGAATAGCAGCAAGGAATTCCTCTACCACTTCCGGTTTCACCCCAAGTTCCTCCAACTTCTTCCTGGCCTTGTCCCGCATTATCTCCTGGGCGCATGGACAGGCTGTGATGCCAAGCACCTCGGCTCCCACAAGTTTTCTGACATTAACCATCCAATGGATGTCAGGCTGGCGGGCGGCAGTAGCCTCTGCAAAAATGTTAACAACCTCCTGACATCGCATCCCGGTGACCGGGGTCTCCCGTTTTATCATGTATTCACTTTCAAGCCGCACCTCAGACCGTGAGGCGTACTCGTGCCGGTCTAGCAGCCGACGGGCAACCTCTCCGCAGAGCTCCTCAATCTCATAGACCGGCGCATTGATAGCCTCCTCCAGCACCTCATCGATAGCCTCGAAATTCCGGGAGAGGTTAGCCCCCTTGAGATGAGCGGGCAGGTCTACAAAGATGTCAAAGGTGGAGATCAGGATAATAGGACGCTTGTCCGGTCTTGCCACCTCCACCATCTTTTTCACGTTGGTCACCCCCACCCGGGTAAGATGTATGGGGATCTCGGGCCGGTCAGCCTGGACGTCAGGATAAATCACTGGAAGCTTCATCACACCCGTCTATACCAGGTAGGTGTTTATCTATCTTGCCAATTGCAGATAAAAGATAAATACCGCCAGAGGGTAACCTGGAGTTGTGGCTAAAGTTACCAAGGTGCTGATGTTTCTAAAGAACATGGTTTATGAGAGCACAAGCCCCATGGAAACTCTCAGGATGGCCAAATATTACCGTAAGAAGGGGCTGGACGTCCTGGTGGTCATGTGGGGGCCTATGGGCATTCTGCTGGGCAAGAAAAACAAACACGGGAGCCCGGACTACGACAGTAAAATTGCAGAGTGCATGGAACTGGGGGTGAAATTCAAATGCTGTGAGCTCGCCTCTGCCATGATAGGCTTCAAAAAAGAAGAGTTGATAGATGGGATAGAAATGATTGAATCCTACGAGGTGGCAGACCTGTTTCTAGAGTACATGGAAGAGGGACAGCTGATCATAAGCCTCTAACCCCTCCTCCTCCTTCTTTACTGGTGAGTGTTGTCTGTAATGTTGTGTCCGGGCTGAGGAATCCCAGGCCGACCGCCAGGTGGGCGAAAAGGCCTGCCAGCACCATGGCTATAAAGGGGTGGCCTACCATGGCGCCAATAAAGATGAGGAAGAGGCGGGTGTCCCTGGATGCGGGTGCCAGCCTGTAAAGGTTGGACAGCTCCTGGCCATATCTGAGCTGGTATTCTTTCTTGGTGTAACTGTACATGATAAACCCGGTGAGGGCGAACATGCCAAACAGCCAGACCACGAGCTGGGGGTGAAGCTGCCAGTAACCGTAGGAGATTCCTAGTACCAGGGCTGCATCCCCGTAGCGGTCGAGGACTGTGTCAAACCAGGCTCCAAACCGGGTGGACTGGAATTTTAGCCGGGCTATCTCCCCATCACAACCGTCCAGGACAGAGGACAGCTGCACCAGAATTCCGGCCAGAAGCGTCCAGAGCCCCCTGGAGGTGAACATGAGCGCGCCCAGCAGTGCGAGGAGGAAGCTTGCCACCGTGACCATGTTTGGCGTGACAGGCGTGCGAGCCAGCCAGGAGGAGATCCGCTGGGATAGGGGACGGTTGAAATGCCGGGAGATAAAACCATCCTGGGACTTGACAGTGCCAGAGAGCAGCAACCGTTTCGCATTCTCAAGGCCCTCAGGTGTGTCAACATCGGTCCAGAAACGGTCTCCAATGTCCACAGCCCTGATTCTACCGGTCCTGGCAAGTTCCCGGATGCCCCCGGAGAGAGAGCCGTCTCCACTTGCCCTCGCCTTCTCCAGGGCATCGAACAGAAACGGCCGGCAGAGGAATATACCTGTATCAATAGCATTGAAAGAGGTGAGAGTCTTGCCAATCGCGGTGACATCCCGACCCCGAAGCCTCAGCTTGGTAGCATCCTCCAGGTCAAACACCTGGTCAACCCTGGAATCGGCTGCCACAAGACAGACATCCCCAGTGTCAGCCTCAACCAGGAGTCTGAGAATACTGGGGTCAAAAAGATGGTCACACATCACCAGCAGGAACGGCCCATGGATGTATCTGGACACGGCCAGCACCGAGGTGCCGTTTCCTTCTTTCCAGTCGGGGTTTTCCACCACTCTAATCGAGACCCTGTGACGGCGGGCCAGCTCCTGGACATAGGGGGTGATTTTCTCCCGCTGGTAGCCGACCACCACATAGAAATCCCTGGCACCAGCCTCCCGACACGAGAGAACACAACGCTCCAGCAGGGTCAGCCCAAAAATAGATGTGAGCGGCTTCGGTTTCCCAGCTAAACGCCTTAGACGTTGACCCTGGCCAGCGGCCAGTATAACAACTGGATACCTCTCACTCGTTTTCAAAACTAACACCTCCCTTTAACTCCAGGTCAAACCAAAAAGCCTAACCTCTACCCCTCTAATAGCTTTTTATCCAACTTATTTTTTTCTAATAACGCCCAGCATCCGCAATGCCAGATATGCTGCATTGGCTCCATTGTCGATTCCAACACATGCCACCGGCACACCAGGAGGCATCTGGGCTATCGCCAGGAGGGCGTCCAACCCCTCAAGCTTGGCACTCACAGGCACCCCGATTACAGGCTTATCTGTCCGGGAGGCAATATAGCCCGGGAGAGCCGCGGAGAGGCCAGCAATAGCAATAAAAACATCTGCATCTGTCTCCCCAAGATAGCTGTCAAGTTCCCTGGGGTTGCGGTGGGCTGAAAGGACCCGCACCTCAAAATCCACACCCATCTCTTCAAGGACATCTATCGCCTTTCTGGCCACCGGCTCATCTGACCTGGAACCCATTATCACCGCAACTTCCACCATGACTGACACCCCCTCTTTTTATTGGAATTTGTTCCAGCAGGCTATCTCTTCCAGGCTTTTTCTGGGAATTGAGGGAGGGGTTTCATCCGGGAATCCGAGAGTGATAAGTGCACCCACCCTTTTATCAGAGGGTATCTGGAGGAGGCTTTTAAGTTTTTCCTCGTGGAAGCCACAGACCCAGCAGCTACCAAGGCCAAGCTCTACAGCCTCCAGCACAATATGCTCAAGCGCAATAAAAAGAGAGGGGATGGCAAGCTCAGGATGTCTGCCTGAAAGGGTTATGCCCACAATCACAAGCGGGGCTTCCCCTGTGAATTTCTGATTAAGACAGACCCGGGGTAACTTCTTTATAATCTCCTGGTCGGTGAGGACAAGGAACTTCCAGTTCTGAAGGTTAAATGCAGACGGAGCCAACCTGGCCGCCTCCAGCAGGCGGTTAACAGCCTCAGGGGGGACCGGTCTGTTTTTGTACCTGCGGATGCTGCGCCTCGCCTGGATTGCATCAAAAACGTCCATGCCACAAACCTATGGCATTTTTTATTTAAAATTTTTTGCATCAGATTTTCCAGTGGTAGTCCAGCTGGC
>CAZCCY010000052.1:0-1319 GCA_964497545.1 uncultured Methanosarcinales archaeon | reverse complement strand
ATGGCCCATATAACATGGCTTTGAGCCGTGATTTTTGAGAAATCATTCATGCAAAATCAAATATTAGAGAACAGGAAAAATAGATAAAATGGATAAATCTAAACGCGAGGATTGGTAAAGTTGAGCACTCTTTCATTCTGCCCTGGCGCTGTAAAAATAAAAGACCCTGTCCCTGAGTTCTTCAAATGTCCCAACTGCGGAGAGGAAGTTGAAATCTGGACCAACGAGTATTCCTGTAAATGCGACAACTGCGGGACCGAGGTAATCAAGGAACACGCCCTCTCCTGTATTGAATGGTGCGAGTATGCTGTCAAGTGTGTGGGCGAAGAGGCGTACAACAGCTACATGAAGGCAAAAGAAAAAAGAAAGTCCAAGTAAAGGGAAATTAAAATGGTGCTAAGAAAAATAATAAAAATCGATGAGGAACTCTGCACAGGCTGCGGTAAATGTGTCCTGGCGTGTGCCGAAGGCGCAATAGAGATAGTTAACGGGAAGGCAAAAGTGATAAGCGACAAGTTCTGCGATGGCCTTGGAGCCTGCATAGGCGAATGCCCAGAAGGTGCTCTGACAATTGAGGAGCGCGATGTCGAAGAGTTCGACGAAAAGGCAGTAGAAGAACACCTGAAACACAAGGGGGTCTCCTGCCCCTCAGCCCAACCCCAGGTCCTGAACGTAAACGTGAAAACTGGAACAGAATCTGGAACTGAATCTGAGTCCATGCCTGGTGAGTCTATGCTGGGGCACTGGCCCATCAAGCTGATGCTTGTACCAGAAATCGCCCCCTTCCTCCAGGGCAGAGACCTCGTGGTTATCGCTGACTGCGCAGGGATAGCCCTCCCTGGTATTAACAGGAAATTCCTTAACGGGAATGCAGTAGTAATCGGATGCCCCAAGTTCGATGACATCAACTACTACCAGGAGAAACTCAAGAGAATGTTCAAAAACTCCGGAATCACAGGCGTCTCGGTCGTTCACATGGAAGTGCCATGCTGCTTCGGCCTCATGAAAATCGTCTCAGACGCACTTAAAGAATCCGGTAAAAACCTGCCACTCCGAGAATACATCGTGGGAATCAAGGGGACTCTCACCCAGGGGTAACCCCCGCGGTGTTCACACCCCCCTCGCCTTTGCCCAGCCCCACACCCGGCGAAAGGGGGGCACCCCCGGTCCCAGTGGGATTGGCAGCCTAAGGTTAACTTTTACAGGAACCGGGCAATCCCCAAACAAAAAGTGGAGACCATGCGAGTTTAAGAAGGGGCAGCCAATAACCCACTTTCCGCAGGTCCCTTCTACGCATAGTGGTTTTTCTTGAAAAAACT
>CAZCCY010000051.1:0-11924 GCA_964497545.1 uncultured Methanosarcinales archaeon | reverse complement strand
CAATTTAATCCAGCATTAAATTTACCAGCAATCAAAGACAAACACTCCAATTCAACACTCCAATTCAAATGGAGAGAGGGCTTTGATTCTCACACCATCTATTTCTAGTTTTCTGATAAATCCAGTACTTCCGATTTGGGGTAGTTCCGAATAGCGTCTATACTCATATTTGTGTTAAGCAAGTTCGAAGTGTTTGAATTCTGTTTTCATTGTAGTCTCGTAACGTGCTCAGAAATATTCTGCTATTGGAACCAGGCATAGCGATTTATACCCTTTTCTGATGTTAATATCCCGTTGTTTGATTGCTGATTTTAATTCAGTAATTTAATCTGTCTGAACGCAGACAGAATATAGTCAACACTGTTTGAATTTGTATGGTCATGAATGGAATCGGCAGATGGTATCTTTTTATCCGGATTCTTCAGTATGCTTGTCCTACTCAATCAGCTCTGAGGTCATGGCCATTATATTAATATTCGTTATCATGACCTCACATATCAATTTTCAAAATATTTTATTCACTCGGAAGTAGGGCTATTCGGAAGTACTGCCTTCCTCGAAAACTTTATCTCCATTGTTTTAGTAGTTAGAGGTTGGTGTGTTGTTATGACTTCTGAAACCCAGGTTACAAGGTTGATTGTACGAGATTTTTTGGAGGATTTCCTAGAGAATATCGTTGAATCCGATGTTATTGTTGTGGGAAGCGGGCCCTGTGGTGTTGCGGCTGCCAGGTATACTGCCGAGCTTGGACACAAGACGGTGCTGATTGAGCGGAATCTCTATGCAGGGGGGGGTATGTGGCAGGGAGGCTATCTCATGCCCAAGAATACCATTGCCCCGCCAGCCCATAAAATCCTTGAGGAATGCGGGGTAAAACTGCGAGAAGAGGGGGGCCTCTATGTGTGTGATTCCTTTGAGATGGTTTCCAAGATGCTTGCCGCTGCCTGTGATGCTGGTGTCAAACTCCTGAACTCCACAAACGTTGACGATTTAATAATTAAAAACGGTAGGGTTGAGGGTGTTGTGGTGCAATGGTTCCCGGCTAAAAACATGCCGCCGTTTATGACCTGCATGGACCCGGTAGCGCTCAAGGCCAAGGTTGTGATCGACGCTACAGGTCATGACTCGGTGCTGGTGAAAAGGCTGAGCGATGCTGAGCTTGCGCCTGAGCCTGTGGGATGCGGCTCCCTCTGGGTTGAAGAAGCTGAGAGACAGACCGTGGAGCTCACCCATGAAATCTACCCTGGCCTGATTGTGGCAGGCATGGCAGCCACCTCTACCTACGGTGCACCCAGAATGGGGCCCATATTCAGTGGCATGCTCCTCGCAGGCAAAAAGGCAGCCGAACTCGCACATGAGACAATACTGGCAAGTCTCGAATCAATGGTGAGCGGCACCTAGACTACCCATTTTTTTGATCCAGAACCTCAGCCCCCTCAGAGGCCAGGAGAACGTCTACCTGGCAGGAAACAGGTGGGTTGCCACCTTAAACCTCACACCTGGAACGAGTGTCTATGGAGAACGCCTGATAAAACACCAGGGAAAAGAATACCGCCTCTGGGACCCCAACCGGAGCAAGCTGGCAGCCCTCCTCCTGAAAAAAACAAAAATACCGCTGAAAGAGGACTCCACAGTACTCTATCTTGGAGCAGCCTCAGGCACCACCGCCAGCCACATCTCAGACATTGCAAGAGAAGGACTTGTCTATGCTGTGGAATTCGCAAGAAAACCCATGCGAGACCTGGTCAAAATCTGCCAGGACAGAAAAAATCTCCTGCCCATTTTAGCTGACTGCCGCAAACCCCAGAGCTACCAGGGCATAGTAGAGAGAGTGGACCTCATCTACCAGGACATAGCCCAGCCCCAACAGGCAGAAATCGCAAACAAAAACTCAACCTTCCTGAAAAAAAACGGCCACCTGGTCCTGATACTTAAAGCAAGAAGCATAAACTCCCTCGCAGAGCCGAAAAAAATCCTTGAAGAAGAGCTGGAAGTCCTGCAACAGGCATATCAGATAAAAAACGTGAAATCACTGGCACCACGCCATCAAGACCACTATGCAGTCATAGCACATTTGATGCTTTAGCGACGATTTAACATTAGAATGCTCTCCATTGTGGCGTCTTTACTTAGAATTCTAAGCTCTTTCGAGTTTTGAAACTCCCTAAAAAAGGCTTATAAGGTTTGAAAGCAATAAAAATGGTGGATATTATGAGAACAGTCTTTGTTGTAAAAACAAAGAACGTATGGCTTATATTTGGCGTTGTTTTCTTCGCAGTTATTGTCCCTCTGCTCATAGATAGTGCTTTGGAAACGGGAGAAATGCTGACTTGGGGTTTCGGAATCTTTATGTTTCTCCTTTTATTGGGAGGCATTTGGGTCCTCATCACCTCCTATAATTCAGCCAAGAAAGTTAAGAAGTTTATTAGCAACGTTAATATCTACGAAGACAAACTGACCTTTCCAAAGCCATTAAAAGTTGAGGAAGGATACCTTGAAGCTACTGGGAAGTGGCATTCTAGTGGTAGAAGCAGTAGTTATGATGTCCTTGCGGAGTTCATATCTCATAGAGAAATGGAAACAGCAGAGGTAACTTTAGAAGTTAAACCTTTTTTTCTTGCAATAGCCAAAGACGGCTCTGGAAAGATATACTTGCCGGGAGTTAGAGTTCTGGATGAAGAGTTTAAAGATGTTGTAATTCTCTACGCTCTGCCAAGCTATAGGTTGGAGTTTCCCCAAGAGACTTTAAGTGTTTCTACCCAGGAAGATTTTGCAGAATTAAGGGTCAGTCTAATTGAAAACGGGTTTGGAGGATATTTACAAGCTAACTTGAGCAAGGCAAGAAAAGCGAAAGTGGAATTGATAACAAAGGAAAAAAGGGTTTTTGAAGTTAAGGAGAAAATAGCAGAAACAAGGGATGTTGCAAGTTTTGAATACAAATTCTTTGATGAGCCGCTACTTGTAATCTCGTATTATACTCTCTTAGATCTTCGAGACATCCTAAAAAAGCTTAAGCTTAAAAAAATAATAGCAGGACATGGTAATTTTATTCTTAGACTAGCTTTAGATTTGCCATTTAAGAGAGATGTTAAAAAAGAGTTAGAACTTGGAGTGAAAACGGAGGGAAAAGAGGAGTTTAACTTTCCACAGTACAAACATCCTGGTTCATCCCAAATTTAAATAATTATTAATTTTTTACTGTAATTGATAAAATACTGCAAATTAAGTTCATTAATGCAGAAAATTAAGAGAATGACTATAAAAAAGAAGGAAAATGGAGAGTTGTGTTTAGACTAGCTTGTTTATGGGGTGATCCTCGGTTTTGGTTTCGATGTTGAGGTCGTGTGCGGTTTCTGCCAGCATGATGTCTACCATGGCTACCGCGGGGAATACTTTGGTTGCGTTTTCTATGGGGCCGTAGAGGAGGAAGTCTGCCCCGAGGGCCTGGGCTACCAGGTTGGTGCCGATGTCCACCGGCGGGTATGCGTCGCGGTTTTCTTTTTTGTATTTTTTCATCCAGTCCCAGGCGCTGGCCATGTTGTGGAAGCCGCCTCCAGCTGGTAGGCCGAGTTTGCCTTTCACCGCCATCACACATCTCATGGTAGCGCCAGAACCTGCTCCGAGGGGTGTGGCTGCTACGTCGATAAGGGGCCTGGTGATGCCGCATTCCTCTCCGATGGTGAGCATCCCTTTCTCCTGGCCAGTGCCTCCGGTCTCCAGAATCTCCATTTTGCCTTTCACACTGGGGTCGGTGGCGTTGAAGGCTAGGATGATGGCTGAGTCCATGTCGCTTTCTTTTATTGCGTTTATTTCTGCTTCTCCTATGCTGGCGTTGATGGAGTTGTGGATGGCCCGATCTGCAACCCCGATTTCGCTGACATAGGTTGCTGCTGCTGCCCGGACATCTCCGGCTGAGGAGTCAATGAGAAAGGGTATGTCATCACAGATATCTACAAACCATTCAATGTACCTCTTTATGGACTCTGGTGTTTCGCCCACTATCTGGTTGAAGTAGGGGAGGCCGGTTATGTCTCCCATCTCCTCCTGGATTTTCCATAGTTCCTCTGCCTTGTCTTTGTCGAAGATTCCTTTGTCTTCGTCTGAGACTATTTTGTGTCTGGCATAGAACATGGTGCTGACCAGGACGGTGGGATACTCCCCAGGCTGGCCGCCCACCTTGATTTTACCGAACTCGAACACAGTCTGACTTTTATCATATTTAAACATCGTTTCACCTCTATTTGAGTAATTCTCTAATGACAGCCTCCAGGTAGGATTGCATATTAGGTATTGCTGGTGAGATGAGCAGGAGGAGGTATGCCAGTATTATCACAAGGGCTGCGGTCACCCCATAGAGGATGCCGATCTCCCTGCCGATTTGTTTACCGTATCTCTGGTATATTTCGCTCCTGGTGAACTCGAGTTTCTCCTCGATTTTATCGAGTTTCGCCATTACCTGCCGGTATTCTTCAGGGTTCACAATTACACTTGGAATTTTCTCCATTCCACTTTTCACCTCCCTACCAGGGGCAGCAGGGTCAGGGCCAGAGCAAAGACCAGTCCAAGGGTGAAGCCTGCAATGGTGGTTGCACTCACACCAGAGTCGAGCTTCTGGTTTCGGGCTATGAGCTGGCCCCGGTATCTTATGTCTTCCACAAGCCCCTCAAACACCGTCATGTAGGGTGTTATCACCATTGGAACGCCCTGGTCATAGACCTCCTCAGCGGTCTGTTGTTCTTCTTCCATAGAATTCTAGCCTCCCAGTATAAGCAGGCCTAGAAATGCCAGGGTGATGATAAGACCTATCATTATCCCCTCGATTTTGCCTGCATAGATTCCTGACATGAGCTTGTTTAGGTCTCCTATCTCGGTGGTCCCTGCCTGCAGTGCACGGATTCGCATCTGAATCTGGGCAAGCTCTGCAGACATGGGTTTGATTCCACCCTCTTCTTCCTCTTCCTCTCCCTCTTCTGCCACCTGGACTATCATGGGCTCCTCAGGGTAGGCCCCTGGGTCCCTGGCTGCTAGTTCCTTGATTTTACTGGTAATAGTTGCCTCGTCCTCGGTGCCAATCATGTTGATGCATTCAACCTGGTCCTGGAACCGTTTGATGGCTTCCTCGGTGAGGTTTTCAATGTAGGGTATCGCGCCTACTGCATCCACGATTCTGTTGTCTTTGATACCGTTGGCATGGAGTTTCACGATGGCATCACCGGTGACATGGCCCTTGACCTCAGAGCCTGTCACAATGAGAAAGCGGATGTTGGGGTTGGAGATTATATTTGCAACCACTTTCTCGATTCCCAGGTTCTCGGTCTTGGTGGGGCCGATGATGCTGGCACCGGCAGCCAGGTATGCATCAGGTTTCAGGTGGCTTCCACAGGTGGACACTGCCACCGGGTTCTCAGGGTTTCCCACATCGTATTCTCCCTTGACAATGGGCCACCCTTCAGCCGGTTTAACTTTCTCTACCAATATTTTCACCCTCCCTTGACAGCTATTATCACTAGTATAAGGAAGCCCAGGATCAGGCCAACCACCAGCCCATAGACCGAGTTCGTGAATATGCCTGCAATGTAGGAGGTCTTCTCCCTGCCAGGGAAGGAGCTCAGCAGCTCGGCTGTCGGGCCAAGCTGGTTCATCATATCTGTAACAATCCTGTCCAGCTCCTCCAGCTGGGCCATCACCGGCTCCAGGGAATACTGGACCACGTCCTCCCGCTCCCTTGCTAGTACACTGGTGTCAGGGTCGAGGATTAAGCGGAACTCAGGTACCGCACGTATTACCGCCATTTTATACCTCCGTCTCTGGTATGAGCCCGGTTCCAACCACGCTGTCCGCGTCCTGATAGACCTCGCTCCAGAACTTCTTGTAGAAGAGGAGCCAGAGGAGAGCGCCCAGTACAATGGTGGGCAGACCACTTCTGCCGAGGTTGAGGAGTGCTCCCAGCCCGGCGACAAACATGGCGATGGAGCCGGTGGAGAAGGCCAGGAAGATTGTTCTCCGCTGTTTCTCGTCTGGTCCAAGACATGCGTTGAAGGGGTGGAGTATTGCTACAGCCCCCACCCAGAAGACCGCCAGGATGAATCCGAAGTCAAACACTGCCCGGACAACGTCACTGAAAACAAAACTGCCGGTGATGGACAGGCTCAACCCCACAATCACAAGGCTGCCCGCACCAGCAATCTCGGTCATGCAGCGGATCATCACCGGAATCTTCATTTTAATCACATGCTGGGCCAGGATGCCTATGATTCTGCCTATCACCACCGCGGTGACAAAGGCGATGATGGGCCCTGCCAGGGGCACCCGGTACTGCTCTGCCACCGAGAGGCCGAACATGGCTGCCACAATCCCCATGCCCAGTGCAAGCTGGCCAATGGAGGGGACACCGGTTCCAAGCCCATATTTTGTCACCTGCTTCACAGCCTCAGCACCCCACACCACAGAGCCAATTGCGCCCAGTGCCCCGAAAAACGAGAAGAACTTGACATCCAGCACCCCATTTAAAAGGGTGAGATAGATGCCTGCAAGGCCCGAGACAACACCGAAAATCATGAGCCTGCGGGGTGAAATCTCATCTGTCATGCCATACCTCCTATCAGCACAGCTATAACACCAATCATCAGGGTGGTCACCAGGCTTGAGAGCACAGCTTTTGGCAGGACCCTCCGGAACTTGGGGTCATGGAACCCCTCGATGGTCCCGCCCACAGCATACGATGCCAGCACAGCGTTCACATAAAATACGCCAATGGCGAAGGCCCCGGCCACTGCAACAGCCGCAATAGTACTCTCTGAGGAAATGAGGGCACTTTTATTGTAGATGCCTATCAGGACATAATAAACAAGACTCCCGCCGACACCTCCCAGGGCCGCTCCAATGACGCCACTCACAAAGCTCACCGTGGGTATCCCATGGCCCTGGGTCCCCTTGCTGATGTAGAGGTCCTGACGGCTGCCTGTCAGGGGGTCGTGTTTGACCTGGGCAGAGGCAGGGGGCACACCCACACCAAACGTGTAGACCAGGGCGCCACAGAACATGGTGCTGGCAATCATAATCATGGAGCCTGCCGCGCCTGCTGCCAGGATCAAACTTAAACCTGCATCCGGAACCTTGGCATACATGTAACTCGCGGTAAGCAGACCGGTCAGCCCAGAGCCTGCTGCCAGTTCCACAGTACCTGTACCGATACCGGTTGCCTGAGCCATGGCAGCAGGAGCACCGCCCACAGGCACAAAGTGTACACCCAGGGAGATGAGCACACCTCCCAGGGTTATCAACAGGATATTAAAGACAACATCAGAGGTAACAGCAGGATCAAGCGGCATTTGCATTCTCCTCCTTGTAGGGTCCAAAGGTGCTTCTCGCATAGACCTCCAGGAGCCGGTTAAGGACCACGAAAACAACTGCAATCACAATCCCTACCCAGATGGCAGTCCAGGTGTAATCAAAGACCGTGGTTATCCAGCCGCTAAGAAACACGGTGAGAGCCAGGGCAAGACCTGTCAACGGCCCCCCGAATTTGGCACAGAACCAGACATTGTCAATGCTGTTGCGCAGGCCAGCCTCAGCCCGCCTTACAATGTCTCCAGAGAAAGCTGTGTTCAAGCCAGCACCAAACTCGGTCTTCTGGAACTCCCGCTCAGCCCCATAATGGACATCTCCCACCGAGGAGCCAATAGCACCCGCAGCTATACCCCAGACAAGAGCAATAAAAGGCAACGGGAAAGGATGTCCCAGTACCGCCCACTGGATATAAGAAATCGTGACCAGACAGAAAACCGCAATGAAGTTATGAGCGATAATGGTGGGGGTGGTATACCGCATCACGTCCATGTAGAGGGGGAGCTTGAACCGCCGCTGGCTCGCAGTTCTACCGGCAAAAGCCGTGGTGGCAAAAACACCATAGATGCTAGAAGCCACCAGAGCCCCAACCACCAGCGAGAAGATGACCGAGAAACCCTTTTCCAGGAATAGCATCGTGGCTGAGCCAGCAATAACACCCGCCATCCCATTGCTCACAGGCTCTCCTGAAATCGCCTTATTGTAGATTCGATGCAAGAAATTCATCTGTGCAGCAAGCTGCACCTGAGAATTGGGATTGCTCTGGGAGCCCACATCCGACTCAAGATCCTCAAACGTCCCTGCAATGGCTGCCAGGGCACCCATAAGAGCCAGAATCGCCATACTAATAAACTCAACCATACCTGTTTAATCCTCCTAAAGGCACATTTGGGCATGCAAACCCTCAGTAAAAGCCTAGTGCCTGCTATTTTTTGACACGCATTATCATGAACCTGATATAAAGCTTTCGAAATTGAGAGGCCGTTTCAATTCGTGTTGGTGAATTTTAATAAGTTTGGTGCTTGCAGATTTGCCGTTTTCAGGAATCGTAGTTACTGATGAGAAATGGCTTCCAATGGGTAAAGGAGTATTTGGTTTTGGATGTGTAGCTTTTGATGGAATAACTGGAAGAACAATATTTGCAGAGTAATATCCCCAGTTCACAGAGAAAGAAGCTGAGGATTTCCTTCGAAAGCTCTTGAAGATAGTTTATGTGGAATATTTAATCGCTGATGATTCACCGATTCTGGCTGTGCTCAATAAGGTGTTTCCAGATTTGAGTGTTTTTAACGCTGAAAATATTCGGGACTACCCCAAATCGGAAGTACTGTGAGGGGGTGGTTGTCAGGCGATGTTGTTAACTCAGGATTTATATGCTCCGGGCTATCATTTTGATGTAAAAATGTATTCAGGTTGAAAGTAGGAAATGGATTGTATTCGTTTAATTGCATTCTAGGTCCTGGGCTCCCATCTCGATTCTGTCTCTTTGTTGGTGTTTGATTCGCTCTTTCATCACGCACCTCCCGCCCCGGACTCCGCCCAGGGGTGTCTTGGGTGTTCCCAGTGAGTTCATGCACCTTGCCATTACTGCTGCGCCCCTGGCAAGACCGTCGTCTACAAAGACTACTTGTTCTCGGGGGTTTTGGCAGAATTGTTTTGCCTCCTGGAGTATTAGGTTTGGTTTTCTGCCTGTGATTCCTGCCCTGCCGGTTATCCCGATGCTGGTATGTCTGTCAATGATGTTTTCTTCCATTGCGACCTGTAGGAGGCGGCTTACCATTTTTGCCGAGACCAGGTCGAGGACTGCCATTAGTGTTTGGAGGCCGTGTTCCTGGTAGATTTCGCTTCCAGTTTTGGAGAGTTTGTCCATGTCGCTGCCGTTCACTCCTACATCGCATCCGATTAGTGTTACGCCAGCTTCCTCTGCGGCGGCTGGGTTTACCGGCACGCTCCCGTATCTTTTAAATTGTGGGGGGACTTTTTCGATTTTAATGAGGGTGTGGATTTCGCTGGCAAGCCTCTCGATGAGTTTGCCCCTGGTGGTCCAGGTCAGGAGTCTGGTGTTGGGGGGGATTTCCAGGGCTGCGCCGTACCTCCGGTCTATCAGCCCTGTCCCTTTGAGCAGGGCATCAGGGATGGCGCCAGCATATCCGCAGAGGTTGCCGATGGTCCTGGCATAGGGGAGGGTGTCGTCTGTGATTCTGCCTTTGAGGGTGGTTCCGAAGTCCATGGAGAAGCAGGGGTTTCGGAAGTCAACGCCGGTCCATTTCGCCCCCTCCTTGATGCCTGCGGTGGCGAGTTCGCCTTCCATCTCGTTGGCCACAATCTCCACACCTGTGGAACCTTTGGGTGGGAGAACTCCGCCCACTGCCCCGGTGAAAATCACCTTGTCCAGGTAGCAGTAATCCCGGAACTTGGCCGGGATGTTCTCGATGGAAAGGGCTGGCACCATCTTCTTGGGGGGAATGCCGGCAAGCATGCAGCCATCGGCAAGGGCCTTGATGAACTCGCCGATCTCGTCAGGGGATGCGAAACCTGCAACCACGCCTGTGGAGCGGACAGCAAAGTCCAGGTCAGTTTTAATGTCCAGTCCCACCTCCCGGTGGCACTCGAGGAGGGTGTCCCGGACAAGCTCGGCAATAGACTCACGGGTCAGGGAGACACCGCTCAGGGTTTTACCAAATATCCTCTCCCCGGGCCTGGGAGGGCGGACATCCCTGGTCATCTTAACGGTCTTGTTAACCAGCCAGTTCCGCCCATCCTTCAAATTTGTGGCAGTGAGAATACACTTGGTGGTGGTATTCCCCACCTCCACACTGGCCACCAGGAAATAGGGGACCCGCTCCGAGAGCTTGTAGGGGTCAGACTTCAACTGAATAAGCCTGATGGGAGGGTTTCTTGCAATGTGGGGTCGGTTAAAGAAGACAGAAAACATGGCTGTGCAAGCCCTCTAGATGGGGGGAGAGTAGAATAAAAGTTTGCTCAACAAAAGGCTTCATTAGGATGCAAAGTCAAATTGGAGAAGGTGATAGCCAGAATCCTCCTGACCGGTGACCGCTCCTCCTCGGGTAAGACCACGGTCTCAACCGGGCTCATGGCTGCCCTCACCACCCTGGGTTACAAGGTCCAGCCTTTCAAGGTTGGATTGGACTACATTGACCCTAGCTACCACAGCCAGGTGACCGGCCGGCCTTCCCGCAACCTAGACGGACACCTGATGGACAGGGAGACCGTCCTCGAGATATTCCATCATGCCTGTCAGGGTGCAGACATCGCCATAATCGAGGGTGTGCGCGGCCTCTACGAGGGGCTTGAAAGCCTGAGCGACACCGGTAGTACAGCCCAGATAGCCAAAATCCTGAAGTGTCCAGTGGTCATGGTCCTGGATGCCCGAAGCATCACCCGGAGCTGTGCCGCCATCCTCCAGGGCTACCAGGATTTTGACCGGGAAATCCAGATAGAGGGCGTGATACTCAACAACTTGGGAGGCAGGAGACACCAGGAAAAGGCGGTCTCAGCCATCGAAGCCTACACCGGGATACCGGTGCTCGGCTGTATCCACCGGGACAGCTCCATGAAAATCGGGATGCGCCACCTGGGACTCGTCCCAGCCCTGGAAGGCCGCAGGAAGACAGAGGATTTCCAGGACAGGATACGCTACATCCAGGAGAAAATACAGGAAAACCTGGACCTGGAAAAACTCCTCGAGATATCCAAAAAGGCACCCCCACTGGAACCTCCACCCCCCAGACTTTACAGGGAGCCAGAGGTCAGAAAAAAGACAAAAATTGGGGTGGCCCTTGACGAGGCTTTTAACTTCTATTACGCGGACAACCTGGACCTTCTCCGGCTCCAGGGTGCAGAGCTGGTTTTCTTCAGCCCCATCCATGACCAGGGGATTCCAGATGGCATTAGCGGCCTCTACCTGGGAGGCGGGTACCCTGAGTTATTCGTAAAAGAACTTGAGGCAAACCACAGAATGCGGGAGGAAATCTGGGAGGCAGCCATCGGGGGACTGCCCATCTATGGCGAATGCGGCGGCCTAATGTACCTCACCGAGGAAATCATAACCACAGACACTTTTCAGGACGCCAGGATGCCGAGTGGCACCTTCAAAATGACAGGTGTACTCCCAGGCAAAACAATAATGGGAAAAACCCGGGTTGTCAGCTACAACCAGGGAGAGTTCACCCAGGACACTGTCATCGGGAGAACCGGGGACAGCTTCACCGGCCACGAGTTCCACCACTCAGAAATCGTTGAGCTGCCACCTGACACCAGGTTTGCTGTGAAACTGAAACGGGGCAGCGGAATAAAAGACAAAATGGACGGTATAACCAGGCACAACACCCTGGCAATGTACGCCCACATCCATGCGGCATCATACAAAAAATTTACAGTCAGGTTTCTGGAGGCTTGCCGGAAAACGTGAAAGAAAGATTGACGTTCAGTTTCTTGCTCTCCCTTAAACTTGAGCCCAGATTAATATTAGTCTCCCATTGCTCTTTTCTTCTCATCTGGCTATATCCATTTTTCTTTTTGTGCGATTTTTCCTACTGCTATTGTACTGATGGTGT
>CAZCCY010000050.1:0-12001 GCA_964497545.1 uncultured Methanosarcinales archaeon | reverse complement strand
GTTGTTTTGCAAATTGTAGTAGCTATCTCTTTATCTGGCAGACATATGCCCCTTTTGCTTGTGATTTTTGCCCGCACGGCCGTTTTCTTTTTGTGAGAGTGAATTTGTTGTTGGCTTTGCCTGGTTTGGCCGATGTGGTTTAAATCTGGGCCGTTTTACTGGTACATGGGCAGGGATTTGACGTATTCTGGGTCTTTCCATGCCAGGGCGTATATTTTCCCGTTTTCTCTTTTCAACAGGATGGAGGGGAGCCTGGATGGAGGTGGCCCGGCTAGCACTTCTCCTGTTTCAGGGTCGTACATGCCAGCATGGCAGGGACAGTATATCATGCCCATCTCGCTTATTTCTTTGTCCACAATGCAGCCCAGATGGGTGCATACTGCGCCATATGCCCGGAAGCCGGCCGGTCGCCTCAGGAGGATGGCGGCCTTGTCGCCGAACTTGAACATCTTTGTATCTCCAACCTGGAGCTCGTCCACACTGGCGACTTCCAACTCCTCGGCAGCCGCATTTTTAGTCAGAGTCGGCGGTCGAAGATATTTTAACACCCCGGCCACAAGCCCAGAGGTAAACAGCAACGCTATTAACCCTGCAAGCAACTCTGCGAAACGTCTTCTCGTAATGTTCAGTTCTCTCAACTGTAGACACCTCCCTGGTTGCACTGATGAGTTGTCCTTTATATATTAAGCCGATTTTGCTTTAAACTGCGAAAAAACAGTGTCGCCTTTTTTTACTCTGATAAATCGCTCTACTTTAGAGCTTCATATTAATACCACATATACTTGTCATGTAGAGCCTGCGAATTTGCAGGATTTGAAAGGAAAATGGAATTAAAAGATGAAAGATAGTACCAGTCTGGATGTATATGAAAGTTTATGATGTTATTGTGGCTGGTTTGGGGCCGGCAGGTTCGAGTGTTGCAAGATTGCTTGGAATGCAGGGTTTTGATGTGCTTGTTTTGGAGCGGAGGAAGTTTCCAAGGCACAAGCCCTGTGGGGGTGGCCTCACTGCCAAGGTGAAAAGGTTTCTGGAGCCAGATTTCAGAGAGGTGGTGGAGCGGGAGGTCCGGGGTCTTACTCTCAGCTACCAGGGGGCGAGGGAAATTAAAGTGGATGCTGGGAGTCCTTTTGTTTACATGGTGATGAGGGATAGATTTGACCATTACCTCGCCGAAAAAGCAGTGGAAGCTGGTGTGAGAATCCGGGAAGAGGAAGCACTAGTAGGGGCTGTAGAAGGGGAAAATTTTGTTAAAGTTTCCACCGGGGAATCCAGTTATTTCACAAGAGTTCTGGTAGGTGCAGACGGTGTTACCAGTAGAACTGCCAGGGCTCTTGGCCTAAGGCCCAGTGGGCGTAAAGCTGTGCTCCTGGAAGGAGAAGTGGAAATAAAAGGGGAGACAGATGGCAGGATTCATTTTGACTTTGGAGGGGTTCCCTATGGCTATGGCTGGATTTTTCCCAAGGCAAACCACCACCTGTCACTGGGCATAGGAGGACTACGAGAGAACATAAAGGATATCAAGACCTGCTATTCCAGTTTCCTTGAAAAAATGGCTCTTAAAGAGAAGATTAAAGAGGAAAACGTATTTGGCGCAGTACTACCTGTATTTGACACTCCTTCAAACCTTGTGACACGGCGAGGGCTGCTGGTAGGCGATGCAGCATTCCTCGTGGACCCCCTCCTGGGCGAGGGCATCTATTACGCCCTGAAAAGTGGGGAAATAGCTGCAACGGCCATATCTGGCTTTCTCCAGGGCGAGGGGTCTCTTGCAAGTTACAATGGTCTTATCAAAAACGAGATTTACAGTGAATTCGAATATGCAGGAAAGATAGCTCGCTTTTTTTACACCGTTCCAGGTGTAAGCTACAGTCTCCTGGAAAGGAACCCCAGAATCATTGAAACGATTTTAAAACTGGCAAAAGGAGATAAAAACTACCAGGAGCTCTGGAGGGCTGTTAAAGCACGGATTGGAAGAGAAATCCTCTCCAAACTTAAAATAAATTAGACTGTCCCGGTAAATAATGTAGATAATGTAGATAATTATTATGCTAAAAAGAAACGGTTAAGCCTCGTTAAAGCAAACCCCTGACGATGTGTGGGTAGGAAAATTTTCACCACCCCTATACCACCCTGTCGCTGTAAAAGGCGGCCTACCCACACCCTCTCCCCGTTATCCATAAATTTTAAAAGCCCGCTTCCGGTGGTTGACCGCACTTTCAGATTTGAGCAGGTTTTATCTCCCGTATCTTCTCTTTCGTTTCTGGTAATCTCGCACTGCACGCAGGAAGTCTACTCTGGTGAAGTCTGTCCAGTTTATTTCAGTAAAGTAGAGTTCAGAATAAACTGACTGCCAGATGAGGAAATCGGTGAGATTTTTGCCTCCAGAGCGGATGACAAGGTCTGGCTCGCCCTTGAACAGGAGGTGGGACTCAATCACGTTACTGTCGATGTCTCCTGGCTCAAGTTCTCCTTTTTTCACTCTCCTGAGAATCCCTCTGAAAGCCTCAACTAGCTCCAGTTTACCGTTGTATCCAATGGAGACATTGAGTATGGCCGGGTACCCTTCTTTAAGCTTTTCGACACCCTGGAAGGTGTAGATGTTAATGTTAAATGGAAGCTCTGCAAGTTTCCTTGTGATTTTCTGGCGGACCTCGGTGATTATCTCTTCCTGTCGGATGGGTATGACGCTCACGTAGATGGTGATGGTGCTAATCTGTACCTGGTTACACCATTCGATGAACCTGCGGGTCCGCTCAACGCCCCGGGGGGAGAGGATGTCAGCCTCGGAGAGCACGAGCACAATGTGTTCAGGCACCTTGCCCCTGGACACCTCCCGGGAAAGTTTCCAGGTGTAAAGCCAGGTGAGCATCAGGAACCCTAAAAGAGGAGAGAGAAGGATAAACGTATCGAAAGTGGAAAGAAACCCCTATATATTGCAAGGGTTAAATTCAATCTGGTTTCATGAATTTGAAGATAACTTCAACCCTTCTAGTTTTACTCCTCCTGGCGGTCAGCGGCTGTCTCGAGGAAAAGGGTCAGGGGAATCTAACGGTTCTCAGGATTGGCTACCAGCCCAGCACCCATCAGCTAGCTCATGTGACCGCGATGGAGAAGGGATGGTGGGCGGAAGACCTAGCACCCTATGGCATAAAAGAGGTACAGGACTTTGAGTTTCCTTCCGGCCCTCCCGAGATGCAGGCCATGCTGGCAGGAGACCTGGACATCGCCTATGTAGGGGCAGCGCCACCCATCACTGCCATCTCTAAGGGATTGGATGCGAAGATTGTGGCCTGTGTCAACACCCAGGGCTCAGACCTGGTGCTTCGCAACGAGGTGAACTACACCGGCCCCCAGGACCTCAAGGGGCTTAAGATTGCCACGTTTCCAGGAGGCTCTATCCAGGACACCATTCTTAGAGCCTGGCTTCAGGAGAAAGGACTCAACCCGGACAGGGATGTCAGACTCGTCCCCATGGGGCCGGGTAACGCTATCACAGCTCTGAACTCCGGGTCTGTGGAGGGTGTCTTCCTCCCCCATCCCGCACCAGCCATCATTGAAGCCGGAGGCCAGGGTAGAAGTGTGCTCAGGTCAGGAGAAATGCTGCCAGGACATGCCTGTTGCGTCCTCCTTGTGAGCGGCAGGCTGATCCGGGAAAACCCCGACCTGGTAAAACAGATAATAAAAACCCACATTAAAGCCACAAAATACAATAACGAGCACAAGGACGAGGCAGCCCAGCTTGCAGCCAGCAAATTCAACATGGACCCAGAGATTGTGAAAAAGTCCCTGGAAGAGTGGGATGGCACCTGGTGCACCAACCCCTCCCCGATAGTGATGAGCACCCTGGAATACGCAAAAGTGCAGTACAAGCTAGGCTACATCCCCAGTGTCCCAGCTAGAGAAGACCTGTTCAACACTGACCTCTACAACAAAACAACACAATAACAATTATATTTGGATGCAGAGTAAACGTAAACTCCAGACAGCCTCTCTGATGGTAGCTCTGCTAGTCTGGCAGTCCCTAGCAGAAGTCATTGAAAACAGCCTTTTTCTTCCACCCCCCACCCAGGTGTTTCTAGCCTTCTATCACGCCCTAGCAGGCGGTGAACTCACACGGGACATCACCGTAAGCATCTACCATTTCACCCTCGGCCTCTCCCTCGGAGCCCTGGTAGGAATACCAATAGGAGCGGCCATGGGCTGGTTCAAAACCCTCGACAGCCTAATCGACCCACTAATCGAACTCCTCCGCCCCATCCCACCCATCGCCTGGATACCCTTCGCCATCATATGGCTCCACCTGACACATTACGCCGCAGGATTCATCGTCTTCATGGGAACCGTCTTCCCCATCCTCCTCAACACATACTCAGGCTTTCGGGAGACACCCAGAATCCTGGTGGAAAGCGCCAAAGTCCTGGGATGCACCACCCCCCCAGCCCTCATCCGCCGGGTGGCCTTCCCATCCGCACTGCCATCCATCGCCACCGGCATCCGAATCGCCATGGGAGTAGGCTGGATGTGCGTAGTAGCAGCAGAACTCTTCGGAGTCAGCCGAAACGGACTGGGCTACAAAATCTGGAGATACACAGACCTCCACCAGATGGACAGCGTCCTAGCCTACATGCTCACACTAGGACTGATATCCCTAGCCCTCGACCACGCCTTCCGACACCTGATAGAAGAAAAACTCCTAGAATGGAAAACCGGCCTTGTAATAACCAGATAGACATCGATAGATTAATACGTGAAGATTGAGATTAACCACAACACTTGGCTTAGCCCGGTAGTGTAGTGGTCAATCATGCAGGACTCTGGATCCTGCGACACAGGTTCGAATCCTGTCCGGGCTACTACCCCACACTACCACAGGAAACCCCATGCACACCAGGAAGGCTGACTACCTCTTATTTTGCCCTGGTGACAACGGCGTTATAAACTATGGCGATTATTGCCCCTCCGATCGCACCGTCAATAAACCCCCATATTGCCCCAATGATACCGCCCAAAAAGGTCGGTTCAAAACCAATATAGACCGATGCCATCATTTCAACAAACCTCACACCCCAGCCAAACATGGACGCCCAGCCAATAAACAGCATACAAACCGCCCAAAAAACACCAAGCCCAACAGCCAAACCCCTCACACTCAATTTTTCCACTTTCAATCCACCTCCACCTAACAGTCAAACCAGCTATTATATAAATATTTTGGAGAGCTCCAGTACTCTATAGCAGAATTCAAACACTCCGAACTCGCTTAACACAAATATGACTCAAGATACCATTCGGAACTATGTGGAATCGGAAGTACTGTGGTTAAACTGGTTTTTTATACCAGTAATTACGTAAATTATGCCTGTCAAGGATAGGATAAGTGAGAGGATGGTTTACATGGAAAACGACGTTATTGTGTCAATAAAGCTTTTTTATAGTTTTTTGTATCCTTTTGCTGTGCTTTTTGTGAGCGGGTTTGTGTTGTATTCCAGCCGTGCCTACCGGCAGACCAGGTTTTTTGCTGTTGCTTTCGCGGTGCTGCTGGTTGGTGCGATTTACGGTGGGTTTTTTGGGATTCGCGAGCTTTTGTTTGGTGTTGCTAAGCCTGAGCCCTATTTCCCGGTGGTTGATCATCTGTTGGACACGCTTTTTCTGGTGTTGATATTGTATGCCTTGATGAGGGTGGTGTGGAGGCAGCATCTGGACTCGGTTAACCTGTTTCTCCTGGCAGATCTTGTGGCAACCGGTCTATTGGCATTTTTTATTGGCAGGGGTTACATTAGTGTCTGGCAGGAGGGGATGCGATTTGGAGGCTACTGGGGAGACCATGTGTTTGAGGTTTATCATGCTGTGCTTATCCTGTTTGCAATCTACCTCCTGGTGCCGGTGGGCTGGAGGTCCCGTTCAACCGGGACGGTCCTGATGGGTGGGGGTTTTGCCCTGCTTTTTGTCTCTCATTTGAACCATCTCTATAATCTTTTAACGGCCTCTAACCAGAGTGTGCTCTGGTTCCTGTTGGAGCATGTTTTCAGTTTGATGTTTGTGTTCATGCTCGGTGTCGGGCTTGTGATGAAAGGGGAGGGGGGTGAGAGTTTTCTTGGCCGTTTCGAGTCCGAGGTGGACCTGGTAGAGAGCCTGAAAAAGCGGATAATGGACCTGGAAGAGCTGCACCGGAGGCTGTCCGAGTCTGAAAGTAAATACCGGACTCTTGTTGAGACCATGAACGAAGGAGTGATAGTAATCGGGGGGAAGGGTAGAATAAACTATTGTAACCGGTTTTTCTCAGAGTTCCTCGGGTTTGAAACCGATGAGGTAATCGGTAAACCTGTCTCCGAGTTCCTAAGGTCACCAGTGGATTTCAAACCTTACAACACTTTTGAGGTGGAATGGAAGAGGAAAGGCGGTGGGAGCAGACCCTCGGTGGTGAGCACCTCCCTCTATCGGGCTGGCGGCACAACAGGTATACTGTGCACCATATCAGACCTGACCGCCACACGCTACTACCAGATGCGTGAGGAGTGGAAGACTATTCTCTCGGATGTTGTGCCAATCCTCCTGAAATCGGCACCGGTGCAACGGCGGCAGGCTGTCATCCGGCAGCTCAGTACCAGGGTGGAAAAACTCGTGACAGAAAAGCTTCCAGAGCAGCCAGAAAGCCTCCGCCAGGTCGGAGAGACGGCCTGCAGCATAATGAACGAGATCGGCGGAGACTTCACCCTCCGGGAGACCAGCAATGGGGGTCTTGAGGTGATAAACACCAGGTGTCCCTGGGGCGAAAACGTCCACCACACCTACTGCATGTTAACCCGATCCATATTCACCCGTATCTTCTCAAGATACGCCAGGGTGGTGGTAGAGATGGAAAAAACCCTTGGAAACCGGGATGAATGCTGTAAACTTGTAATAAAAAATATTAGCAAATAAAGATGTAACAGGGGCTCTATGGAGCGGGTGTCTACTGGTATAAAGGATCTTGATGCAAGACTGGATGGCGGCTATCCCACAGGTAGAAGTATCCTTGTCATCGGGGAGAGTGGGAGCGGTAAAACCCTCCTGTGCCTCCATTTTATAAAACAGGCGTGTATAGACGGGCGGAAGTGCATATATGTTGCCACGGAAGAGATTGCAGAAGACCTTGTAATGCAGTCTGAAAGCATTGGCTGTAGCCTGCAGGAATACCTTGAAACAGGGCTATTGACCATCAGACGGGTCTATGAGAAACGCGCCCAGAATGTGGAGGACATCCTCGAGTTCGGCATTGAAGAGATCGACTCCAAAAGGTGCAGCCTCCTGGACCTCGCAAAAGAACTGGACAACGGATGCGAGGTAGCAGTGATAGACAACATCGGAGTCTTCGCCCTCCACATGAGCCCCCACGAGTTCAGAGCTCAGATGGATGCTCTGAACTATTGTATACATAACAAGGGGGTCACATCACTCCTTGTCATGGATGAACATGCGAACACACACACCGGACAGATAGCAGCCTATTCCACCTACGGCACCATAAAACTGGGGGTGGTAGAAAACCCTTACACCAACAAAAAAGAGCGGTATCTTGAAATCATAAAAATGAGGAACACACCTATCAACCTCCAGCCAATACTCTTTGACATCACAGACCAGGGCATCACCTTCCTGGGGGACAACAACTAGGGGTGGCCACAATTTTTGGGGGGGAGTGGGCCTGACCGGATTTGAACCGGTGACCGCCCGGTTATGAGCCGGGTGCTCTGACCTGACTAAGCTACAGGCCCCATGTAAAATAGAACTGGGTTTAATTTTACGCCGCCAACAGGACTCGAACCTGTGACATCCTGGTTAACAGCCAGGCACTCTACCAACTGAGTTATAGCGGCACCAAGGAGAGCTATTATCTAGATAAATTAACTTAAGTTTATCGCTGTCTGGCAGTCTTTTAAGTCGTGATGTTCTATGGTGTTCAGGGTTTGAAGGCATGCTCTGTTCGGTTCGAATCTCAAGGATTTTTATGGCTGGCATGGACCAGCTGCCCCGGCTGTCATGGGCTTTGAAGTGGATCATGTGGTAGCCGGGTGAGAGGTTGTTCAGAGTCAGAGTGGGGGTGTTGCCGAGGAAGCCGTCGATGCTGGACCACCACCAGTATTCCTGGATTTCATCGCCGTCAGGGTCTGTGGCTGTGCCCTGGAAGGTTATGTTTTCTCCAGTGTGGGCTGGGTTAGGTGTGATGGAGCTTATATCTGTGGTGGGCGGGTTGTTGGTGGGCACGGCTAGGGCGATGAGGCCTGCTGCGATTATTAGGATCATGATGGGTAGAAGACGGTTTCTTAAAAGCGTGTTGAAAAAGTCTTCCAGGCTTTTTTCAAAGTAGACTGCTATTTCTTCCAGTGCTGGACCTGATTTGAAGATTTCTCTCACGGTGGAGTCGGACATATTCTGGATTCGTCTTTCAAGCTTTTCTACAGGTGTTTTTCTGATTTTAGCCTCTAAAATCTCTCTTTTTTCTGGTTCAATGTTTAGAATTGTGTTTCTGGTCGATTCTTCTATTATTTGCTGGACGTGGTTTTGTGTTACCTCTTTAACCAGGTTTTTTACCCGTTGGTAGAGTTTGTCTTCCAATTTCTACACCTTTTTTCATATTTTTCATATACTTCTTCCAGGCATTCTTTAATTCCTTCGAGAACCGCGTCTACGACGCCTTCAAATATTGAATCCGCTGCCGGGTTTAGTTTCGTCCTGACCTCTCTAATTTCGCTTTCAATTTCTTCCTTTATTTTCAGGTGTGTTTCTGGTTCCTCTGCGTTTATGTTGGAAAACATTTTTTCCAGGTCTTCTTTTAGGGCTGGTTTAACCATGAGGTCGAAGTTGTCTTTAATACTGCTCGCAACTTTTCTTTTGTCCAGGTAGGAGGGGTACCAATTCTGCCTGAGTTTTAAAAATCCGTTATCTAAAGAGTCTTCCAGGGCTTTTTTAAATCCATTTTTAATTCCCCTGCTAGTTCCTTCTTTTAACCCTTCCAGAATCCCCCTGGTTATTTCCTCACTCAAATAATGGGAAATTTCATTTCCCTCCGTTTTTTCAGGCATGTTCAATTACTAGATTGAACTTGAAGTAATAAAACTTTTTGGGAAAAATTTGGGTATAATTTTGAGAAGTTAACTATGATACAAAACCGGCTAAATTTTTTTAGATGCTGTTTTCCCCCTGGGAGGAGACATCCTCGTCCAGTTCAAGAAGATCTAATAAAAGTGCAAGGGCTTCCAGGTCAACCGGTCTGCCACACTTACGAACAATACCAGCGTAGTACCGGATACACCTCAAATCCCGCTCTCTCCGGAAAACCCGGTACCTGGTAGCGTGCACAAGAGCCTCAATAAGAGCATTAAACCCCCGGTTAACAGCAGAAAAACCCGATTCACCCCTTCCACCGGCAATGGGTGTAAGCCCAAAGACAGCAGGCTCGCCCTCACGTTCAAGCTCTGCCCGGAAATGCACCCAGCCTGCAGCACCCCTCAAAACCGTCACACCCCCCGTGGACTCCTGGAAATCCCCCGGGCCAAGAGAAGAGAGGGCTGACCTCACAAAAACCAGTGGGTCAAAAACAATATTAGCAGTCAAAAAACCAGTCTCCCGAAGATTCTCAAGACTCCTGGAAGGAAACAGCCTCACAAACACCCGCCCACCCCGCACATGAACCCCCAGGGGCGCAGCATTCACACCACCTCCCCTGGAATAGGTGACACAGACCACCTCGTTAATACCCTCCAGGAGCCCGAAATCCTGAACCCTCAAAACCGCAAACCCCCCAGCAGGGCAATGAAAATACCCGCAGAAATAATATCCGCACTGGAACCAGGATTCAGACCCCTCGCAAGCAGCCGGCAGTCAAACTCCTCAACCCGCTCCCTGCAACCCTCCCGCCAGGACTCCAAAACCTCACCTGCACCTCTCATGACCCAGAGGGCAGCATCCCTGCCCGCCTTGGTCTCAATAAAAGTATCAGGCTCACATGCGAGCTGCTCCAGAAAAGCCCCCACCACAGCATCCCGTATCCCCCTCTCCTCCGCCATCTGGGCGATATTATCGGCTGCCCTGAAACTCCGGGGAAACCCCTCAACCCACTCCCTGGCAACCAGGTCCCACCCACTGGCAACCTCCATGAGACTGAAAAGACCCAAATCTACACTGTCAACACCCCTCCTCAAATCAAACTCACCCTCCAACGGCCGCACCTTCACACCACCCAGGGAAAAAGCCCGATAAAAATCAACCGCATCCTCCACACCAGCAGCCCGCACAACCCGACAGGCCTCACCCCGCAGACCCTCCAGGCTCTCCACCCGGCCTGCAGCCATCACAAGCGGCAAAAGAAGCGTAAACGCCCCAAAATGCGTGTTACCCCCCTTCTGCCACGCCACAGACTCAGAAACAGCCCGCAAAATAAAAGAACCAACACCACCACCCCCACCCAAAGCCGCCTCCTCCAGGACAGGATAAACAGCCACAGCAGAAGCCAGGAAATGCTCATAAACCGTGCCCGGGAAATCATGCAACCTGTCCACATTCCCAGGCTTAGGATAGGCTGAGACCTCAAGAAGCAAACCAAGACAGGCACAACGAGCCACAAAACTCGCCTCCACCCTTTCAGACCTCCAAAATTTGTGATTCCATTCTAACACAAAACTTGTGCGGAAAGCTGATTAAATTTTTCTTCCTGTCGCAAATTTTAAATATAAACACAAAAAATCGTAATCATCATAATCACGATGAGAGGTAGGATGGCATGCTACACCCCGGACAGTGGAAACAAACCCTGAAAGAAAGCATACAGACATCTTTTTACAGGAAAAAGAGGTAAAAAACATGAAAAAGACAAATCTGGCTCTGATTTTTTTGGTCTGGTTTTTGTTTATGAGAATGGTGATGGGCGTCCCAGCAGAGCCCAAAACTCATTATTTAAACCAACCTGACGGCACATCCTTCCAGGCCCGTTACATTGGCGATGAACGACTGGCTTTTTTCGAAACCCTGGACGGCTACACCATCCTGAAAGACAAAGACGGCTACTGGAAGTACGCTGTCCTCCAGGACGGCAAACTTGTGCCAGGCAGCGTGAAAGTAGGACAACAACTCCCAGCCGGTCTGGAAAAACACATTCGTCCCACCTTTAAAACCAAAAGTGTGATTAACATCAGAAACGGTTTACCCTCCCCTTCTCTCCCCTCACCCCCACAACTTTCACCCCCCAGGCCAGGCTTTGCCCCTGGCAGTCCAGTCAACGGCACTCTCAAGGTGCTGGTAATCCTCATAAACTTCACAGACGTAAGCACAAATACAAGCTACACCCAGTCCTACTACCAGGACCTCCTCTTCAACAACACACCCGGGGCCAACAGCATGAACAACTACTACAAGGAGGTGTCCCTGGGGAACATCACCAGGATTAACGGGACAGTCCTGGGACCCTACACTGTCTCCCACAACCTGGCCTGGTACGGAGCAGATGTGACAGACATAGACACTAACAAAAACGAGGCTGACCCGGATGACTGGTACATTTTCAAACTCGCCCGGGAGGCTGTGCAGCTAGCCGACCCGGATGTGGACTACTCCCAGTACGACACCGATGGTGACGGCGTTATTGACCATCTTATTGTGATTCATGCAGGAGCAGCCCAGGAGTCCTCTTGGGTTTCTAATGATATCTGGTCTCACCGCTGGGAAATCTACCTCAACAATTCTGGCTCTGGCTGGACCCTCGGCTATCCTACCAATGACAGTGGTATTATGGCTGTGGGTTACACAATGCTTGCCGAGGATTCGCCGGTTGGCGCTTTTGCCCACGAGTTCGGCCATGACCTGGGACTCCCAGACCTCTATGACACAGATGACACCTCCTGGGGTATCGGGGACTGGGGCTTGATGGGAGGTGGAAGCTGGAATGGAGACCCTTCCGGCTCTTCTCCTGCTCATCTCTCTGCCTGGTCCAAATATTTCCTCGGCTGGGTTAACCCCATCCAGGTCA
>CAZCCY010000049.1:2628-12058 GCA_964497545.1 uncultured Methanosarcinales archaeon | reverse complement strand
AGAAACTTGTTAATGAATTTAAGGAAGCTATAGCAAATTGGGAATCATTCAAGTACGTCAGAAGCTTCATTGAAGATGTATTCAAAATTAAAAAAAATGCGTTGTCTTTAGATAAATTACACAAATCCACGATCCGTTCTATTAAAAAACCTGTTCTCTGGCTGTCCTTTTGATTGGCATCCTCACCTCGATGGGATTTAACGACAAAAGAAGCTTGCAAAGGATTGCAGAATGGTAAGGTTTAAGAGGAGGCTAAAGAAGCTTGCAATAGCTCAAGTTGCCATTGATGAGACGGTTTAAAGTTCAACGGGAAGAAATGGCCACCTCTTTGCAGCTTTTAGACGTTGAGAGGAAGGATTTCCTTCTGCTCTAACTGTTAATTTCAGGAAAGCAGAGAGGAGATCTGGAAGTCTAAGATGGAGGAGAGCTCTGGAATGCTGGAGTCGATTCTGCAGGATGTTCATGCTCTACTTCAATGTTGTTTAGGGGGTGTTAGTTATTCGGACAGGTCGGTCAGGTGAATACTCAGATTTAAATACTAGGAATAGTACTGGAGGTATGATAGCTTTTTGTGGATGAGTCGATGGCTGCTGTTATGGATGATGGAGAAATTGTGGAAATATTGAATCTGGATTTTGTGCTGGAGCTTGAAGCGTCTATGGTGTATGTGAGGAATGCCTTTCTTATGTTGGATTGTGTGCCGAGCAGGTTGACCGAGGCTATTGCTATTGATGAGATGCGGCATATGAACTGGCTTGCCGAACTCATTGTTAGGAGGGGTGGTGTGCCTTCCATGGAGCATGGGGGGCTTGATTTTGGAGAGGATAGTCTTGAGGGTTATTTGAAGAGACAGTATGAGCTGGAGGATGGTGCTGTTTTGCGGTATAAAGAGCAGATAGAGTTGATTGATGATGCCGAGGTTGTTGGGACGTTAAAGCATATTTTGGTTGAGGAAAAGCGACATCGGAAGGAGTTTAGATTGCAGCTTGAGAAGCTAAAACAATAAAAAGTTACATTTTTTCTATTTTTTCTCTTATTTTTTTGAGTTTTTTGATTTGATGGTAATAATAGAGGGAGGCTAATATTGTCAGGGTGGTTAAGATTGCGACAGTGTAGAACAGGTATCTGGGGGCGTTTTTCTTGTAGTACCGGAGGGTGATTCTTCTGTTTTTGGTGAGGTTTTGCCAGGTGAGAACTTCTCTTCCCTCATTGTCTATGGTTCTTGTGTCTGGTCTGGGCATAGCTGTCCCCAGGAATCGGTTTCCCGTGGTGGTGCCAGGCGGGAGCACTATCAGGACGGTCTCGTTTCTGGAGGCGAAGTGCTGGAAACCCCCCTCGGCGGGTTTTGTGTAAGCGATAAAACCTGTGAAAGGCTCTTTAAATGATATTTTGAGATATTTTTCGCCTCTGAGCGGTATAACCCCAGCAGTGTAGTTTTTTTCCTCTTCTCCCTCGGGAGAGACGATGGTGAGATTTTGTACTTTTTCCTCTCGCACCCCAAAATCCAGAATGCCATCCACAGTGTAAACTGCCTTTACCTGGGTGTAGTTGAGATAAAAAGTGGTGGTATTCTCCTCTGTCCAGTTTAGCTCATATTCCACCGCACTCCCAGGACTGGGAGTGGAAATACAGCCTGCAACCACCACCAACAATGGGAGAATTAAAAGAAGACGCATACTCTCTTTTAAATCCTCCCCCAAGCTACAAGTCTCAGTTTGGGATTGTTTAATTGTGCCAGCAGAAACCTATCCCCCTTTGCTGCTGCAATTTCCTTTTCAAGCGAAAGGACGACATGGCACTCACCTCCACCACCGGAGACGCTCTTCACACGTACTGGTGTTGACTGGAGACCACAGAATAGATGAAGAACATCCCCAGTTTTAAATCCAGAACTGTAAGCAGAGACATTACAGTCTGCCTCCACCTCTCTTAAAAGAAGAATTTCCACGTCTTCCCCACAGAGGATGAAGCCTCTCTCAAGTTCTTTCGCCTGGACACCTTTAAGTGCAACACCCACCCTGGTACCGGCAGATGCAGACTTCACATCCACATCATTAACCTGAATCGACCTCACCTCCACCTTCCGCTCCAACGGATACAGCACAAGTTTATCCCGCACATTTAACATGCCAGCCTTCACAAGACCCAGAGCCACACACCCCACCCCCCGGACATTAAAAAAGTGGTCAATATCAATTCTAACACCAGAATCAACCCTCCGCCTCAACCGGCTGGCCAGAACCCCAAGCCTCTCCTTTAAATCATCCATCCCCTCAAAAGTAGTAGTAGACACAGCCACTCTATTCCAACCTTCAAGAAGCGTCCCACTGACAACCGCATCCACCTTACTTTCAAGTTCAGCCCTGGTACCAGGATTCAGCCTGTCAGCCATAGTCAAAACCAAAACCCCCTCCCTGAACCCAAGCATATCCAGGGCGACAATACACTCCCCACCCTTAACGTCAAAACCCTCAGGCGGAATACAAAGAAGGGCAGCATCCGAAACATTAAGAGCCGAAACAAGAGACTTAAAAGAAACAGGGAAACCCACCGAATCCACAAAAACAAACCCCTTCGAAGAATTGTAAAGAACAATATCCGACTCACTACCCTTTTTGCCAAGCCTCGAAGCAAGAGAAGTCCGGCCAGACCTACCACCTCCAACAACAGCAATAGTAATATCAACCATACAAACATCCCTCATTCAACGGAACAGAAATAAAGATATTGAACCACAAAACAAACACCCACTAACTTTCCAAGGAAAGAATTTCAAAAGTAGAACTTCAACCACCTTAACTGGCTAAACTCTTCTTTGTCTATTGACAACCGAATTAAAAGGAACAATCGAATTAAATAGGACACACAAAACATATATACTTAAAATCGATTAGAATCTTTGAAATCCCCCTGGTACGACTGAAAGAAAAATATTAGTGGTGTAGCATGTAGTGGTGGTTTAAAATGAACTCGACTCAGACTTTAGGTGTTATGTTAGGTATTTTTGTGACTTTTTCTGGAGTTCAAGCTATTTTAATAACTTCTTTAGCCCTGAAAAAATTCACCAAAGGCGAGTTTAAAAAATACGTGACCTGGATTACTGTCTCTCTTATCGCCCTTACCATTAACAGCACCTATCACACCCTGATGGTAGCCTTAAAATGGAGAGAAAAATACGGCATTGTAATGGAATACCCTGAATATGTTTTCATGAGCTTAACTTATGTTTTCTTCTTTATAGCTGCAAACGACCTGTATGAAATGTCGAAAGTCTATGGATTCAAGACTGAGGGCAAATTAATCGAAAAAGCCATGAAAGAAAAACAGGGAAAAGAGGCTGAAATAGACTAGACCCATTCATACTAATTTTGCTGGACTACCCCCCTCTTTTTGAGGTGTAATATGTGCAGTTTTAGAAAATCGAGCGAAGTTCAGGGTTTTGAATCTGCTCTCCCACCTCTTCTATGAAGTCGAGGAAGTATTTTTCAAGCTGTTCCATCCTTTTTTTCTTTATCTCCTCTCCATCCTCTGAAAACCCTTCTATCAGCTGACAGAACTCCCGATATTTTTGCATCATTTTCTCTCCCATGGATTCCACAGACTCCCCGCTTTCTGCCATCATCACAAGATATCGGCGCAGCTTTACACTCCCCCGATTCTTCCCGAAGGCCCGGTCAAAATAAAGCGGGATCCTCCAGAGCCCGGTTTCGACCACACCAGTTTTCCTGGATGGAAACAGCTTAACAATCTCCTCGTCCACCTCTGGCATAAAAGGTTGCAACGATTTAATTTTATTTAAAATAAACGTCCAGACCTGGGCAGCCTGGTATTGCAGGATGGTTTTTCTGTAGGTCTAACGAGGGGGTTTTTCAGTGGTATTTGATTTCTCCTAGTGCTGTTTGCCTGCTTTCCTGGATGTTGAAGTATTTTTTGGCGTGTTTTTTTACTTTTTCTCGGTATTCTTTTGGTGTGTAGACTCCTAGGCGCCAGTTGTGTTTTTGTGCCTGGCTGAGGGTTGCTAGAAGTTGGGATGCTTTTTTCAGGGGGATGATGTTGTTGTTTATTTTGACTTTAGCTTTTAACTCTGGCAGGGGTGCGGTGGTGGGCAGGTCCACGAGAACGTATTTCGGGTCGATGTCACAGGCTCCTGCAATTTCTTCTTCGATGTGCCTTGGATTCCTGTTTATTTTTATGCTCTCTGGGCTTGTATAGATGGCCCGTTTGAATAGACGGCGTTCCTTGAGTCTTCTTCCGATTTCATGGGGGTAGCCGCTGGCGTTCAGGAGGGCGGTGAAGAGCTGGAGGTCGTCCATTTTTCTTAGCTGGGATGCCTCCAGTTCTCCTGTCTCGATCATTTCTTCCAGGGCCCGGGTGCACATGGTTTCAGCTATCCTGCTTACGTGGTGGTAGTAGACGGTGGGGTACATGAGGAACCTTGAGACGAGGAGGGATTCCACAGCCTGGATGCCGCCTTCTCCTACCACCAGGCTGTCCCCATGGAAGTGGAGCTCGTGGATCAACCTGATGTAGTCGAAAATGCCATAGGCCACACCGGTGTAATGGGAGTCCCGTACCAGATAGTCCATCCTGTCAACATCGATTTCACTGTTAAGAATCTGGCCTGCCCTGGTTTTACCCTGAATGTGTTCGGTTAGCTTTCGAGGTGAGAGGTCCAGGTCTTCCAGGACAGCTGCTATTTCCCCGTTTTTCAGGATATCCTCAACTATCTGGGTGTGGCTTTTACGGGTGTAGCGCTGGATTAGAGCCTCGGTGGCATGGGAGAGTGGGCCATGGCCAATGTCGTGGAGGAGAGCGGCCGCGGTGATTTCCTCTGCCAGGTCAAGGGTGGATGCAAGCTGACATGCCAGATGATAGACACCCAGGGAGTGCTCAAACCTAGAATGATTAGCACCCGGATAAACAAGATTAGAGAGGCCAAGTTGACGCACCCACCGCAGACGCTGCATCTCCCAGGTGTCCATGAGAGCAAGGGCCAGCTTCCCAAGCCTTATATGCCCATGAACAGGGTCCCGAACAACCTTCACTTTCATTCAAAAATCAATTTTATTCGACAACCGGTATCTTTTCATCACAACCAGGACACCTACCGCCTTTTATCTGGTACCTCCTGATAGTGAAACCAAACCTATCAATTAACAACAGACCACAACCAGGACAATAGGTATTCTCATACCTATGACCCGGCACATTCCCCAGATAAGGATACTTTATCCCTTCCTCCCTGGCGACATTGTAGGCCAGCTCCAGGGTTTCCACCGGTGTCGAAGGGAGGCCGGCCATCTTGTAGAAGGGATGGAACCGGGTGAAATGGACAGGCGTGTCCTCGCCCAGATTCTCTTTCACCCAGACCGAGAGCCGCTGGAAGTCATCCCTGGTATCATTGACAGTAGGGATCACAAGATTCACCACCTCAACATGCATCCCCAACTTACGGGCCAACCGGGCCGACACAAGGACAGGCTCCAGTGAGGCGCCACAGACCTCCCGGTAGACACTATTGTCCATGGACTTGATATCCACCCGATAAGCGTCAAGATAAGGGGAGATCCGCTCCAGCGCCTCAGGGGTGATATAACCATTCGTAACATAGACAGTCTTCAACCCCTCCTCTCTTGCAAGCTTTGCGGTGTCATAGGTGTACTCATGCCAGATGGCAGGCTCATTGTAAGTCCAGGAGATACTCCGACAGCCCTGGTAGACCGCCTCTCTAACCGCCTCCTCGGGCAGGATCTCCATCACCCGGCTCTCCTCCAACCCCACCTGGGAGATGGTCCAGTTCTGACAGTTCTTACACCTGAAGTTACAACTCACACTCCCCAGAGAATAGGAAAGCGTGCCTGGGAGGAAATGATAGAGGGGCTTCTTTTCAATAGCATCAGCAGCAGCACTTGTCACACTACCGTAAATCAAAGTGTAAAGCTTACCACCCATATTTTTACGAGTACGACAAAAACCCAGCTTACCCTCAGGGATAACACACCTCCAGGAACAAACATTACATTTAACCCTGCTATCCCCTGCCTGGTCGTAAAGAGACGCCTCAACAATCATACAATCCTTTAAACTTAGAGGCTCTTGGGGAAAAAGATATCCCCTCAAAACTTTATCCCGTCTGGCTGTAAATGAAGGGGGGGCTTTTGTCGTAAGGGTTTAGTAGTTCTAAGGGTATTTTTCTGGTGGTCTGGTGTTTTGGTGTGGCATGGGATGTTAAGTTTCCAGATGTTGGCGAGGGTATTACTGAGGGGCAGCTTGTTAAATGGCTTGTCCAGGTGGGAGATGTGATTTCCCGGGATCAGGCTGTTGCGGAGATTGAGACTGACAAGGCTATTGTGGAGATACCTTCTCCTCATGCGGGTAAGGTGCTGGCCCTCCATGGAGCGGAGGGGGATGTGATTAAGGTTGGCAGTACTCTGGCGGTGATTGGAGGGGAAGAAGAAAAGGTAGAGATGGTGGAGGCAAAGGTGGAGGAGGGTGTAAAGCCGGGGAGGGTGCTGGCCACGCCTCACACCCGTAAACTCGCCCGGGAGCTTGGGGTGGATATCACCCAGGTGGAAGGGAGCGGGCCTGGCGGACGGATTACAGACGAGGATGTAAAAAAAGCTGCAGAAAAACCCAGCGAGGCCCCCCAGGTGGAAAAAGAGGGTGAGGAGGTGCGGGTCCCCCTGTCGCCTATCCGGAAGCGGATTGCCGAGAATATGACCCGCTCTGCCTTCACCATGCCTCATGTGACTGCGATGGACGAGGCTGATGTGACAGAGCTTGTGGAGTTGCGGGAGCAGCAGAAAGCGTCTGCCGAGAAAGCTGGAGTCAAGCTCACCTTCCTGCCTTTCATCATTAAAGCAGTGGTGATAGCACTGAAGGAGCACCCTTATTTCAATGCCTCGCTGGACATGGACCGGGGTGAACTTGTAATCAAAAAATACTATAATATCGGTGTGGCTGTGGACACCCCGGAAGGTCTTTTGGTACCGGTGATCAAGGACATTGAACACAAGAGTATTCTTGAGCTGGCAGCCGAGCTTAACCGGCTGGCTGAGGAGGCAAGGAACCGGAAGATTAAACTGGAAGACCTGAAGGGCAGCAGTTTCACCATCACCAACGTGGGAGCCATCGGCGGCATGCTCTCCACACCCCTCATCAACCCGCCAAATACCGCGATACTAGGCGTCCACAGAATCAAGGAGAGGCCAGTTGTCAAGGACGGAGAGATAAAAATCCGCAAAATGCTCTACCTGAGCCTCAGCTTTGACCACCGGGCAGTAGACGGGGCCCAGGCATCCAGGTTCATGAACACCCTGATAAAACACCTAGAAGACCCAGGACTCCTACTACTAGACGTTGTATAAAACCTGGGGGGTAATTTATAACTCAAAGCCCCCCCCCTTAAAGGTGGATTGTATGGCCACTGTTAGTTATCGTAAGAAGGTTCTTTTTAGCGGGGAAGAACTTGATTGTGAGGGCTGTCTGATACAGGTTGTCTCCATACCCCCGAACTCCACGATCCCGCCTCACCATCACAAGGTTCAAACTGAGGCCTTTTATATCCTTGAGGGAGAGGCAGAGCTGGAAATCGGGGACATGTGCTTCCAGGCCAAAAGGGGTGACAGCTACCTCTGCAAGCCCTGCCAGGTCCACCAGGTAAAAACAAAACCTGGAAGTGAATTCAAAATCCTTGTTTTCAAGACAAACTACCAGGAGGGGGATATCTACTGGCAATGACTTCTGTAGCGGTAATCCCTGGAGACGGTATCGGAAAAGAGGTGATACCCCCTGCCCTGAGGGTGATGGAAGCCCTGGTACCGGACCTTGAGATTGTAATGGTGGAAGCAGGTCTTGAGAAATGGAAGAAAACCGGGGCAGCCATCACCGCCTGGGACCTCGAGGTAATCAAAAGTTGCAGGTGTGTGCTCCTTGGCGCGGTGACAACGCCCCCTGACCCAGACTACAAGAGTGTTGTCCTGACCATCAGAAAAGAACTCGACCTCTATGCCAACATCCGCCCCTTCAAATCCTGGAAAAAATCGGGGGAATTCGATTTTGTAATTGTAAGAGAGAACACCGAGGGCCTCTACAGCGGCCTGGAAGAAACAAGAGAAGACCAGGCAACCACAACCCGACTAATCACAAGGAAAGGGTGCAGGCGAATAGCTGAGGCTGCCTGCAAAATAGCGAGCCAGAGAATCTCAGAGGGAAAAGGGGGGAAAATCACCATCGTCCACAAGGCAAACGTCCTGAAATCTGACAGGTTCTTCCGCAGCCACTGCCAGCAGGTGATCCAGGAAAACAGGCTGGAATACAACGAGATGCTGGTAGACTCCACAGCCTACAACATGGTACTCCAACCCCAGAGATTCCAGGTCATCCTCACCTCAAACCTCTTTGGAGACATCCTCAGCGACCTGGCAGCAGCCCTCACAGGCGGCCTCGGCCTCTCCCCCAGCGCCAACCTGGGAGACCACCACGCACTATTTGAACCCGTCCACGGAAGCGCCCCAGACATAGCAGGACAGAACAGGGCCAACCCCATAGCAGCAATCCTCAGCGTCAAAATGATGCTAGACTGGATGAAAGAGACAAAAAAAGCAGAAAAAATACAAAAAGCAGTAGAAAACACCCTCAACAAAGGAATCCGCACCCCAGACCTACAGGGAAAAAACACCACCGAGGAAGTAGCAAACCAGATACTAAAAGAACTAGAAAACCTCTAAACCCCCTGAAGACAAACCTCTGAAAACAGAGAAAAAGCCAGGGAAGCCTAGGGAGATTCCTCTTCCAGCTCCCTGAGCTGATTTCTCACTCGACGTTTACTCAGGATAAGACTCACAATGTAAAGAACAAAAACAATCCAGACCCCTATAAAAGCCTTCTTAAGCCAGCTCATAAACATAACTGTACACTGAAACTAGATAAAAGTTACACCTCTTTACAGCCGAGACACCAACACCAAGGCTGTGAATAGAAGGCAAAAGAAATATTGCAGATTAGAATCGTGGTGTTGTTAAATGCAGATTAAAAAGAGGATTATTATTTCTGGTCCCAATGTTCACAATGTAGGTTACAGAGTTTTTTTAATGGAGGAAGCAGAGGCTCTTTTAATACCTTATTTCAGCGCCAGGAATCTTAGAGACCAGCTTCAACAGGTGGAAGTCCTGGTAGGGGGAGAAAAAGAGAAAGTCAACAGTTTTGTGGAATTCATCCGGAATAACTTCCCTGAAACTGCTGAAGTAAGCTCAATAGAAGTGGAAGACTACACCGGTGAAATCAGAACCATTGAATCCTTCTCCCGCAGCTTCTCAGCATCCCAACTCTCAAAGATAGCCACCACAGGCGTACTAATGCTGGAAACCCAGCGAGAAATGAAAGGGGATATCAAAGAGATGAAAGGGGATATCAAAGAGATGAAAGGGGA
>CAZCCY010000049.1:0-2528 GCA_964497545.1 uncultured Methanosarcinales archaeon | reverse complement strand
ATGAAAGGGGATATCAAAGAGATGAAAGGGGATATCAAAGAGATGAAAGGGGACATCAAAGAGATGAAAGAGGATATCAAGGAAGTGCTCTGCAAGCAGGACGAGCTTGTGGGGATAACCAGGGGTGGCTTTGAGATGGTTGCAGTTGAGCTTAAAAGCTTTAAGGAGTTGTACAGGGAGGTTGCGGATATGCGAAGGGAAATTAATGAGTTAAAAGCTGTGGTGAGTAGAATAGAGCGGACAGTTGAGGCCAGGTAAAAATAGCGTGGCTTTGGTGTTGTATTTACCCTTGTCTTTTGGCGGGAATTGAAAAGTAAGATTTAAGTTTTTGGCAGGGTTGAATCGGGTTATGAAGTATATTGTGGTTACGGGCGGGGTGATGAGTGGTCTGGGTAAGGGTATCACTGCTGCTTCTATTGGCCGGTTGTTGAAGAATATGGGGTATGGTGTTACAGCTATCAAGATTGACCCGTATATTAACATTGACGCTGGTACCATGAGCCCTTACCAGCATGGGGAGGTTTTTGTTCTGAAGGATGGGAGTGAGGTGGACCTTGATCTTGGGAATTATGAGAGGTTTTTGGATGTGGAGCTTACCTGTGATCATAATATCACTACGGGTAAGGTTTATCGGAGTGTGATTGAGAAGGAGAGGAAGGGGGAGTATCTGGGCCAGACTGTTCAGATTATTCCACATATTACGAATGAGATTAAGGACAGGATTCGGGGTGTGGCTCGGGCTAGTGGGGCTGAGGTTTGTATTGTGGAGGTGGGGGGCACTGTGGGTGACATTGAGAGTATGCCTTTTCTTGAGGCTATCCGTCAGATGCACCGGGAGGAGCGGGAGGAGGATTTCCTTTTTGTCCATGTCACGCTGGCGACTGTGGACGCTCAGGGGGAGCAGAAGACCAAGCCTACCCAGCATTCTGTGAAAGAGTTGCGAGGTCTTGGCCTCCAGCCGGATGTGATTGTGGTTCGAAGCCCTGAACCGCTCCGCCGGGAGACCAAGCGGAAAATCTCGCTTTTCTGTGATGTCCCCCTGCGGGCAGTGATAAGCGCACATGACGCCCCAGACATTTATTATGTCCCAGGTCAGATGGAACAGGAGGGGCTTGTGAGGTATCTGACAGAGAAACTTGAACTTACACCCAGGAAGTCTTCTAGTGAGTGGGAGGAGTTCATTGCCAAGATGAACAGCCGTGAAAAAAGGGTGAAGGTGGCGGTGGTGGGGAAGTACACACATCTGGGGGACTCCTATATCAGCATCCGGGAGGCTTTGAAACATGCAGGGGTGGCCTGTGGATGCTGGGTTGACATCCTCTGGGTTGACGCCGAGAAACTTGACCTGGGACTCCTGGGGGGGTGTCAGGGCATCCTAGTCCCTGGGGGGTTTGGGGTGCGGGGGACAGAGGGTAAGATTCAGGCTATCCGCTATGCCAGGGAGAACAATATCCCCTACCTTGGCCTGTGTCTGGGCATGCAGCTAGCAGTAGTGGAATTCGCCCGCAACGTCCTGGGTCTCAGGGATGCTAACAGCAGCGAGCTGTCAGAGACACATCATCCGGTCATCGACCTCCTCCCTGAGCAGGAAGGAATCGAAGAAAAAGGTGGGACCATGCGCCTGGGAAACTGTGAGTCGAAAATAACACCAGGCAGCCTTGCCCACAAAATCTATGGTAAAACCGCTATCACAGAGCGGCACCGCCACAGGTATGAAGTGAACCCGGCATACATCGAGGAAATCGAGAAACACGGCATGAAGTTCACAGGTAGATGCGGCAGTAGAATGGAAATACTGGAAATACCAGGCCACAGGTTCTTCCTGGCATCCCAGTTCCACCCGGAGTTCACCTCCAGGCCAGGACGCCCTTCACCGCTCTTTCTGGCGTTTATCAAAACAATGCTTGAATATATATAAGGAAGAAGGTTAGCCAGAAAACTATTTACACAAAGGAATCAGTGATTGAAAACAGGGGTAAAATTATGGAGTATTCGAAAATAACGATTTCAGCCGACTCAACTGGCGAGGAGCTTGCCCCGATAGCGATGGCATTTCATGAGCTTACAGGTTTACCTGTGACCATGCGCAGTCTGAACCGGAAAGGTGTGCGGATTGAAAAAGGTAAAATCCTTGACACTGAGTACACCGGGCCTGTACTTGAGCAGGTTTTGAAAGAGAATCGGACGGTGAGGACCATCCCCACAAGTGGCAGGTATGTCGGGATACCGGTGGTGGTGAGCCCTGTCAGAAACCAAGAAGGCTATGGAATCGCTGCTATTGGTGTTGTTGATGTTGTCGGAACGATAGACCTGGGGCTGGTTTTCGGGGATTACCCGGAGGTGGTTAGACAGGTCCAGGAGTGTGTCCGGGCAAGAGTGAAACCACCATAATTAATTGTAAACTGTTGTCTAGGATAGGCACTGGCGTATTGAGAGCTTGTTATTTTTTTATATTTATTTTTTGTTTTGGTTATATCCGTCATTCAAGAGGTTCTGATTTGTTCGTCTGATTTATTTCAATGAATCAT
>CAZCCY010000048.1:0-12102 GCA_964497545.1 uncultured Methanosarcinales archaeon | reverse complement strand
TGAATAGTTACAAAAATTATATCTATTGACGTCTACCTCTCGAATGTGAGTTGTACAGGGTTTTAAACGATATTTTCCAGAAATTGTCTGAAGGGGAGCTAGAAATTGTTGATGCTAGGCCTATTGAAACAAAGGAGATTATAAGGTTTAAGATGCATAAAAAGAAAGGAGAATCACGGATAATCCAGGAAGATAAGACGATAGGCTACAGTTCATCTAAAAAAATATTATTGTGGGTATAAGATGACCTGTATCACAGATGGCAGGTTCTTAACCCTGTTTTATATTAATACTGCAGAAAATCACGATTTTGCGGTTTTAAAGGAAAATATTGATGATTTTACCGAGAAACTAGATAATAACCTTATTATCGGGGATAAAGGCTATGTAAGCAAAGAATTCACAGAAAAACTCATGAAAATAGGTATAATTTTCATTACAATAATTATAAACATAAAAACTGAAGAAGAAAATACTACAAAGAACTCTCCAGCAGAAAAATAATAGACACTCTGTTTTCTTCCGCAGATAACTTCGGATTGATATAAGAGCAGTAAGTAGAAAAGAACGGGCTGTAAATACCCAGATTATTAGCCTTCAACACCTATCAGCTCATGAAGTGATGGGAATCATGGTCTCAATATCTTAGAAGAGCTGCTGGAGCTCGAAGTAGCTTCGGTTTGTACATTTTCATCCCCTCTCTTTTATCTTCAGATATTACCAGAGTTTTATGCTTCAGGTGCAAATTATAGATATTTAATGACCTATAAAAACGTGTATGGAAATGTGCACAAACTTATGCGCAACCCTCCATCCTATCATATCTTATCCTCCGCAGAATCCAAATACGATGTCTATCTCGTCCCCGTTCCGAAGCTTATACTTTAAAACGTTTTCAGGAGATGCTTTATTGACCGCTACGATACAGCTCAGCTCTCCGTTATTTAACATGCGAAGAGAAGAGACATCCCTGTTTTTCTTTTTTCCTATCTCTATTATCTTATCGTCAATCTGGGCAAGGAACTCTTCTAGAGTGGTATTATCTACTATTTCCACCTCCTCGGTCCTCTTCCCCAGGAGTTCCTGCTGGTTATAATCGTAGTTTAATTTTTATCTTCATTTATTTCTCCACCACCTTTCCATCTCTGAAATATATTATCCTGTCTGCCTTTGCCCCGAGCTCAGGGTCATGGGTTACCATGATTATGGTCTGGTGCTGCTCCTGGTTCAGAGTCCTGAACAGTTCCATGATCCCCTGTGTAGCTTTAGTATCCAGGTTTGCCGTGGGTTCGTCTGTGAGCAGGAGCTTGGGTTTGTTTGCAAGGGCTCTTGCAATGGTTACACGTTGTTGCTCGCCTCCTGAAAGCTCTGATGGGAGATGATGTGCTCTTTTTTTCAGTCCCACAATCTCAAGGAGCTCCTCTGCTCTTTCTTTTGGGAAAGGATGACCTGAAAGCATCATGGGGAACATGACATTTTCCACAGCAGTCAGTTCCATGAACAGGTTGAAAAACTGGAATACAAAGCCTATATTCATCAACCTGTATTTGGTGCGTGTGTTCTCATCCATTTTTGTTATTTCTGTACCGTTCAGGTGTATTTCGCCGCTGGTAGGTACATCCAGCATCCCCACCATATTAAGGAAAGTGCTCTTTCCGCTGCCTGAGGGACCCATTATGGCAACAAACTCACCTTCTTCCACAGAGATACTAACGCCATTGAGGGCATTTACTTCAACTTTCCCGAGTTTGTATATTTTTTTCAGATCCCTTGTTTCAACAATCTTCATTCAAACTCCCCATATTGCTTTTATAATGTTTGTCCTGCTGGCTATAAGAGCTGGGTACATACCTGCTACCACGACCACAGCACCTGATACTATCGAGGCATCATACAGCAGATATGTATAGAACTTTGCACTGATGTATTCCTGTATTATCGGGCAGTAAAAGGGTATTGTCTCAAGGTACTTGGTGCCGAGATAACCAAGAATATCACCGCTGGCAACCCCTATCCCTGCAAGAAACATCGTTTCCATAAAATATACCATGAATATCAAAGAGCCTTTCATGCCTATTGCCTTCATTATGCCTATCTGCCTGCGCCTGTAGATGACATTCACATAGATTATGACACCCACAGACACGGCTGCTGCAAACAGTCCAACTGCAATAACCGTATCAGTCATTTTCTTTATGGTATTCATTGAACCCACAATTGCCTCAATCTCTTCCCTCCAGACCTTGACATGGGTCACCCCAAGCTCTGTTTTCATTATATTGCGGTATTCCTCTGCCTGCTCCCTGTTTGAGAGCTTAACCATAATTATAGATGCCTTTCCGCTCAGACCCAGAACCCTGTTCGCCTCGTCCATATACATTATAACACCGCTAGCATCCAGATCCTGGGCACCTGTGCGCGTGATTCCTTTTATTTTGTAGGTCTTTGATTTGCCGTTCTCGAATACCAGTGTGGTCTCACCGCCTGTCCTTGCATTCAGATCTTCGGCAAGCCTGTATGATATGAGAATTTCATTTTCCCTGGAAAGCGTATCCCCCTCCACAATTTTTCCAAGAATCTTGGTTACACCTTGCTCTTTCTCAGGGTCAAGAGCTATGATTTTAACAGTTTTTGATTTTTCTTTATAAAATAACGTTCCGCTGGAATACAGGCGTGGGGAGTATGCCACCACGTTCTTCATTCTGTCAAGCTTTAGTTCTTTTATCCCCAGCCCTTCAATATACCTGTCCTTCTCCTTCGGATAAATATTGACATGACCAGATGAAATATCCAGTGTTACATCCATCAGTGAGTTTGAGAAGCCGTCCATAAAGCCGTTTACAATAATTATATTGGCTGTGGCAAAGGCTATGGCTACTATAATAAGAGCAAAAACCCTGATATTCTTGCCTGCATCTTTCTTTGCAAAGAAAAATGCAGTGCCAATATCGGATTTCAGTCCCATGCCCTTATCCCCATATTGCTTTAATGATGTCTATCTTTCTTGCTTTTAGGGCTGGATATATCCCTGCAAGTATGGTGATGCTAAAAGAGACAAGGGATGCGTTGTAGAGGATATAGGGGTAGAACCTTGCCCTGAACCATGTTCTGGTTATTGGCTCCCAGTATGGATGGGTTTCAAAATATCTTGTACCATAATACCCAAGCACATCACCTAAAGCCACACCTATGACAGCAAAAAGCATAGCTTCGATGATGAACACGGTGAACACAAAAGAATTGCTTGCGCCTATTGCCTTCATAATGCCTATCTGCCTGCGTTTGTGAACCATGTTTATGAATATTATAACACCAACAGAGATGGCAGATGCTATAAGACCTACCGCAATTACCATGTTCGAGAAATTTGTCCAAGCACCCATGGATTTCACGATATGCTCTATCTCTTCCATCCACGTCTTGACCTTGGATACTCCAAGTTCGTCTATCAGAACCTGTTTTTTTGCCCCAGCCATATCTTTGTCAGCAAGTTTCACAAGGATAATGGATGCTCTGTCATCAAAACCGAGCTGTCCTTCTGCCTCGGCTTTGCTCATGAAAACAGTGTCAACATCCAGCTCGTATATTCCTGTATGAGTAATGCCTTTAATTGTGTAGGTTTTAGCAGCACCGTTCTCAAAGATAATCGTGGCTTCATCTCCCACATCAGCACCCGTATCCTCGGCAAGACGATAAGAAATAAGAATACCCCTGTCACTAGCTTCCAGAGTGCTGCCTTTATCAAGTTTCTCAAGAAGTTTTGTGACCTTATTCTCGTTTTCAATATCAAGGGCGACTATATTTATTGCGGTTGAAACATCGCGGAAACTCAGGATACCGCTGACAGAGAGTCTGGAAGAAAAAGCAACCACACCATCAAGGGATGCAAGCTTTTTTTCCTTAGAACCAATTCCATCGATAAATCTGTCGTCTTCCTTGGGATATATATTGAGATGTCCTGTGGAGGCTTCTATGGAATTGTCAACAAGGTCGTCGGCTATCCCATACATGAAGCCGTTCACAATGATGATATTAGCAGTAGCGAATATAATCGCAGCCGTAATAAATAAAAAGACCTTTTTATCTTTTATAACATCTCGCCTTGCATAGAATAAAGCCGCATGTAGCTCGGAAAGTTTCATTTTTTATTCCTGCGCACAAGAATCACCAATATCAAGGCTGTCAGGGCAATGTAAGCCGGAAATCCAGGGATGGCCGGAGTGGATGAGGGTGTGGGTGGTGCTGTGGGTACAGAAGTTTTTGGTTTTTCAACCGTGATGGCTTTATCATACCTGGCGATTACTTCTTTTCCGCGGAGCTCAGAACTTATAATATATTCACCTGGTTGAAGACGTTTATTCCAGAGCACATCCACTGTCTTCTCCCTGTCATTGGACATTAAATAAGGCGCTCTGGTTTCCTGCACCTCTAACACTCTGCCATTCTGTTTTAAAGTAAATACCACCTTTGCATTCAGAGGTACCATGGATTCACTTTTCACAGTGGCGCTGGCACCGATGCTGTCGCCGTAGATGTCAGTGATAGAAGCGTCTGTTATTGCGGTAAAGTTTGCTGACATCCTCCTGAGATAGCTAACCTTTCCATTTTCATATAAGTAAATCTCTGCTATAGCGGTGTAGTTTTTACCTTCTTCGAGAGCAACATGCCACGGCTGAAAAATTTCCGTGGTGCCGCCTGCGGCTTCTCCTACAGGGACCTGTCTAACTTTCTTAGAATATATTGTTTTCTCACCATCTTTGAGAATGAAATCCACATCAACAATATACGGCTGAAAATGAACACCTGCATGACGCTCGCTTGCCCTCAAAAGAAGCTTGAAACCATTGGAGTCGGCGTTTGCTCCATCCACATAGATTTTGGCGAAATAATATGTACTGTCATCAAATGATATACCAGGATCGTTGGAGTCTGCTCCCAGAACTGGAGAGGAGATGACAGTTATAAAAGCCATTAAAAATAAAGCTGATTTCATCTTTTTCGTGTCTATCACCCTGATCGTTGAACCTGTTTCTGAGCTACCAGAATTTCCACCAGGGTTTTTCTGCCAGATATTTGTCAGGGTTTTCTTCAAAGGCATTCTTGCACGCAGCAGCACAGAAGTAATACACCTTTCCCTTATATTCTGTTTTGTACTGGGCACTTTTTTCATCTACATCCATTTTGCATATAGGGTCTATAGCCATGATTACCACCGTTATTTATTTGTTATTTATTAATCTTTTAACTAACTTTTGGTTGCAAGTATTAAACTTATATTCCGGGTTCTTCCCGGGTTAATCGGGGAAAGTAATATTGGACTGGTCATTTCAAGTTTAAGTGATTAAAATGACAAGCCCAAATAATAATTGTACTTCTCAGGACAAAAGCTTTTGCTTTTGTCTTTATATAGACTGGAGGTATAGACTGGAGGCGGTTCTGTGGGAAGAATTTCAAGCGGTTGTACAACCTGATGAGAGAACTGACAAAACAGCTAAGAGAAGATATAGCTAGCTGGGTCGGTCTTTTCTGTCCTCTGTGTTTTGCAGGAGCAGACAAGATGTATCATGATGGCACAGAAAATAGGAAGAATTCAAGTCAAGTAACCAGCTGTAGCGTATGTGGCAATGATTTCTGTGATATGACTTTGAATCCATTTTGATGAACTTGAGACACTATCTATCCCCGATTGATTCTATGAGAACCCCTATTTTTGCTATGTTTTGTGACCCGTGGGTTTAATTAGGGTCGAAGGGGGATTAGAGGGGTTGATGTCTAAGCAGATTGCGATTTATGGTAAAGGTGGGATTGGTAAGTCGAGTACTGCTTCTAATGTGGCTGCTGTCTGGGGGATAAAAAATAGGTTAAAAGCCTGGTGGTTTCGTTGTGAATACAAAGGCTGCAATAACTGATACCAAAACCATTCCAAGGATAGGTATAACAAATGCGAGAATTGCCCGTCCTGTGGTGAGTCCGTGAAGCTGGCGTATCCCGATAATCTCAAGAATCAGCGACCATATCCCTGTAAAAAGTCCTACAAGGGGTATCCAGCCAAACAGCAGTCCAGGTGTGGAGCCGTACATAACAGCTTTTATTGTCTGGGCTATCCCCTCTCTTCCGCCCACTATGTACACGAAGATGTGGAGGATGGCTCCACCAAGGAATCCACCTAGGAGGAGGGTTATCAAAGACATTACAAAAAACAGAATAGCCCCTGCCACACCGACGTCTGCAAGCATTCCAAGGGGTTCAAGAATTGAGCTAACAAAGCTGAACGCAATTAAAAGCAATGTCGCAAGCAACGCTGAGTATATGGCTACAATTACAACGTAGTATTTCACCACATCGCTAAGTGTGTCTTCTTTTAAGGCGTCGAAGGTGTCTGATGGACTTGTTAGAAGTCCTTTCACTTTTTCGACAAACTCCATTATACCACCACTATACCAGAACATAAATGTTTTAGTATATATATCTTTTGGGAGCTCGGGTTATTTTTGCTATGTTTTGTGACCCGTGGGTTTAATTAGGGTCGAAGGGGGATTAGAGGGGTTGATGTCTAAGCAGATTGCGATTTATGGTAAAGGTGGGATTGGTAAGTCGAGTACTGCTTCTAATGTGGCTGCTGCCTGTGCTGAGATGGGGGAGAAGGTTGCGGTTATTGGTTGTGACCCTAAGAGTGATTCTTCCATTACCTTGTTGGGTGGGAGGCGGATACCCACGATAATGGGTTTGATGCGGAAGGGGGTTGACATCAGGGAGGAGGATATTGTTTTTGAGGGTTATGGTGGTGTTAAGTGTATTGAGATTGGGGGGCCTGAGCCTGGTATTGGGTGTGCTGGTAGGGGTATAATTGTGGCTATCACTCTGCTCAAAAAGATTTCTGGTGTGATTGAGGAGAGTGACTTGGTGATTTATGATGTGCCTGGGGATATTGTGTGTGGTGGTTTTGTGGCGCCTGTGAAAAAGGGTCTGGTTAACGAGGCGTATGTTTTGACCTCTGGGGAGTACATGCCTCTTTATGCTGCCAATAATATCTGTAGGGGTCTTGCCAGGCTTGAGATGCCCCTTGGGGGTGTGATCTGCAATTCCAGGGGTGCTCCTAATGAGAGGATGGTGGTGGAGGAGTTTGCCCGCAGGATTGGTAGTGAAATGTTGGCTTTTATCCCCAGGGATGATCTAGTCCAGATTTGTGAGCGGGAGGGTTACTCGGTCCTGGAGAGGGCTCCGGCCTCGGGTATGGCTGGGGTTTATCGGGAGCTTGCCCGGAAGATACTGGAGCGGAGGGGTGGAAGTATGCCCTTGCCCCTGGAGGATGAGGATTTGCGGGCGTTGACCATGGTATAGTTTTTATGCATGTTAGGGTTTCGGATATTGGTCTCTATCTCAGGTGTCCCCGTTTGCCTTATTTCTATTATCATGGGCACAGTCCCCATCCGCTTAACCCGTTGTATGTTAAACGTCTTATTTTGAAGGAGCTGGCTCACAGTTATCCTGAGGCTGTTTTGTCCCAGGACGTCCAGGGCTTTCTCCGGGGAGAGTTAGAGCGGACTGCCAGCGAGATAGATGTTATCCATCCTGAGCTCTCCGGGGTGAGTGGGGAGGTTATAACGCGGGCTCAGCATCTTGTATGGGAGTTACTCCCGCAGATTGAGAAGGGGCTCAATGGGAATAAGACCTGGCAGAACCTGAAAGTAATAGATACCAATATCAGCCTTGTCTCCGAGAGATTGGGGCTGGCTGGTGTGTCGGACAGGCTTGTGGAGCTGGGGGGGAGGCGGGTTCCTTCTGTGATTAAAACTGGTAATCTGCCCAGGCATGGTGTGTGGAGGAGTGACCGGGTCCAGTTGGCAGCGCATGTCTTGCTCCTGGAGGAGGCTTGGGGTGAGCGGGTGGAGGGGGGTTTTGTGGAGTATGCAGCTTTTGGGGAGGTTAGGGAGGCTGTGATAAAGTATCAGGACCGGAGGGCGGTGCTTCATGTGAGGAATAAGATTCGTAAAATCCAGAAGGGTGTGCTGCCAGAGCGGCCAGCTGATGCCCCCTGTAAGGGCTGTAATTTCCGGGAGACCTGTGAGGTGAAACCTACAACCCTCGCCTCGAAATTCTTTTAGAGGGGGGGTTATAGGTATTGTTAAATACTATGAGGTATGTTAAGGTTCATTGTAGTATTAGTTTATTCATTGATGGTGATTTGTGTGCATTCTGAAGGTTTGTCTGCATTTGTCCAGTTCACGGTGAAACTCGAGACATCCTGCACCCCGCTGGGACTCTATCGGGTGTTGCCCAGGGGTTACTCGTACCTGCTGGAATCGGTGGAGAAGGAGGAGCGACATGCCAGGTTCTCCTTTGTAGGCTCAGACCCGGAAATCCTGGTTTCACTGGAGGGTAGAACCCTCTCGGTGAAAGAACTGCAACCCACACCCCTGACAGACCTCATCCTGGAAAGGTCAGAAAAAGTCTGTCCCCTGAAGCTGGATGGTGGTGTCTTGAAGGGTGAAATCCAGGAAGGCTTTGACTCTTTCGACGCGCTCCGGGCCGCCATACCCCTGGACCTGCCCTTTGTGGCAGACCACAGGTTTGACAGGCACATCTTCCTCGGGGGTGCGATGGGATATCTCGCCTATGACCTTGTCTACGACACCTGGCTTGACATCCCCCACCCCCCCACCAGGGAAAAGGACGCCGAGTTCATGCTAACCACCCACACCTTCCTCTTCGACCACCTCACAGGCGAAACCTACCTGATATTCACACCCCTCATCCAAAAAGAGGAGGCCCTGGAAGAAATCCGCAGGGAACTGGAAGCAAAAGCCGAAAAACTCGCCAGAGAAGCCAGAAAAGCAGAAGAAACAACAGAAACAAAAACCCGGAGGGGGGATACAACAATAACCGCAAACATGGACCAGGAGGAATTCGAATCCGCGGTGAAAAAGGCTAAAAAGCACATCTACGACGGGGACATCCTCCAGGTGGTACTCTCCCGCCGCTATGAACTCGAACTGGACACTCCGGCTGTTGAGCTCTACCAGCGGCTGCGGGAGGTTAATCCCAGCCCCTACATGTACCTCTTCGAATTCGGGGACACAGCTGTGATAGGTGCAAGCCCGGAGACGCTGTTAACTGTCCACCAGGACAAGCTTACCGTGAACCCTATTGCAGGCACCTGTCCCAGGGGTAAAACCAGGGAAGAAGACCAGGAGCTGGCCAGACGGATGCTGGAAGACGAGAAAGAGAGGGCAGAGCATGTGATGCTTGTGGACCTGGGACGCAACGATGTCCGCATGGTATCCCGGCCCGGGAGTGTGAAGGTGGAAAGCTACATGGACGTGCTCCGCTACTCCCATGTCCAGCACATTGAAAGCACGGTGACCGGCATGCTCCGCCCCGGGTGCGACCAGTTCGACGCAGCCAGAGCCATCTTCCCGGCAGGCACACTGTCAGGTGCCCCGAAAATACGGGCCATGGAAATCATCCACGACCTGGAAAAAACACCCCGTGGAATCTACGGTGGAGGTGCAGGTTATTTCTCCTTCAACCGGGACGCTGACTTCGCCATCGTCATCCGCACCATCATAAAAAAAGGCAAAAAGGTGCAAATCCAGGCAGGAGCAGGCATCGTAGCCGACTCCCAGCCAGAGCGGGAATACCTGGAAACCGAGAGAAAAATGGCGGCCATGCTAAAAACAATACAACAATAAGTGGTGTTTATGAAAGTTCTCTTCATCAACAACCGGGATTCATTTGTCTGGAACCTGGTGGACTACGTCTCCAGGTTTGAACCCGACACCCTGGTAGTGCCAAACACGATCCCCCCCGAAGAAGTAAAAGAGCTAGACCCAGACGCAATAATAATCTCCCCTGGCCCCGGCAACCCTCACAACCCCAGGGACATCGGAAACTGCCTGGAAATAATCCGAAACACAAAAAAACCCCTCCTCGGGGTGTGCCTCGGCCACCAGGCCATTGTTGCGGCCTTCGGCGGAAGGATCTCCCACAGCCCAGAGGGACCGGTTCACGGCAAAACCGCCCAGATATACCACAACAAAGGGGGAATCTACCAGGGACTGCCAAACCCCTTCCAGGCCGGCAGATACCACTCCCTCGCAGTAACAAAACTCCCCAGGGAACTGGAAATAACAGCCAGAACCCACAATGGCCTGATAATGGGAATCCGCCACCAAAGCCTCCCCATCGAGGGAGTACAATTCCACCCCGAGTCAGTCCTCACACCCCAGGGGCTTAAGATAATCGAAAACTTCCTAAAACTAGCCAAGTAACAGATGACTCCCCTCCCTCACAACCACCACCCTCCCCCCTCCTTGCTCTGCCAGGGCAGTTTCAAGGGCACCCTGAACCGTCTGGTGGAGGGTGAAATACCTCTCAAGGATTTTTAGTTTCAGGTTTGAGACAAGGTGGAGGCGGTAGTCTCGGGCAAGCTCTGCCAGCAACACCGCCTTGTGGCCACCCATCACAAAACCCCTTTTAATATCATCTTTCCCCCTGTTACTTCCACCCCGGTTGAGCCAGTCCTGGAACACCTGGTTTCCAAGCCCCTCACAGCACTCTGCCACAAGGATGATGCTACCACCCTTTTTTACAGCGCGTTTTGTGTTTTCCAGGGCCTTGTGGGCCTGGTAGAGGTTAATATCAAAAGGCCAACCCCCAGGCGAGACCAGGAGGACATCCGCCTTCTCTATTTTTAACCGGCAGAAACCGTCCAGAATCTCCGCCCCCCTCCGGTGGGCCTTTACAGGGTGGCCTGCCACAGCACCGATTATCCTCCCCCTCGAGTCGGAGACCGTGTTCAAGATAAAATCGACACCAGCAATCCTACCTGCTTCCTCCAGGTCCAGACGCACAAGGCTCCCCGGGTTTCCAGGCCGACAAGAGGGGTCCCACATCAGCGAATGGTTACAGTGGATGCTCTCCCGGGAGGCGACACCAGGCAGCAGGGCCTTGCACCCACCCGTGTAACCGGCATAATAATGGTATTCAATCCCACCGGTACACACAACCGTGTCAGCCTCCACCACCGGCCGGAAAATTTCAACAGGAGTCCCCCTACCTGTAACGCCAACCCGCAGGCAGTCCTCCAGGTCATGTTCAAGACACCGATAACCCCAGGTGCTGCCGAGAATCCGGGCCTGTTCTGCCCGGGTCTGGCGGCGGTGGAGTCCAAGGGCGAATATTATCGAGACCTCCCTGCCCTCTAACTCCCGGAGGAGGGATGGGAGTATCTGGCTGGTGGGGACAGGTCGGGTGATATCGCTGACAAGTACCGCCACATGTCTTCCGGCAATCTCGGAGAGCCTGGGGCTTGAAACAGGATCCACCAGGGCATCCCTGACAGCACCAGGCTTTGGACTAACACCAAGCTCGGAGACAACCTCGCCTTCCACGTCAACCTTCAGCCAGCCCCTGCCATATGGTATTAACACCGGCATTTCACCTCTCGGAATATCTCCTGGTTGAGCTGGTATCTGCCGTTTTCCCGGGGGAGCCTGGGGAACCCCTGGATTTCTGCTGTTTTGAAGCCGGCTTCGCCCTTTTCTCGGCGCTCTGCCACCTCGCTCCAGGGTAGCAGATATGCCTCGTTAGCCCGGCCAGGCCCAGGTCGAAGTTCTACCGCGAGCAGGCCCCTGCGGCCGGATAGATGGAGGAACCGGCTGATCCGGTCAATCTGACCCCCCTGGTGGGACACGGTTGAAAAGTGCTGGGTGAAATACAGGGCCGGGGTTTTAAGGTTGATACTCTTACACTCCACCGCAAGATAAAATTCAGGGTCAAGAGAGTCTACCAGGACATCCACCACCTGGCTGGTATATCTACTCTGTTTCCACCGGTAGGCCACACCCCGGATGTCATGCTCTCCAAAGAACCGGTTAAAAGCAAGCACAATTTCCTGTTCAAAACCCATCCCTCTCTAACCAGCCCCCCAGGTCTATTTAAATCCTCCCCCCAGACTATTTGGTGGTTACCAACGCCCACCTAAAACCGTTGGTAATTCATATTCCATTTTTAGAATATGTTAAATCAGCATAAGGGTTCACGAAAACTAACGTTTACAACACGCAGAACAAAGGACAGCCACGCTTATACAGAATGCAT
>CAZCCY010000047.1:0-12743 GCA_964497545.1 uncultured Methanosarcinales archaeon | reverse complement strand
TTCATTAATATCACTTTCATCTAATGACTCCCATGCATCAATGATTGCATGTTTCTGGCTGTCGGGAGCATTTTCGGGATAATTTAAATCGATTCCTTTGGTTTGGAAAGCGGATACAACAGTCGAAAAGGGTACATATAATACATTTATCCCATGAGATTTTAATTGATTTATTCCGCCTTCTGTATACTCTCCACCAAGAATAGCCCCCAAAAAACTGCAAGTTGTATGATACGTATGTCCCAAATGAACCAGAGACCCTTCAATTTCCCCTGTTTTATTTCTTGAATGCTTTGTATACCTTCTCCATGCAACTTCTATAAAAGCTATAGGTTCTCCTCTATGATTATCTGTACCGCCTCTTTCTATCACATAGTCTAAATCATGAGTATTACCATCTTTATCAACCCATGTCACTTTCCTTAAATTACCTCTTATGCCGGGTCTAGGTCCCTTTTTATCACAATAAAAACCATGTTCTTGGGCAAACTTTTGTATTATCTCGCCAAAAAAACTCTCAAAAAAATTCCCTATCATCTGACCTAATTTATGTCCTGGTGATGTTACCATTATCCTACCACCCTTAATCTCACTTCCTTCAATGGAACACGATGTTTTCTATTTTTCCATTTTATATTCCTATCTCTGATCTTTTCAATAACATATGATTTAAAACCATTCGCCATCGCCAATTCACCCAGCCACTTATCAACTGGAACATAAATTCCGTATGGTGCAGAATCACCTATAACATAACATATTTTCGATTCTTCAGTACATACTCTTCGTAATTCTTTCCATACTAAAGCCATATCAGCAAAATATCCAGCGACCATCAAATGATATTTTTTTCTCCCACCATGTTTATCTCGTTCTTTTTCTAATTCATAACAAACAGAAGTAATTTCAGTTCGAATTGGGTCAAGTTCAGGTCGCCTTAATATATCCTCTAACTTAATTTTTGCAGTATAATGCTGAGAACAAGAGGGAATTAAGTGCGGTCGAACTGTTTTCCTTAAATCGCCCCACCCAAATACTTCTCCAAAAAAAGACATTTCCAATCTTGTGGCATCGGCATAATCATAATTATTTGTATATGGTGGTGATGTGATTACAAGATTAATTGAATTATCCTTAATCTCAGGACTGTTTCTCGCATCAGACCAGTATATATGGGTTGGGGGGGAAGATAGATGACGATTCTGAAAGTATCGCATATCATCGGCCATCATTTTTACTTGCGAATGAAAAGCAATAAAAGGTGATAAATATTTTTTCTTATATTTTTTTGGAAGAACATATTGCCATGGGGCAGTACCCACAGGAGATACAGTTCTAAGTATGGCCACCAAAGCCAACCAAATTAATTCAACATATTCATCCTCCATTTCTGTAGTTTCCCAAGTATTTTTCAGGGCATTTAATTCTCTCAAAGAATTATCTGGAAAACACTTTCTTATTATCGTGGGATAACCATCTATGGAATTATTTATATTGTTCATAGCTTTTTCTTTTATCTCCATTGCAATCTTAACAAATCGGTTATAATCCACCCTCCAGAAAGTTTTTGCTCTGGCTATGCGAAATACAAAAGGATGTGATTCAATCCCATATGATATTATACCTTCTTGTTCTCCAGCAATTGCCGTTGTTCCAGAGCCCACAAAAGGATCCAGCAATCTAATGTTTTCATTCCCTGCTCTTCTAATCTCTTCCCTCACCCACTCTGCAGAGAAACCTGCAGAATAGCGATACCACCTATGTATAGGTAAACTCATGTTGTCAATAAATGTTGAACTACTAGTACCATCCGTTGTAATTTTATTTCCAGTCAGAGTTACCTGTGTAGTTTCGCTCATAATCCCACCATATCTATACAACTCTTATATATTTTTACTATATATAACCACCAAACGCTCTTCCTCCATGATTACGTATAACCAGCTATATCTGCAGTACTTCGCATATAACCCTGACTTGGAGTTATATCCGTATTGCATATATTTTTGGTGTATATCTGCAGTACTGTGTATACTACCTCCTTCTATTCTTTACTACTTCTTCCATACTATTTTCCAAACAAACTATCCAACGGACTTTTTATCCTACCTAAATAGATAAATTTGTATTCAGCCAAATCATCCACCTTGGAAGAAATGAACTTCTGTCTGATTTATAAAAAAATTGCTCCGGTCGGGATTTGAACCCGAGTCCTCGGCTCGAAAGGCCGAAATGATTGGCCGTGCTACACTACCGGAGCATTTGTCCCTAGGGTGTCATCATACCGTAATAAAAGTTGTGGAGCCCGGTTCTCATTTTCAGTCCCGGGATTTAATCTGTCTCAGTGCAACAGCTACCAGTCCCAGCAGTGCGATTGTTGTCAGCAGTCCGGTTGCGGGCGTCTCTTTTTTGGTTGGTTTTTCGGCTGTCGGTGTCATGGTTTCGGTTTTATCTTCTTCTATGGCGTTTTCTGCTTTTTCGAGTTCTTGCATTGCCAGTTTTGTGTATTGGTCGACTCCTGGATAGTTCTTTTTCCAGAAGTTGCCTAGGGCGTCCTGGTTGTTATATTTGTTTGCCTTTTCAAGGAGTTCTTCTGCTTTGCTTGTGTCTTTGCCCTGTTTTTTGTACTCCTGTATTTTATTGTAGACCTGTGTCAGCCGGTCGTTGACTTTGACAATTTTTTCCAGGTTTTCGTTGAAGACGGCTTTGATTTTGATTTTGTCTCCTGGTTTCAGGTTCCCCCCGAACCTGGAGCCTGTGGGGGGAAAATATGTCACTATCATCCTGGAGTCGGGGAATCGGTGGGAGTAGCGGAAGAGAATGTTGTGGGGTTTGGGAGTGGCCAGGACTACCTCGAAATTGCTTGGCAGGTAGATGCGGGATGTAATATCCTCGCCTGGGAGCTCTGCTGTGACCTCTCCGGTGGGGGTGAGGACCTTTGGGATTTCCACCGGAATCTCTATGTAATAATCTTGTTCACCTTTCACTGCCCAGCCCTCTGCCTGGAAGCCGATTCTACCGCTCCAGGTATTTTCAGGCTCAAGGGAATCGTTGAAATTCACCCTGACCGTGACTCCGTCCTGGGTTTTCTCGGTCTGGGCAGTAAGACCCCTGAAGCTCACGGTGTGCTCGAAATCATAGATTATCCTGACACTGGTGGCCGGAACCACAAAATAGAAGCCATCCACCGGTGTGTCTCCACTGTTTACAAGGGAGATGCGCATGACACCGTCCACCGTGCCGTTATCCATAACTGTGACATCATAAGACCAGTTGTTAAAAGAGACCTCACCTGCAGACGCCATCAGCACCAGTGAGGAGATTACAAGAGTGATAATTAAAATTTTACGAACCATAAAAAGCTTCCACACCTCTAATCTAACAAAAGTTTTTCTCTTTTCCGCAGGTAAATCCTAAATGTAAGTCTTTTTAACGTACTTCATCAATTTCAGTAGTAAGGTAGTCTGAGGGGATGAATTAACTACATGAAGAATAACCACAAAATCATGGAATTAAACTAATTGTAACGATTAAAGATGATAATATTTAAGTAGTACTTAGAACAATCTAGCAGCTACAGGTGGGTTAAACATGAGTGAAATTGTGAATATTGTTTCAGGGGCCGACAAAGTAAAAAAAGTAGAGGCAGCACCCTACGAATTTACTATCGCCACCAGGGCAAAATGGGAAATGGTAATCGCAGACGAAAACCTCACAATAGGAGCCGGCAAACTTGAAAAAGTGAAAGTCAAAGAAATAGAAATCCAACGAGACATGCTAGCAGTACCCTGCGCCTTCAGCCACCACGCCATCGTCTCAGTACTAAAAGTAGCCTCAAAAAAAGGACCCGCCCCCATAGAAACCGACCGGCTAATAGACACCGCCTATGTAATCGGCCAAGAATCAGGAGAAATAAGAAAAGGCGACCTCCTATCCGTACTGAACATCTACCCCATCATGTTCACCCGGGAGGCCACAAAACCCGTAATAGTGGGATAAAAACATGCAAACAACAAAATGTCTAATCTGTAACGGAGACCAGGACACCAGAAACTACGAAGAATACAACATCTGCACCAGCTGTTCAGACCTCCTGGAAGACCTAATGAGCGAATACTTCCTCCGCACCCTAAAATACGAAAGCACAAAAAACCGCAAAAGCTACCTCAAATACCTGGAAAACACAAAAAAATACACCACCAACTACCAGCGCATCCGCCGCCACACACAAAACCAGATAAAGCAACTCAAAGAAAAAATAAAAACAGAACTCCAGACCGAAACCCCCAGACAAAAATACCTCCAGAGACTCCACCAGGTCCTGACCTGGCTAGAAAAAAACCCGGAATTCTACAACCACTACTTCAAAAAATACGAAATCTGCCCCAACTGCGAAGCATCCCTCTTCGACCACTACCACCAGGAAAAAAAAGGAGACTGGCTAATAATAACCTGCACAAAATGCAACACACCCATCAAAAAATACTTCTCACCCCTCCTCCTCAAGGGTAAACTTTTTCCACAAAAACCCCAATTAAAAACCCATGCCGAGGTAGTCTAGCGGCTAAGGCGCAAGCCTGGAGAGCTTGTGGGGCATCCGCCCCTCGGGAGTTCGAATCCCCCCCTCGGCGCCATACAACCAACCCTGTTTTTGCCCTGAATAACACGATTACCCGGTAAAACGTGAGACTTCCATGACAACCTTGTGAAGTGGCATCTTCAGACGCCCGAGGATGTTTTCTGGGGCAGATTACCTCTAGAACATAACAGTTATGGAAAAATTTCAAAAAGCATAAATAGCAAGGCATTGTAAGTTTGAAGTGGTGATATTGGGTTACTTTGCTTATCTGGGTTTAGAAAAACGGTCGAGGACTTGGAGGATGCGGCCGTTTGACTCATCTTAATAAATTTCACTGGTTGTTGCTTGTCGCCTTTGTAATCACCACTATTAACACTGCCGTATCAGAAGGCGATGTGTCCTGTTATCATTGTCATGGTAGTGTTGTGAGACAGTTCAGAAATAATGTTCATTATCCCGAGGGTATAACCTGTGCTGACTGTCATGGCGGTAAAGCGGCTCCCAACGAGTCTGTCATCACGGTAAAAGTGATGAGTTCCAACGATTTCATAGGCAGGCCGAGCCGTCATAACATAACAAAGGTATGCTCGAAATGCCATGTCTCGGAGGCTGAGGATTACAAGAGGAGTATTCACTGGAAGCAGATAGAGGCTGGGCACCTGGATGCTGCCACCTGCACAGACTGCCATGGCATCCATGACATTCGGGCTATTGACGACCCAAATGCCAGTACCAACCCCCTGAACGAGCCCCGGACATGTGCAAAGTGCCACTCCAACCGGGAGATGATGAGCGCCTGGTACTACGGCATCAAGACTGACCGGTTTGACACCTATAAGGAGTCTTACCACTGGAAAGCCCTGAGCAAGGGGTACACTGTGGTGGCCACCTGTTCAGACTGTCATGAAAACCATGCCACCCTGCCGCCAACAGACCCTAACTCCTCCACCTATCCAGATAACCTGCCTAAAACCTGCGGAAAAAAGGGATGCCATCCTGGCGTTAGTTTTGATGTTAAGGCAGCCATCGGGCTTGTACATGACAAGGAGTCCATCCATACTTCCAAACTTGTGTTTAACAAATCCGGGATGGACCCTAAGCTGAGAGCGTATTACCTAGGCCCCTTTGACCTGGCCTACTGGATAGCTCTTTTCTTCAAGATTCTTACCACAGGCGTCCTAGGGACCTTCGGGGTTATGGTTTTACTCGACTTTCTCTCAAGAGTTAAGATACATAGGAGGTGGTAGAGATATGGCTGAAGAGAGGGTTTTTAGGAGGTTCACCTTGAACCAGCTGGCTGAGCACTGGGTCATGATTGGGAGTTTTCTGGCTCTTGTTATTACAGGTATGCCGCTGAAGTTCCCTGATGCCTGGTGGTCTCCCCTTGTCATCGACCTGGTGGGCGGCTTTGAAATGCGCACAAAAATCCATCACACCGCAGGTATAATCATGGTCTTACTGGGCATTTACCATGTCACCTACCACCTGTTCCTGGAAAAAGAGCCTTTTCTTGAGCGGAGGATTCTCCCCACCCTGAAAGATGTGAGAGACTTCTGGCAGACAATATTATTCTACCTTGGCCGGGCCCCCCATCCCAAGTTTGACAGGTATAGCTGGAAAGAGAAGTTCGACTACTGGGGCGCGTTCTGGGGCATGGTCATCATGTGCGTGACCGGCCTTATCCTGATGTTCCCCTTCACCGCCATGAAGCTCATACCCTACGCCTACATCCATCTTGCCACCATCATCCACACCGACGAAGCCCTACTTGCCACCCTCTTCATTTTCATTGTACACTGGTGGAACGTCCACCTCAGCCCCGAAGTATTCCCCATGTCCAAAGCCTGGCTGACAGGCACTCTCACCGAGAGACAGATGAAACACGAGCACCCCCTGGAATACGAAGAAATCATGAGACAGATCAGAGAATCATCTCAAAATTAGGTGTTCTTTTATTTTTTCGGCGAGTTTCTGGTTTATGCCTGGCGTTTCTGCGATTTCCGCTATGCTGGCCTTTTCCAGGTTTTTTAGAGAGCCAAATTTCTGGATTAGGGCTTTTCTACGGGTTTTTCCGATGCCAGGGATCTCTTCTAGGGTGGAAGCTGTCTCTTTTTTCCTTCTGAGGTCCCGGTGGTAGGCTAGGGCGAACCTGTGAGCCTCGTCCCGGATTCTCTGAAGCAGCATCGATTCTGGCGATTCTGGTGGAAGCCGGAGGTTGAGCCCTCGCATGTGGATTTCTTCTCTTTCTTTTGCCAGGGCAAGGAGAGGAGAGCTGATTTCAAGCTTGCTGAGGACTCTTTCTGCTGCGGCAAGGTGTCCTGCTCCCCCGTCGATTAGAATCAGGTCAGGTGGGGGTGGTTGTTTGCTGTAGCGGCGGTAGAGTAGTTCCTGCATCTGGGCGTAGTCGTCTGCTCCGGGTGTTTTTATTTTAAACCTCCTGTATTCCTTTTTGCTGGGCGCTCCATCCCGGAAGACGACCAGCGAGCCTGTAGCCATCTGGCCCTGAATGTTAGAGATGTCAAAAGCTTCAATGACCCTTGGAACACGGGGTAGAGAGAGTTTAGCCTTAAGAGAGACAAGCAGACCTGCTACGTCCACACTCGGCTCTGACTCTGTATCTACTGGTTTTTTTTCAAGTTTAAGTTTGAGTTCCGCGTTTCTGGCTGCCATTTCAAGGAGTTCAAGTTTTTTACCCCGCCTGGGCAGCCTGATTTCCACCCTGCCCCCCCGCCTGCTGGCAAGCCACCTCTCAACCACCTCTCTCCCCGGGGGCAGGCAGGGCACAAGAATGAGAGGTGGAACCTGTTCCTGCCGGTAGCGGTAATACTGCTCAAGAAACACCTCCAGAACCTCCTCCATCGGTGCATCTCCAGCCTGTAGAGCCATCTCATCCCTAAAAGCAATCCTGCCGCCCCGAACCTGGAATACAACAGCCAGAGCCTCACCACCCTGGCAGGCAAGGCCAATAACATCCTGGTCACCCCCCAGGGGGAGAGGCTCCAGGATGGCCTCTAGCGCCCGGATCCTATCCCGAATCCTCGCCGCCTCCTCATATTCCTGCTGGCCTGCAAGCTCCCACATCCTAGCCTCAAGACTCTCAATAGTCTGGCGGTGCCCCCCCTCAAGGAACCTAACAAGCTCCCGAACATTCCGCCTGTAGCTATCAGGGTCAATGTAACCCGCACAGGGCGCAGAACACTGGTGGATGTGATAATTGAGACAGGGACTACCATCCTGCCTCGTGATTTTCTTCTTACACCGCCTCACACCGAAAATCCTGGTAGAAACCCGCAAAAGACGGCGAAGCTCACCAGGCCTGGGCATAGGACCAATATACCTCGCCCCATCCCCAGCAGGCCGCCGTACAATGGAAACACCAGGGAAATCCTCACCCCACCCAACCCGCAGGTAAGGATACCTCTTATCATCCTTAAGCCGGACATTGAAATAAGGCTGATGCTCCCGAACCAGATCAGCCTCCAGAACAAGAGCCGCAACCTCACTCTGTGTGACAACAAAATCAACCCTGGCAGTACTGGCAAGAAGCTTCCGCTGCTTCAAACCCCCACCTTTAAAATGCGAAGCAACCCTCCGCCGAATAGAAACAGCCTTACCCACATAAAGAACAGTCCCCCGACTGTCCTTGAAAAGATAAACCCCAGGAGCATCAGGAAGACCGTCAAAATCCACAACCCAAACTTTTACGCAGAAAAGAAATATCAAACTTATGTTGTTATTTTCGCACTGGTTGTCAATGGAAGGCATTATCAGGGCCATTGAGTGCAAGGAGTTGGAGATAACTCAATTAACATGTATTCGACTGTAGCAACAAGTTTAAATAAAACTAGAAGCGAGTATCTATTATCTTTTTAAGAGGGGTGGTCTGGGTGTTGATAGGGACTGTAGACGACAGTGAGTTTAACCGTATTGTGGATGAGGTACGGGAGGGTGTCTGTGAGGGTGTTGAAGATGGAGTGAAGAAGGGATCAGTGGCTGGTTTTGCTGTGGGCGTGCAGGAGTACCTCGGCATGCCAGGCTTTGAAGGTTGGAAGCCAAAAAAGCTTTCCCAGGTGGTGGAAGAACTTTGCAGAGAGGAGACGGCAGAGACTGTTAAAGAGGAATGTAAAAGCTGAAAATCTGGGAGAAACAACAGAAAGTGAGATTCTAAAACCGTTTGAGGAAATGTTATCGGATTTTGAGAAGGGGGCTGTCGAGAACCTCAAGCCCGGTTTTGCTTTCAATTTCCTTACAGAGGCTTTTTTTGATGGTTTGTTTGAAGGTTTCAAAGAGGTGGTAAGGGAAGCTTCTGCTGAGTGTAAAAAGAAGCTTTGGGGGGTTAGGGGATGGAAAAAAGGCTGAAAAAAGATGTTAATCCAGGGGGAAGGTTACAATGAAAACGAGATTACAGCTTACACTTGGATTTCAGACCTTTGACGGCTTCCTCTCCCAAAAGCAAAACTTTGAAACAACAAGCCTCACACCTGGCATCCACACAATCTCGCTACGGGTCCAGGACAGCCAGGGGGATTGGTCTGAGCCTGAGGAAGCAGAACTCGAAATCCTACCCTCCCAGGCCCCGCCGGTTGCCCCGGTTGCCGTCATCAGAGGTCTTTCCTCCACTGCAAGGACGGTTATTAATTTCATAAGCTGAAGCCTCTTATTATTCATTGGAGATGGCCGATTGTTCGGGGAAAACCATGTTGAAAGACGTGATTATTAGAAAGGCTTCGCCGGCAGAAAGGACAGGGGTGCTGAGGCTTCTTTCCCAGTATTTCCTTGACACCGAGGGTGTGGAGTCCAGGGAGTATCTGGTTGCGGTGGTGGGCGGGAAGTTGGTGGGTTGTGCCTCTCTTGGTCAGGGTGAGTTTTTGGAGGTTTGGGATATTGTGGTGCATCCCAGTTACAGAGGCAGGGGGATTGGGACCGCTCTTTTAAAAGCTCTTTTAGAAAGCGTGGAGGGTGAGGTGTTTCTGCGTACCACCTCTCCTGGCTTTTTTGCTAGAAGTGGTTTTAAGCCTATCAGTGAGGCGGAGAAAAGGAGGGTGTGGAAGGACTGTGCCTGTTGTGATATGGTTTGCAGGCAAACAGGGATGAAAAAACCCTAGAATTTTCTGGTTAGCCAGTAGGCTGTGAACATGAGAGCTAGGGCTAGGATTGCTGCCAGTATGGCGTATTTTGGCTCGGTTCCAAAGATAATGGGGATCGGTCCTATCATCACCACTCCGCCTCCCTTGACTTCTCCGCCGGTGGTGATGCTGGCTTTAAGTATTCCTATTGTCAGGAGTATGGCTCCGAGGAAGATAAGGGCTATTCCGGCTAGTATTATGGTTTTCATAGGCTTCTTGTTTTTCTGATGTCCATTTCTATTTTGTCTGTTTCCTCGATAAATTTTCTGGCTGCTTTTTCTGCTATTGTCTGCCAGTCTTCTTCTTTTATTCCTAGTTCCTCGAGGCTTGTTGTTTCTACGTCTTGTGGTGTGCCCTGTGTGGTGATGTTGATGGCACAGTGTATTTTCTCGCTGGAAACCCCGGCGCTTGCAATGCTTACCGTGAGTTTCTTTCCTTCTACCAGGAGGTCGTCTCCTTTTCGTTCCACTTTTACTTTTACGCCCTGTTCCTGTAGTGTCTCCTGGATGCAGACTATCAGGAGGCGTTGCATGTAATATGCGAGCCGCATGCTGGCAGGCGAGTCAAACCGCTCCACAATGAAGTGGACAAGGTCGTCTCCCCTTATGCTTTTATCCCGGTCTTCCAGGTCCAGGATGTCTGTGATGTTCATGGGACCCCGGAAAACCACGATGGAGTCCCCCTCTATCCCCTGGGTGTACGCCCAGAGGGGTTTTAGCTGGGAGCCGTCATAGTTTATCCTCTGGGTTAGGATCGTTTTTTTCATCTGGCTTCGAAGTAGGTTATCTCGTCTGCGTCCACCACCATGGCCTCGCCTGGGTTGCAGCATTCAACTTTCCGCACTCTCCCCTGGCTTTTAAGTTCTAACTGCACCCTGGCTACCTGTACCTCCCGTTCCTCGTAGACCTCCTGGGTCTGGTGGAGGATGCGGTGCATGAGTATCTGTTTCCCCTTCACCTGGGCGAGGAGGCCGTAGGTGCCGGTTTTAACATCCTCGGCGCTTGTGTGGGTGAGGAACACGGTGCTGCCAGGTTCTGCCGCCAGTATGGCTAGGAAGTTGTGGGGGCTTCGGATTTCCATGGTGCGCACCAGGTTCCTCTGAAGGGCATAGAGGGCTTCATTTGAGATTCCGGTCAAGATTAAATGCCTCATTCTTTCTCTTTCAACCGTACATGGGGAATTCCTTACGGGTGGGTTGCGCCTCGGTGGTGGTCACCTGTTCTGCGAGTTTCTGGAGTTCTGCCTCGATTTGCTCTGCCTGAGATATCAGCCTCCCGGTGTCCACCGAGAGGTTGTAAATCTTGTTCAGCACCTCCACCACCGCAGCCGCAGCCCTGGGATCCGGGTTGGGGCTGTGGGTTTCTCCCAGGAGGCTTATGGCAGGTATCCCCCGTATGAAGCACTCGGTCATGATGCTGCCAGAGATGCCGGAGACGGTTCCCACCTGGAACACGTCCACCTTGTCCTTGATACGCTCGAGCAGCTCAGGGCTGGTAGCGCCGCCAAAGACCCGCCGCTTGTCTGTCATGGTGGCAATGCCTGCCAGGGAGACAACCTCCCTGCAACCGATGGACTCCACCCAGTTGGCCAGGGCCTTGCTGATATCATAGGCTGTGGTTGGGTGGATGGGGATGTCAGATATCATCACCACCAGGCTGTTCTCCGGGGACTCGTAGATCCGCACCGGCATGTTAACCAGGCCGTTGAAGAGGACAGCAATGGGCGGAAAGAACCGGGAGTCGATGGAGCCCATATATTTCATCCCCAGCTCCTCGATAAGGTGCTGGCTTGCAATGTTCCCCACCAGGCCGATACCTGGGAACCCCTGGACAACCACCGGGTTCTCAGAGCCAGGTGGACTCGTCAGGATGTTAACGTCTTCAACCATATTTTTATTTCACAAAGTCAATTCCATATCTTGCTGTCTCGATGCTCACTGGTGTGCCTTTACCGAATATCTGGGGGGATTTAACACCTGTGACCACGATCATGGTTCGCACGGTCTCGTTGAGGGACGGGTCAACCATAGCACCCCAGATGACCCTGGCATTGGGGTCGATCCGCTGGTAGACCTCGTTGACAACCCTCTCTGCCTCAGAGACTGTCATATCTGGGCCGCCTGCCACGTTCACCAGGGCCGAGGTGGCAGCAGAGATGTCCACGTCCAGGAGGGGGCTGCGAAGAGCCTTTTGTACCGATTCCACGGCCTTGTTCTCGCCCTCAGCTTCTCCCATGCCTATCAGGGCCACGCCACCTTTCTGCATCACAGTCCTCACATCTGCGAAGTCCAGGTTAACCAGACCAGGCTTGGTGATAAGCTCGGCGATCCCCTTCACCGCGCGCATTAGCACCTCGTCCGAGACCTTGAAAGCAGCCTGCAGGGGCAGATGGGGCACAACCTCCAGGAGTTTGTCGTTGGGAACCACAATCACGGTGTCTGCCACATCCCGGAGCCGCTCCAGCCCGGCCTCAGCGTTAGCCCGCCGCACACTCCCCTCCACAGCAAAAGGGATGGTGACAACCGCAATGGTCAGCGCACCACTTGACCTGGCAGCCTCAGCCACCACCGGGGCAGAACCAGTACCCGTGCCACCCCCCAGGCCACAGGTGACAAAAACCATGTCCGACCCCTCCACAATGGCTCTGATGCTCTCAATACTCTCCTCTGCAGCCTCCTCCCCAATCTGGGGGAGACTGCCCGCCCCCAGGCCCCGGGTCCTCTTTTTACCTATCAGAATCTTGTGGGGAGCGTTAACATGTAACAGGTGCTGGGCATCGGTGTTTATCGCATAGAGTTCTGTACCCTCAATACCCTCCTCAGCCATACGCTGGATGGTATTTGAACCTGCACCACCACACCCGATAACATTAATCCGGGTTCTCAGCTCTCTTAAAACCTCCAGGAGCTCTTCATCACTCTCCCCGACAGGAACCTCGGTATCCCTGGAAACAATGGTGTCCCCACTCACCGTCTCCTCGGTGGCTTCAGCCCTCGCCATGGCCTCCTCAACTATGGAATCCATTTTCACTTCACCCTC
>CAZCCY010000046.1:0-12954 GCA_964497545.1 uncultured Methanosarcinales archaeon | reverse complement strand
GACTCCTAATGGATCCTGTTGGAACATATAATGGACACTATAAGAAAAAAATGGTGAAAAGGCATGAAAAACATAGACCTCCACACAACTCAATGCTGCATAACCCTACTCACAGAGTAGCTCTAACCAGACTGCAACATGGAATAAAAAAACAATCTCTCTTCAGTTACCTACCTAACATAAAAGGAGGCAAGCGAAAAAAGTTACCAACAGTTTCAGGCGGGTTTTGGTAAGCACTTTACTTACTAATAAGGAAGAGCGAATCAAAAAAATGAGGGGGATTTATTCGCCTATTTTACCTTTGGTCCATCCCTTGGTGGGGCCCTGTGAAAAAGTTGTCTTCAGGAATGGTGGTGTTATCAGGGTGGTGATAATTGACATTACAACTGCTATCACGTAGAGGGGTTGCTGGATTACGCCCTCCAGTAGGCCGATGTAGGCTACAATGAGACCGACCTCTCCTCTGGGTACCATGCCAGTTCCCACTCTCATGGCTCCATGGATGTTAAATCCGCCGAGATAGGCGGCAACCCCGCATCCCAGCACCTTGCCGATAATTGCGAAGAGGAGTATGATAATTCCAAGACCCCCAGCTAGAATGCCTTTCGCCTCTTCGAGGTTCACCATCATGCCCATGGCCACGAAAAATATGGGGACGAGGAAGTGGTAGATGGGGGTTATGCTCTCGATTAGCTCCTCTTTTAAGTGGGACGCTGAGAGGGCGAGTCCTGCTGCATAGGAGCCGATGATGAGAGCAAGGTGAACATACTCTGCCAGATAAGATACGACAAAACCGATAACCAGGGCCAGCACCATGGCAGAGCCAGGGGTTTTAAAGACGCCAAAAAGCCTGGAGATTTTGTCAGTGAACCTGAGACCGATGAAAAGTACAAGCCCCCAGAAAACTGCTGCGAACAATATTATCTTCACAATATTAAAGGTGGGATTGTCAGGGAAAACGCTGTGCCATAGTTCATCCAGGGCGTTTAACTCCTGTTCTTCGGCAGCAGCCCCTACAATGCCCACCACAATGGCGAGAACGATAATCCCCAGTATATCGTCAATCACGGCAGCGGCCAGGATTGTTGTCCCCTCTTCCGAGTTCATCCGGTCAATGTCCTTTAACACGCGGGCTGTGATGCCTACACTGGTGGCTGTGAGAACCGCGCCCACAAAAAGAGCGATGTTATGCAAAGACGCATTATCAGCAGCGGTTGGGGTGTAGAGGTAGAGGATAGCCAGATAGCCCAGGAAGAAGGGGAGTATCACCCCCCCCAGAGCCACGAAGCCTGCTATTACTCCGAAGCGCATGAACTGGCCTACATCTGTCTCAAGGCCAGAGAGAAACAGGAGTATAACCACGCCAATCTGGCCAATCAGGTCGAGCTCAGGGGAAATGGGGATGGTAGAACCTGTGATGGGATGGAAGCCGAGATATGGGCCAAGGGCGAATGGGCTGATTACCACTCCGGCAAGAAGCTCGCCCAGCACACCTGGCTGTTTGAACCATCGCTCCGCAATCTCCCCGCCAATCTTGGCAGCAAAAAGCATAATAGCAAGACCCAGAATCACGCCTGGAACATCAATACCGCCTTTAACCCCGCCACCGCTGGCGGAGACGACAGATGAGGCAAAGAGTAAAAGAACACCAGCTACCAGCAAACGCTTCATGCAACCCTCCGCAATGGTAAAAGCCACTAATAAGCCTTGTTATTTTAATTTCCAGGTTTAATTTCCAGGCGACAGCTACACAATATGGCTACCAGCCAGGGCTTCCTTTCCCCCCCACTCCAATGTTAAACTCACAAAAAAAGGATGAGAATCAGAGGAGTACCTTGTCAACACATTCCTTTTTTCAGATGGCTTGCTGGAGAATCTTAACTTGGACTCCAGGTGCTTTTTCTTCTACAAGCCTCTTGAAGACCTGGGGGTCTGCCCTGGTCTGGTCAATGGTGTTGTAGTGCATAGGCACCACAAATTTCGGCTGCAAAACAGCGACTGCACCGGCAGCTTCACTCTCATCCATGGTATAGGTGCCTCCAATGGGTAGAAGAGCTATATCCACTTTTAAGCCTTCCATCTCAGGTATGGCGTCGGTGTCACCTGCATGGTACACCCGCACACCCCCCAGGGTGAGGATATAACCCACCCCCTCTCCCCGGGGATGATAGGGTTTACCAGGGGATGCGAACTTGTCTACATTGTAGGCGTCCACAGCCTCAACAGGGACACCCCTCACATTGAGACTGTCCCCAGGTTTAACCTCCACAACATCCCCTCCTAGTTTGGAGGCACAGGAGGGTGGAGCCACAATAGTAGTGTCATTCTTAAGGAGGAGGTTTATTTTCTCCACGTCACAGTGGTCGAAATGGCCGTGAGTAACGAGAATGATATCTGCCTTTTCAGGTTTCTCGGGGAGCAGATAAGGGTCAAGGTAGATTACAAGCCCCTCATCCTCAACCTGGAAGCCTGCATGCCCCAGCCACCTGAGGGTTACGCCCTGCCAGGTGAAAGATAAGCCCGACACGGTCGACACGGTCTTCCCACCGCCGTCATCTTCCACAGGAGCCTCAACACAACCCAGGACTGCCAGTAAAACCGCCACCAGAAAAACACCCTTAACAGTGATAACGTCCACCTCAACCTCCAACTTTAATCAGACAAGAGGTATAAAACTTTACCCTGACCTGTTGAACCGAATTATTGACACAGATTGACACAGCAAAATTTGTGGGGGGAAAACTTGAAAAACCGGTAAAGGTAAATTAGCCCCGGGATTTATGCTCGAACCAGGCCAAGGCGAAACAGCAGTAAGGCTTGCCCGCCGCTCCATCGAAAACTGTCTGGAGCACGGCTCTAAGACAGAACCCCCACGGGATGGTGTTTTCCAGGAAAAACGGGGTGTTTTTGTCACCCTCAACAGGCAGGGTGAACTCAGAGGCTGCATCGGCTACCCCTACCCCCACCTGCCGCTGGGAGAAGCCATAGTCTCCGCGGCACTGGGAGCAGCACTACGCGACCCCAGATTCCCACCCCTCCAAAAAGAAGAACTCAAAGAAATCACAGTAGAGGTCACAGTCCTGACACCCCCCCAGCCTCTCAACGGAAAACCAGCCGAGCTCCCCCGCCTCATACGGATCGGGAGAGACGGGCTAATCGTCAAAAAAGGCTACAACCAGGGGCTTCTTTTACCGCAGGTGGCAGTAGAACACAGATTCGACCCAGAAGAGTTCCTCTGTCAGACCTGTCTCAAAGCCGGCCTCTACCCGGACGAATGGCTCAACGGGGCAGAAATCTACTGCTTCCAAGGCCAGATCTTCCAGGAGACACAGCCAAACGGGAAAATCATAGAAAAGAAGCTCACATGCTAAACCTGGGGGTCCGGGACCCCTGCCCGCTGGAACGCCCGTTTCCGGCGCTGGCAGGACTCGCAGGCCCCGCAGGGCTGGGGGTCTGGCCTGTAGCAGGACCAGGATAGCTCCAGGGGTGCGTTTATTTCCACCCCCCTCCTGACTATGCCGGTTTTGTCCAGGTTTTCCAGGGGGGCCCAGACCCTGGGGTGGTTGAGGGTGCCTAGCTTGAGGGTCTCGTTGAATAGCTGAACGAACCTGGCAGAGTTGTCAGGGAAGGTCTCCGCCTCTTCTGCGTCAAAGCCTGTCACGATAAGGTTGTATTCCAGCCCCTCAGCTATGGAGGCGGCGATAGCGAGGAATACCAGGTTTCGGGCTGGCACCCACACCCTCCTTGCAGTCTCCATGGCAACCTGGGGGATTTCAAGCTCTTCCACCTCTGGTGTGGGCAACTCCCCCTGGCCTGTGAGAGCTCCCCCCCGAAGCCAGGGGAGATGGAGCACCCGGTGTGGGACATTGTAGCGGCTACAAATACTAGCTGCAGACTCAACCTCCCGTCTGCCTGCCATCTGGCCATAGTCAAAGGTCAAAGCAACCAGCCGCTCACAGCGGTCAAAAGCCTCCTTAAACGCAACCGTAGAATCAAGACCACCCGAAAGGAGGACAACAGCCTTATCCATACAAACCCCTTCAATCCCCCTTGGGGGAATAAGATTTACCATTCCAAACAACCCCCCCCAAAACCCAGCTCTATTCTATCTGTTTTATTCTATTATTATTTCCCTTGAAGTCCGGTTGTATTTCAGGGTGTGCTCCTGGGGCATGCTGCTGAAAACACCCTTCACCCTCCTGGCATTGTGCACCCGCAAGGGCATCTCCACCCGAATATCCCCCGCCACGAGGGTTATCCCGCCCTCTGTACTGTTAGCCGTGACATTCACAACATAGGTGTTCCCAGCAACCCGCGGGGGAACCCGGAAATCCCACTCCAAAATGGTGATATTCCCATGGACCCCCTCCACCAGGCCGACCAGGCTGTCAAGCCTCTCAACACGCTGACCAATCCCAATCCCCAGACTCCTGAACTCCTCCCGCACCACAATATCCTCCGAACTCTGCATCAAACCATTAAAAGACAAAAGAATCATCACCAGAGACATGGCAGTAACCGCCACCAGAAGAATAAACCCCACCGAAACAGCCACACCACTCTCATCCCAGGCCAGACTAGACCTCATCAGCATCCCCCGGCACCGGAACCGGAATAGTAGCATTAAACCGCAAACTGCTTGTGGAAAAAGCAATAGTGGTATTAACAACGTAACCGCGGGACCGCTGGAAACGACGGCCGCTGGTGTAGTTTCCTTCGATGCGATACCAGCCAGTAACATTCCCAGTCGAACTGAAAGTAATAGAGTAAGGTCCTTTACCAGCAACGTTCTCGAAAAATTGAAGGTTAGAAAGATTTAAAACGTCTATTTTAAACGGCGAAGATGCATTAACTCCACAGTCAATAGTATTATTACCACATACTTCTTTCCCTGTGCCATTTGTAACATTTGTCACAGTAGCACCATTCGCCTCTACAACAATTATCCAGGGGGCTTCTTTTATTTCCATCGAGAATCTAGCAGGAGGTGTTTCACCACCAGGAATAGATACATTAAAAATAAGACTGGTTACATTTTCCACATTCTCCACCACTGTCCACTCCCCCCCGCCGGGCAGTCCGCTCTCAGTCAGGCTCGCTACTTTAGAAACATTCCACTTTATTTTGACCCCCTCTCCATTGTAGGCGAAGTATTTGCTCAGATCTGAAGAGATACTGTTAAGATTCATGCTAGGTGTGTTGGTGTTGTTCTGGTATGCCTGCTGGGTTTCGGTGATGGTTAGCTGGATGAGGTTTGCGAGGTCGTAGAGGGCTGGGTCGCTTGTGGGTTCTCTTGCGGTGTTTGCTTCGAAGAGGATGTCGTTGAGCATCACCGTGGTGATGACCAGGGCGACTGCCAGGGTGAAGCCGGCTACCAGGAGCATCTGGCCGTCCTGGTTTGATTTTATCTCCAAAGTGTGAGTCTCACCTCCAGGATGTTGTAGAGGTCGCTTGACTGGTCGATGTCAGGGATGGCAAAGCTTGCGTTTGTGGTGTTAACCGGGAAATCGCTGTTGTGGATTACGAGTTTTCTTGTGGCTGTCACAGCGTTCTCGGATGGCTCGCCTGTCCAGAGCATAATTGCGGTTTCTATTTTGCTGTTGTTGAGGTAGCGGATTTCCAGGTTGTGGGCAAGACCCTGCGACCAGAGATTGCTGCTCAGGGTGCCTGTCAGGTTTGAGCTGTTAATATCATATGTCAGGTTGTGGCCTGTCTCAGGATTAATGTAGACTCCACCTTCCTTACCGCCCTTTTCTCCATTCCAGAAGTACTCTGAAAGTTTGCCTGTCTGGTTTGACTGGTTGATCCATTCCACCAGGTCCTGTTTAAGTTTGGACTGGAATTGAGGGCTTCCGTAGTCCAGGGCTGCCAGCAGTCCCTGTCCCAGCTGGAGCATTTCTCCTTCCGCACCTGAGCCCAGGGTTGAGGAGGTGAAGGGTGTGAGGCTTGTGGATTCGACAGCGTAGATGGTTACAAAGAGCATTACAGTTGAGGCAATCACTGCTTCCAGGGTGTGGAGCTGGCCCCGGTCGTCCCGCATCATGGCCAGACCCTCACCGTGAGAACAGCAATCTCCCCATCGGTTCCACTATTATCTGTGTTTCTGAGGAGTATCACTCTCTCGCTCCTGCCCACGTTACCAACCTGGGGGGTTGGCAAGCCTTTCTCTTCTGTTCCTATTCTGACGTTAAAGTTGTAGGAGTAAACATCTCCTACAAGACCAAGCTTCTCCCTCCACCTCTGGTACTCTGTCCCTGTTCCACTTCCAAGTTCTCCTAAAAACTTTGTTAGATTGGTCTCTTTAACAACGTTTATTCCGCCGGTTGTTTTTTTCTCTGAGAGATGTTTGAGGATGGCGTCTGCTGTTTTTTCTGCCATTGGTCCTACTTCGTCTGAGGGTGTGGTGTAGGGTATGAAGAGGTTGTAGGTGGACTGGAAGATGAAAAGGATTGTGAGTAGGAATATGCCTATGCCGGCCAGGTAGTCGATGTTGAGCTGGCCCTGGTTGTCAGGCAATCTCGCCCTTGGTCTGGCGGATGACTCCTCCCACCTTGAGCTTGCCATCTTCCATGATAGCTGTTGTCAGCCCCTCAATGATGCCGTCGGTTTCTATCACATCACCGTCTTCCAGGACTTTGACAATGACGGTGTATTTGGTTTTGTTGTTAAAATTACCGCCGGACTTTTTCACGCTACTGTATTCCATTACTTAATCATCTCTATCTTTAGAGAGATAAACATAACGGATTCAGTGGTTGTAGTCTGTGAGGGTTTTCTGGGTCAGGTGTCTGATTTTTGGTTTCCAGTGGCTCTGGTGTGTCTGGATTCTTGTGGCCATGTCCTGGATGGCCTGCTCTGGTGTCGGGAATTTTTTTGGGGGGTTTTGCATGGCTTTGCGGGCTGCCTCTCTTACTACCCAGACGCCCAGTGGGGCCCAGTAGCTGGGTTTCACCTCTCTTATTGCCAGGATTGAGGCGGTGCGTCTTGTTTTTGCCAGGTATTCTAGTATGGGGAGTCTTGCGGCGTAGTAGCCTCCCCCGAGGTTTGAGTAGGTTTTTTTACCCTGGCTGTTTTCTCTGTCCCCTTCAATCCAGAGTTGTTGGCTCCAGACCCCGCGGGGTTGCCAGATTTCTATTAGCTCGAAGGAGTAGGGTGCGGGTGTGAGGAGGATTTCGAAGTGGTTTCCCAGGAGTTCGCCTGTGAACACCTGGGTTTCGCTTATCTGTGGGTAGGTTTGTATTTTCTCGGCGAGGTGTTTTCCGAGGATGTCGTCTGTGGCGGTGATGCTCCATCTTGTGGGGACCAGCTTGCGTTTTTTTCCGAGGAGGCCTATGGAGAGGAGGCGGGAGAGGTGGGGTGTGTCTACCCGGTTTTTGTAGAGTTCTAGTATTGCTGTGCTGGCCGTCACATGGGTGTCGTTCACGAGGCTGTCGATTTTGCGGGGTATCCGTGGGTTTTCGGTGATTTCGAGTTTGCGGATTTCCCCGGTGGGGCCGAGGGGTGTTGTGATGCTGTCAAAGGCGATGTGTTTGACTGGTGGCCGGTTGAACCAGACCTCGGTCTCCACCGGGCGTTCTGCCATCGCGATTTCCTGGGCTCCTGCCAGAAGCGGGTGCTCAAGGTCTTTCACGCTCACCGTGATGCTGGACCTCACCAGGGAGGTGGAGAGAGTGATTATTTCTTTGAGGTCTTTTTCTGCCCAGAGGGCGGGGTTGTTGTAGCCTGTGTCCCCCGGCTGGAGAGGGACTAGGGGGCCTGCCCTGACCTTGGGATACCCGATTCTGCCTACAAAGACCCCGGGAGGCGAGTCTCCAAAAAGGTTTGAATCCGGCAGGGGTGGGAGTTCCAGGAGGGCTTTGAATCTCTCAAGGATAGGACATCTGGGCCTGCCACAGCGGCCCCGACCCTTACAGGCGATGCACTGGTTCATCTCCACTGTTTAAAATGACCAGAAATTATGTTCGAACGGGACAAGGAGGGGGGGACAGTAGATTAATGGTGCCAGGTGGGCGGTTTAGTCTGTTTCTACTCTGGGTGCGAGCATGTAGCCCACCCTGCCGTTGCCTTCTGCGATGGTGAAGTTGATTTTGATGGGGTAGTCTTTGCCTATTTCGAGTTCTACTTCGTCGGTTTTGGCCAGTACCTTGCTTATGTCTCCAAGGTAGTCGAGGCTGAAGAGGCTTCTTGCCTCCCCTGGGTGGAGTTCTATTAGCTGGTCCCTGGGGATTTCCAGTCTCACCTTGTCGGTGTCTCCCTCGGCTTCCAGGATGAAGGCGTCCTGGGTGACGCTCATGCTCATGTATTCTCCTACCTTCTCGCTGGCTTTGATTGCCCGTCGTAGTTCTTCTCCCCGCATCACCACCCTGGCTGGGAGCTCCAGGTTGGGTACTTTGGGTTCTTTGCGGATGCTGGATGGGTCAAGGAGGCTTACGGTGTAGCTTAGACCAGACATTCTCACTGCCAGTTTGTGGGCTTCCTCGTCAACTTCCAGTTCGATTTTGTCGGTTTTGTCTGCCATCTGGAGGATGTCTGTGAGTTTGGTTAGGTCGATTCCGAGTTCTCCCTCGCTGGCCTGGAAGCTGTCGAAGGCTTCCCGGTCAAGTTCCAGTGACACCATGGCAACGTTGGCCGGGTCCACTGCCCGGACAGACAGCTGTTCCGGGGTGAGCCTGAATTTTGCCTCGTCAACCAGCGTGGAAACAGCCTCCAGAGCCTCTTTCAGTTTTTCTGCGTCAATCACCGCCTTAAACATCCGGTAGCTCCTCCATTAAAGGTAACAATATTGTTACCCCTGTTTAAATATTTAATTGTCTTCACCTCTATCCTACCTTAAGGGTGGCCCGGATAATCCTGGCATAGGCAGGCCTGGCGATAATGACTCCAACGAAGATGCCTATCATTGTGAAGATGGCGAACCCTTTGAGGTATCCGAAGCCCATGAAAGCGAGGAAGAACATGGCCACACCCAGGGTTGCAGCTGCTGCCAGGATTATCGAGAAAGCCCTGCCCACCCTTGCCAGATATGTCCGGGCATGGGGCAGCTCGCCTTCCAGGAGTACTTCGTCTGTTATTATTATTAGATGGTCCACCCCGGTCCCGATAACAGCGATTATACCGGTGAGGCTTGGCAGGTCAAGCTGCCATTTAACCAGGGCTGCGAAGCCCAGCATGATTATCACCTCTCCAAACGAGGTGGAGAGCATGGGGAGTATTATCTCGCGCCTCCTGTATCTACGGTAGACTACCAGGGCTACTGCCAGTAGGGCTAGTATGCCGGCGGCGAGAAGCTGGCTTTTAAACCTCTCTCCCAGCGAGGCTGATACCTGGCCTGAGCCGATCACTTTAACGTTAACCGGCAGAGCACCGGTTCGCAGGTGGATCTGGAGCTCTTTAGCCCTCTCCTTGCCCCCGTCTTCTTCCCGGCCTGTCTCGGCTCTCAGCTGGAGAATCTCCCTCTCCCGGAGGTCGTCTGCCAGGTCTTGGGAGAGGGGCGCGCTGAACACCACCTGCTCATCCAGGTACATGCTGATTTTATGGCTCAGTGGGTCATCCACCGCACCGTATTTCAGTGCCGCCTCCCGGAAGGCCCGGGCGCCCTGGGGTGTGAGAGAGAAGGGGACACCCCACATCTTACTTTTCCTGTCCACCGTGGGGACCCCCACATCTCTAATCTGGTCTCCATAGAGGACATGGACACTCTCGTTCTCACTGACATTGATTCTGATTTCGAATCTACCCTGTCTGGCTGCCATGTTACGGGCTGTGGCTAGGTCCACCCCTGCCATGTCAATGAGAATGAAATCTTCACCCACACTCCGGATAGGAATATCCCGCATGCCAAGACGGTTAAGCTTAACACTCAAAATATCCTTTGTATCCTGCAGGGTCTCAGCCGAAACCCTGGGCAAAAAGTCAACCACCTCCCCCTGGAACGGCTCCAAAAGCTCTTTTATCCGGTCTTCTGTGACCTCCCCCCGGATTTCGAAATAGGCCCCCGTCTCTGAGGGTATCACCTTTACCTCGGTTTTCAGCTTGTTTGCCAGGTAAGCCTGGATGATGGTGTCCCGGGAGGTGCGGAAGGTAATATTGTATCTGCCATCATCTTCTCCCTCGATTATCGCCTGACCATAGCCTTCTGTGTATATCCCCTGGTCAAGCTCCTCCTGGCTCAGGTTGACCCTGGCAAGCAGCCGGTAGGTGAAAGGGGAGAGCCGTTCCATCTCGAGAGAGGGGTCTTCCAGGATTCTCTCAAGCTCAGACTGAAGTATCTTTGACTCGTCCACATCCACCTGGACCATGGCGCCCTCAAGCTGGAGCTGGAGCCAGGAGCCACCCTCCAGGTCCAGTCCATAGCGGAGATTGGTGGTGAAACTCCCGTTGCTGTAACCTGGATGGATGGCGACAATTGAGCCCAGGAGCAGAAAAGCGAAAATCGCCACCCGGTAGTCTTTCAACAGCTCGGTCATCTCTTAGCCCCCCTTCTTTCGATGTACCAGCGGAGGATGCCGGTATTGGTCATCCAGGTGTTAACAAGGTCTGCCAGCAGGCCGAAAATCAACACCACTGAGATATCCCGGATAATGTCAATCCTGCTGAAGCTGGAAATTAGATAAGAGCCGCTTGAAACAGCGAACAGGACCACAAGGGCTGCAAGTGTGGTGAAGGTCATGGTGAGGCCAGTCCTCATGGCATCCCGAATCTTAGAATTAAGTGCTCCTCTGCGCTTCAGGAGCCGGGTGGTCAAAAGGATATCCGTGTCTACAGAATAACCAATAAGCATGAGAAGCGCGGCCACCGTGCCCAGTGAAAGCTCAACACCTGTAACATCCATCATAGCCATGGCGAGAATAATATCCATAAAAGCAGAAAGCACCACAGCGAAAGAGGGCACAATCGTCCTGAAAATAACGAAAACCACAACAGCCATGCCAAGGAACGAGAAAATAATAGCCTTCAAGGTCTGACGTTGATTGGAGGCGCTGATGATCTCCCCTGTCTGGCGAATCTGCACCCCCCCATACCTGGAGTTAACATAAGCTACCAGGCTGTCACTCTGCTCCCGAGACATGCTCTTGAACTCCACCATCCTCTGGTTTCCAGCAGCCCGGGCCTGAATAACAGGATAAGCCGAGAACTCCTCTCTGAGCTTGAGAGGAGACTTGTCAGAGTCAAAAGTCACAATAACACCCCCCCGAAATTCCACCCCCAATTTCACCGGAGACCCGGAAGACACATAGGTATAAGATAACACACCAAGAGACAAAACCAGAAGCATCAGAGGCACAAGGAACATGTGCTTCAACTTAACCCGCTCAAGGTACATATCAATAAAACGATCAACCAGAGACACGAATCATCACTCACTCACAATTCTGATTATCACATGAATAGAATAATCCATACTTAGCTTTTACCTAACCTAATGAGATGTTCAATCAAATCCTGTCTACGCATTTCTGTCATCCTCTTTGCCTTCCAGAATTTCTATAATCTCTAATATTTTTTGTTAAGTTTTTGGTTCAAAGGACCATTATTCTGACCACCATGGTGTAGACTGCCAGGAGTATGAGGGTTATTTTGAGGTTTCGCTGCCATTGTGGACTCCATTTTATTCCCAGGGGCAGGCCTATCAGGAAGCCGATGACATGGGCGGTATAGGCGATATTCCCGTGGGGTCCGTGTTCCAGGGCTAGGAGGTTGTAGAGGAAGTAGAGTAGAGCTACCAGGCCTACTGGCATGAGGAAGATGAGGGAGAAGTTGAGGGGGCGGGTGAGCATCGCGATAGCGGTCAGGGTGAAGATGGCTGCTGAGGCTCCTACCATGGGGGTGCCGGGTGGGTAGAAGGGGATGCTTGCCAGGAAGGAGAGGACTCCGCCGGTTAGAAATGCCAGGAGGGTTTTAGCCGGGCCTATTTCTTCTTCCAGGGTGGAGGCGAAGACATACAGGAATATCATGTTTCCTGCCAGATGGAGGGGTGTGGCGTGTACGAATATGCCGGTGAGGAGGGTGTAATAGTCCCCGTGGAGCAGGGCGGTGCTGGTGAAAGCCAGGGTTGGGTCCTGGGTTGTCCAGGCATAGAGGCTGAAAAATAGGGATAAGAGTATCAGGAGGCCGGTTATCATCGCTTTTTCAGGGCTTTTTCTACTGCTTCCTTGTGGAGGCTGGCTGAGAGGTGTATCCCCTGTTTTGTCCCCCGCTGTGCCCGGCAGGGGTATTGTTGTATCAGGAGTCCTGCCCGGGCTGGTGCCTCTTCCAGGGGGGTTCCGGGGAGGTTCTGTGCCAGGTGCCAGGTGCTGCCGCAGGGTGCGCCCCGGACTACTTTCACCTCTGTGATTCTGTTGTCTTGGGTGGTTATTTCGAGGAGGGGGCTTCCAAGCCAGGGCAGGTGTTTTTCCAGGATGCTTTTTTCACAGCATACCTCGTGAACCTCGATTTCCACGTTGTATTCCTGTGCTATCCTCTCCAGTTCGGCCTGGTCCAGACCTCGCCCTGGGATGAGGACAGCACAGGCGCCCAGCTCACCTGCAAGCCGGGCGAGTTCCACAGCCAGGTCGGGGTGGAGGGCGTAGATTATCACCAGATCACATTTGAGAGGTTCCAGGTCGAGCTGGAGGGATTCCAGGAACTCCCCTGGCTCTTCTATGAACTCTGGCAGGATTTCTTCGGGGAGTTCTGTGGTTTTTATTTCGATTTCTTTGTTTGTATCGTGTTTTTTTAGGGTCTGGAGGAAGCGTCTTCCATATTTGCCGCGCAGGACGATGCCTATTTTATTCATACCATAGTTCCCATCACTTTATGAGCTGATAAATATTGAAGGCTAATAAGCCGAGTAATATCTTTACAGCCAGTCCTCTTCTACTTATTGCTCTTGTAAATCTCAGTCCGAGGTTATCTGCCACGGAAAACAGAGTATCTATTATTTTTCTCATCCGGGAAAGTTCTTTGTAGTATTTT
>CAZCCY010000045.1:0-13023 GCA_964497545.1 uncultured Methanosarcinales archaeon | reverse complement strand
CTTTTTATTCTATTGGTGTTTCTCCGATTTTTTGGGCTAGTCTTGCCAGGACCTGTTTTCGTTTTCCTTCTACGAATTTTATGCTTCCGACGACTAGGTGTCCGCCTCCGTTTACGCCTGCTCCTGGGATTTCTTCTCTGAGTTCTCTGACCATTTGGGGGATGTTCATTTTTACGGCTTGGGAGCGGAGGATGGCGAAGTCGGGCCCGTAGCCTAGGGTTACTATGGGTTTGTCTTTGCCGAGTTTTTTGCAGTGGTGGTCGTGGATTTCGCCGCAGGTTTTGCCTGGGGGTGGGAAGGTGAATTTGTGGGCGTAGTTTTCGAGGTCGATGACGTTTAGTTGGGCCTTGTTGGGTAGGGTCTGGGTTTTGACGTTGGGGAGGCTTGTTTCTAGCTGGTTTTTTATGGCTTCTCTGGCCTGGCTGGCGAGGAGTCGGGTGATTTTCCGGTGGCGGTCGAGGAGGCCGAGGTTGAGGATGTCGTTTATTATGCCCCGGCCATCGTGGAACCGCTGGTAGAAGGCCTCATAGTCTAGGGCTAGGGCTATCTCTTCCAGTTCTTCCTGGGTGTATTTGTCTTCTATGAGTTTTTTGTAGAGGGCTGCTTCGGGCGCCTCGGAGCGGTCTCCGGTTGCTGAGATGGCCGGGAAGTGTTTTATTTCCTCGGTGACATTGGGGTTTATCATTCTGGCTATTTCTACTGCGAGCATGCCTGTGGTGATACCGTAGTCTCCGCCCTTGTGGGCTGGGTTGACGTGTCCCTGTAGGTAGGGGTCTACGGTCTGGTCTGGGTGGTGGTGGTCTACTACTAGGATGGGGATGCCGTAGACCTGGGCCTGTTTCATTGCGGGTATGTCTTCCTCGGTGGACCCGTTGTCCAGGAGCAGGATTAGGGGGAGTTTCTGGCCGTGGCGGGACTGGTCTTCCAGTGCGTAGGTGAGGTCCCGGGTGATGTCTTCGAGCTCGTAGAATGGGGCCTTGGAAGGTGCCCGTTTGTAATAGTAGTATTCTGCGTCCGGGCCTCCGATTTCCTGGATGAGGGGTAGGACTGCTCTTTCGATGGCTACTGCAGAGGTTATGCCGTCTGCGTCTGCGTGGTGTCTTATGATTAGTGGTCTGGAGGTGAGGATGGCTTTTTTTATCTCCCTTGCTACCTGTTCCATCTGGGCGCGGAGGGCTTCCAGGAGGGGGCTTTCTATGAGGAATTTGGTTTTGTGGGGCTGGCTTCGTTTTTCGATGGCTTTTTCGATTTCTTTTTTTATTTCGGTTGCCTGGACCCCATAGAGGGGGCGGAGGCTTCTAACCTCGATCTGGATGGCTTTGTCCCTGGAGTTCACTTCCCCGATTATTCTGACAATCATCCCCTGGTTTATCTCGGGGTAGGCTCGGATTCCGGCTTTTTCGAAGGCGGCGCAGGGGACGGCTCCTGTCTCGTCTGAGATGGTGAAGATGGTGGGCCCTGCAGTCTGTTTTGTCTGGATGACTTCTCCCTGGATGCGGACAAGTTTTCCCAGGTTCTCTCCAAGGCGGCTTATCTGGGTGCGGGGTATGTCTTTTTCTACCGGGAGGATGGTGTATTCCTGTATCTGTCTGGGTATGAGGTCGATGTTCCCGTTGGCCTGTATGCTTTTTACCTCTACAAAGATGGTGTCTCCGACTCTGGGTGTGGTTTTAAAGTTTCTTGTGTGGGCCAGCCCTTTTATCTGGCTGTTGAGGCTTATGAAGGCTCCGAAGTTCTGGAGGCTTTCCACCATGCCCTCGTAGAGTTTGCCTGGTTCCAGGTCAGAGATGTCGCACTCTCCTGTGAGGGAGTGGACAATTGTCTTGCGGGAACAAGTGGGGCAGACTTCGTCCTCGCTCTGGTGGGTTCTGCCGCAGAGCCTGCAGGTTTTAGCTTCAACACTTTGCTGGCGGGGCTCAGTTCTTGTTTGGCTCTGCTCTCCTGGGAGTATGCCTGTGCCATTGCACCTGGGACAGTTCATCCCCCCTGTTTTCATCAGGTTGGAGATGTTTTTGTCGGTTAGGTCTGCCAGGTTCAGGGTTTTCAGTTTGCCTGTCCCCTTGCAGTTTGGACATTTCATCTCGCGGTTCATCTTTCTATTTTATTTCTAGTATTTTCTGTTCACCATGAAATCTGCAAGTTCGATTAAATTGTTTTTTGCCTGGCTTTCGGGGAGTGTTTCCAGTTTCGATTTGCCGTTTTCCACGAACTCCAGGGCTTTACGGTGGGCATAGTCGATGGAGCCGGTGTCCTGGAGGGTTTTAAGCGCCCGGTTAATCTTGTCCTGGCCTGCCAGGCTGTCAACTTCCACCCCGTGTTCCAGGGCGTGGATGGCGATGAGGGTGCGTTTTCCCTCCATCAGGTCGCTTCCCCGCACCTTGCCCAGGGTCTTTTCCTGGGCTATCAGGTCGAGGATGTCATCATAAATCTGGAATCCGATGCCGGTAAGCCTGCCGTATTCCCAGAGGGCTTCTACCTCGGCCTGGCTTGCACCTGCAAGGATGCCGCCGATTTTGGCTGCAGCCGCATACAGGACCGCGGTCTTCTTTTCCACCATGGCCAGGTACTCCTTCTCTGTCACATCATCCCTACCCTCAAAGCTGATGTCCAGCCACTGTCCCTCACACACCTGGGTGCAACTAGTTGCCAGAAGAGATATGCACTCCAGGACTCTCTCGGGGGGTGCCTGGCACTGTGCGAGGATTTCAAAGGCCTTGGAATAGAGGGTGTCCCCTGCCACGATGGCGCCTGGCACACCCCATTTCACATGGACAGCCGGCATCCCCTTGCGCAGGTCGTCCTGGTCCATAATATCGTCATGGATGAGGGTGAAATTGTGGACAAGCTCGAGCGAGACCGCAGCAGGCATCACCTCGTCCAGGTCTCCGCCCACGGCCTCTGCTGCCAGGAGGAGAGTTACCGGCCGAAGACGCTTCCCCCCCGCGTCCAGGAGATGACGGGAAGCCCGGTAAAGCTCCTCGGGCCAGACCACAGGCAGATAAACCGAGATGGCCCGGTCAACCCTCTTTTTTATATCTTCCATCATTTTATTATCATCTCCTCTCCATTCCGGAGAATATGGGCGGTATCACCGAAAACATACCCTGTCTCTTCAGCCATTTCAATGTATTTACTGTGCATATTAAGGTCACCATGACAGGGGATCACCTGCTCCGGGTTCACAAGCCTCAAAAGTTCCCAGTGGTCCTCACACGAAGCATGACCCGAGACATGGACATCCGGATAGATTCTAGCCCCCTTCATTCTGAGCTTGGTCTCAATAGAATACCGGTTAGCACGCGTCAACGGATTCGGGATAATATTAGCAGAAAAAACAATTTTATCGCCTGACTCAACCTTAAACGGAGTCTCACCACTAGCAATCCTCGTAAGAATAGCCCCAGGCTCCCCCTGATGGCCGGTGACAATGGGAAGATACCCCTTTTTATCCCGATTCACCTTCTTGAGAGCCCGGTCAATCTCATAGCGTTTACCATATATTTCAATGTCCACCGGGAACTCGATATACCCGGCATCCCTGGCAGTGGTGAGATACCGGTCCATGGAACGGCCAAGGAGCACAGGTACCCTCTCCATCTCAGCCGCAGCCTCAATCAGAGTCTTCACCCTGGCCACATGAGATGAGAAGGTCGTCACAATAACACCGGTATCAGCCTCCTCGGTGCCCAGCAACACGTCCCGCACCAGATCCCGGGCAATCCGCTCACTCGGAGTCTTACCAGGTCTTGTGGCGTTGGTACTCTCGGTGAGCATGACCTTCACACCCCCCTGGCCAAGCTCACGAAGACGCCCAAAATCCGGCGGCTCCCCCACCACAGGGGTCCGGTCCATCTTAAAATCGCTGGCATACAAAACCACACCACCCGGGGTGTGAATAGCAGCATAAGCAGCGTCCACAATACTATGTTGCACCCCAATAAACTCAACCGAAATCTCAGGAGTCACCTGGTAGACCCCACCCAGTCCCACAGCCTTCACCTCGTTTTTCACAGTAAACTTACGCTCATCCGCAATTTCGTGACGGATCAACTCAGCCGTATAAGGGGTACCAATAATCGGGACATCATACCTGTGAGCGAGCTTGGGAATAGCTCCAATATGGTCCAGATGACCATGAGTACATACAATCGCCCTCACCTTGCCATCTACATCCTTCATCACCCGGTCATCGGGAATCGCCCCCATCTCAATCAGATCCCTGGAATGAATTGTGTTGATTTCCACATCCTCGTGGATCTGGACCCGGTCCAGCCTCAATCCCATGTCCAGGATTACAATATCTTTGTCAACCCGGACTGCTATCATATTCCGGCCCATCTCATTGAAACCGCCAACAGCAATAATTCCAATTTCTGTCATAACTTTAAATCACCTAAATCCAGTTCTCCCCGAATATCGGGGAAAGTGATATGGGGCTTGTCATTTTAACTATGATTCTGTATGACCAAAATGAAAAGCCCGAATAATTAATGATTGTGGTTTCAGGACAAAAGCTTTTGTTTTTGGCATCTACCCTGATTGGAGAGAAAATGAAGTTAAAATGTTATCTACCTCCCTGATTTGATCCCGGAGAACAAGTTACAGGAGGATTTCTGCGTATTGTTTTACGGGTTCTTTCCAGTTCATTTGGAGGGCTAGCTGGTAGGCTTCCTGGCAGAGGAGGTTGTATTTTACCCGGTCGGTTTCGTAGGTGTGGATGAAGTAGTTCATGGCTAGGGCGTAGTCGATGGTGGTTTCTATGGGGTGGTTGTTGATGTTGTCTACGGTTATTATTCCTCCGAGGCCGGTGACCAGGCGTTTGATGGTTGCCAGGGCGTCGCTGAACCCGCAGACGCGGCTTACGATGCTGGGTGTGCCTTCTTTGCCGGCTTCGAGGCCGGTGAGGAGGAAGGGGTCGTATCTGGAGGGGAATATGCCTGCGATGCATCCTGCCATTAGTTCGTCTGTGGTCATGTTGAGGCCGCCGTCGTTGGAGCTGAGCCATTGGGGGTATAGTAGGGCTGCAACGGTCCTGTCTCCTCTGGCGAGGCTTGCGGGTTGGAGGTTGTGGTAGTTTATCATGTTTTTGAGACGGTGTTCTTCGCTTACCAGGATTTCTTCTGGCAGTTCTAGGGGGAAGCCGCTGGGTAGTTTTGTGGGGTCTTTTGGCCCGTGGGCTGTTATGAGAAAGCAGAACACTCTTGTCTCTGGGTCTAGGGTTCCGCCTTGGATGTGGTTTCGGATTATCCGGTCGAGGAGGACGAGGGCGTCCAGGAGGTCTGGGTATCCTTTGTTTTCGATTTCTATCCTGGATATGGTGAAGATTGGGAGTATCTTGTCGGGGTTGAGTTTTTTGCCGTCTTTTGTGTTGAAGAGGTTGTTTGCAAGGAAGTTCTGGATTTTTTTGAGGTTTTTGTTTTTTTTGTCCCAGTTTAGCTCGTTTTTTACTTCTATTCCGTTTCTTATTACTAGTCCGTCGATTTTGTAGAAGAGTTTTGATTCTTTCCGGGTGGAGTCTCCTACAAAGGTGACCACGTCTGCGAAGGAGGCGAGGCTTTCTAGTTTGATTAGTCCTAGGGGTGAGCCTGGGTGTAGTTGGCTGTCGTTTTCTCTGATTTTGCGGAGGACATGGTGTCCCCAGTTTCTGCCTGGGATGGTGGCGTGGAAGGTTGCTATGGATTTGAAGGGTAGGCCGAGTTTTTTGAGTCTGGCGATGGCATAAAAGGTCCCGAATTCGTGGCAGTGGAGGGATACATTGTGGGATTCCCTGAGGAGTTCCTGGATGAATTCGGATATGGCGTATGACAGGTTGAGGTAGTGGGTGTATTCGGCTCCGTAGCCTGTGTTTTCATAGGCTAGTGAGTCGATGCCGAGGAGATCGTAGGCTTCTTTTTTAACGAAGTTTGTGAGGGTTGCTCCCTGGTACTGGGTGGTCTCAAAGGTGGTTGTGTCGAAGAGGATGTAGTTTATACCTTTTTCTGAGCCGGTTATTGCCTTGATTCCTTTTTCTTCCAGGGCTTCCAGGGCGGGCTGGAATTCCTGGGGTGGCTTTGTTTTTTTCAGTTTTGTCATCCGGTTTAGGCCTGCATTCCAGTCAGAGCCGGAAGACGGGTAATAGGGGCCTAGGACTGCGAGTTTTCCCTTTCGTTTGATAATATTTTTGAGATTTCTGGCTTCAGCGTTAATTACGTTCCAGATTCCACCCATTTTGTTTGAAACAGGGCCACCCTCTTCGCCTGCAAGAAGAACACATCTCATATGATGATGATACTCATAGTGATATTAATTATTATCGGATTATAGGGGGACCAAAAGAAAGAGAAGGGGAGAAGAGCTAAGACAAAACATTGAAATATATCAATAGAATTATCAGTATTATTATTGACACAAGGAGAGCCAGATCAATTATCCTGTGAATCTTCTGAGACCTCTCCTTCCGCTTCTCGGAAACCGACTTAATAAAATCATCAATAGGCACCCAGGTATCCCTGGACTTCACAGTCTCAAACAACTCAATCTGCTCATGCCCCCTGGTGGTAACAACCGCATGCTGAAAATACTTAACATAGCCATCCTTAATCAACTCGTTAATTCTTTTCTCTATTATTATGGGCTTAATCTGAAGAGTCTTCGAAATCTCTTTCACAGTCTTGTAACCATAGATAATGCTCTTAAGAATGGCATACTCCACCTCACCAATGGAAACAGTTGGAACGGCCTCCACTTCGGCAGATATAGCCTCTACAGTCTCAGGGCGAGCCTCTGGTTCGATACCAACTTTCTCAACCGCTTCCCCCGGCTCTGCAGGCTCTTCTACAGCCGGTTCTTCCAGGGCTACTGTTGTAGTCTCTAATATTGCACCGGTTTCAGAGACCACCTCTGGCTGGTTTTGAACCGCCACCTCCTCCACCGGCTCTATGGTTTCGACCTCTTCTTCTACCTTTTCTGGTTTTACCCTGGGTCGAACAGCAGGGGTGGGAATCTGAAATATTGCCTCCTCTTCAAGACCAGCAGCAATCTTCAGGTTTTCAGGGTATCCAACTTCCTTCACCTCTTCTTTCCGGGGGATGAAATGTTTCCTTGACCACACATCATCCGAGAGGAGGAAATCAATGATTTTCGAAGTTTTCTTCTTGCCATTGGAGTTCATACGTTTTTTATCCCCAGTATCCTTCTAATCAGGCTTGGTTTTCCTGTTTTCACCGGCGCTCCGGTTATTCTTGCTGCCAGTCGCATGAAAGCCTGGGCAACATCAGAGTTAGGCTTGACCGCAATGACAGGGAGCTTCATTTCCCGCGCCATGACCACAACCTTGGAGTCAGGAATCCTGCCCAGAGTAGGGATGCCAAGTTTAACCCCAATATCCTGGAAGCCCTTAGCATCCTTGTTTATCACAAGCCCCGCCACCTTTGTGTCGGCCATCCTAGAAACAGTGTTCACCTTCTGGGCGTCAAGGATGGATGCAGGCTCGGGATTCACCACCAGAATTATCTCGTCAGCCAGGGTGAGAGGTATCAGGCTGAACTTGCTCAAACCTGCAGCCACATCCAGGAGAATATAATCATACTCCCCCCTGACATCCTCAATAACATCCTTCAACTTTGAGAGGTCTGCCTCCTGGAGAGCCTGGAGCGAACCCCCACAGGGCAGGATTTTCAACCCAAAATGGAGCTCGTAGATGGCATGGCGGGTGCTCGCATTACCACCCAGCACCTCCAGAAGTGAAATGGGCGGTGATTCAAGGCCGGTGTAAATGTCCAGGTTGGGCAGGGCAATATCGGCATCCAGGATCAGTGTCTCCTTCCCTATCTTTGCCATGGCATAGCCAAGGTTAAGGACGATGGTGGTCTTTCCAACACCCCCCTTGCCGGACGCCACAGCAATCACTTTTGCTCTGGATTCCAATAGCTACACCACCCCTTCTTCCAATTTCCTCTCAAGATACATCCTTGCCAGATAAAAAAGAATCACCAGTGTGGAGGCAAGAGAGATGTAAAAAACCTCTGGCCGTTTTTTCTTCTCAGGCTTACCGGCTGCACCAGGGATAGAGAGATTCTCAGGAGGACTTTCCACAAAAAAAAGCTTTGTGAAGCTTGTATCTGGAACTGTAACCTTATATGTGCCAATCTCGTTTTTTGTCACGCTAAACACCACATCTCGTTTTTCATTCAAACCCAGAGACACGTGTTTTTCCTGTTCCAGTTTACCGTTAATGTAGATGGAAACAGGCTCTGTCCCCTCCTTACCCTCGTTCAAGACAGTTACAGTGATGTTAACTGGCCTGCCAGGACTGGTGGTAATACTGTCTATCTGCAGGTCTTTTATCACGAACTTGGTGGGGATCATAACTTCCTCTTCCGGATTAACCGTGAATTCCGCTGTCAGGTTTACTCCCACGGTATTGCTTCCTATGGGTACAGCCTCTACGACATGCCTTCCCGGAGTCTCGCTAACAAGGGTGATGGTGGCAACCACCCTCTGATGGGGCCCCAGGTCTATCTGTCTCTCTCCTATCACCTCGTCATCCAGGAGGAAGGAGATATTAGTGCTCCCGGCCTCACTAAAGGCATTGACAACAGAGACCGACGCTCGGACCGGAACCCTAGGTGCTACCACCGTTTTATCCAGTATCAAATTTTCTATTTTGAACCAGTCCGGAGGATACCTGCTACTATGACGGTCCACATAGAAATTCTTGTAAATAGTCTTATTTCTGGCATCTGTCCTGTTAATCAGTGGAAGGTCCTCAATGAGGGGGTCCCACTTAACAATGGAACGGGTGAGAGGGGGGACCTCGGTCCCGCTTTCATAGTCTGTTTCAAGGTCTGTCTCACTCTTATTCACAAAAGTTGGTCCGACATTCGTGAAGTTACTGGCCACATCAATATAGAAGTTCTCCATGAGGGTGTCGTTGAGAAGGTCAAAAACATGGATTTCAACAGAATACAGGCCATCCATCCAGGAATCCGGGATGGTCTTCTCATAGACCACAAAGTCGTTGTCTGTGAAGTTCAGGATACGGTTGCCGTAGAAAGCTGCGTCCACCAGGTGGCCTTCCGGGTTCCTGACAATAAAAATGTAGTCCACAGCAACCGCACCCTCATGATTAACACCCTCACTCTCAGTGTAAATCATCACAGTGCTACCTGGGGGGTACCGCCCATTCCAGTGTGGCTCATAGTCCTGCAATCCTCTCACATTATAAACCAGCCTGGCATAGGCATTAACTTCACCATTATCTCCGAGGGCTGAATAACCTAGGGACAGTAAGAGGAAAACCGCTATCGATGCCAATAATACTGATTTCACTGTCAGTTAGAAAATGGGGATGTACATTAATAAACGTTTGGAAAAACCATCAGATTTGAACTCTCCAGGGATGGGAGAAGATTACAAGCCTCCCCCCTGGCGAGGCATAGCAGGCCAGGGTGAGATTACACTTCCTGGCAGCATGTACCCCTGAGTTCAGGGGTGCAGTTTTGGTTGCTACAAGGGGTATGCCTGCCCGGGCGGCTTTGAGAACCATACCAGCTGACTGGCGGCCTGAAGAGAGCAAAAAGAAGTTCTCAAGTTTAAGTCCCAATTTCAGGGCTCTACCCACCACCTTGTCCAGGGCATTATGCCTTCCCACATCCACAGCCTTGACAGCACATTCACCCTCTGGTGTGACAAGACAAGCTGCATGGATCCCCCTTGTCCTCTGATAGACCTCGGATTCCAGGAATTCAAGACTCTCCCAGATCACCCTGGGGCTGAAAACCGTTTTAGAGGTGACCACAACCTCTTCCTCCTCGGCCCATCTCGCTCCCACACATCCACTGGAACGCAATTCAAACCAGAGCTCCAGGTCACGGGAAGGCCTGGTTTCAACAAAAATCCCCCCACCCTCTATTTTTATATTCAGAATTTCAGAGGGGTCCTCCACCGCCCCCTCACAGACAAGATACCCGAGAGCAAGCTCCTCCAGCATCTCAGGCGTGGCCAGAATGGATGCAACCCTCTGCCTGTTAAGAAAAAGCTCTAAACTCTCCTCACACGCAGCATGACACAGCCTCTCCGCAGATTCCGACCCCTCTATAACCACGGCCTTGAGCTTTTCAGAATACACAAACCAAAATCTATCCTCTCAAAAGATAAATTAAACTCCCCTGGCAATCTCAACTTTATAAGAGACCTCAAATTCCTCTCAGAGTTCTATCTCTTTTATTGGTACCCCGTCCCTGGTCTGGGGGCTGAGCCAGTCAATGAGGGTGTCTGGACTGTCAGAGGTCAGGGTGACGTGGATGCTCCCCAGGGGCTCGGCGTCTGGCGCGGGTGCGAAACTCACCTTACCTACGGCTGCCACCTGCTTGTGGAGAATGAACCTTATCTTGTCTCCCAGCCTTCCTGCCTGAAACTCGCTCCGGGCCGTGTCCAGAATCTTCTGTCTCCGCAAAAGATAATGGAAATTCCGCAGCTCCTCAAGACCGCCCCGGCCTTTCAACCGGCCTTTGGCGATTTCAAGCTCAAGACCTGGGAAAATATTTAAAACTGCCTGTTTCACCTTTTCCGCATCCTCGGTAGGGTTAACCTGGGTCCAGACCTCAAGGCTGACCTTCAAAACTTAGACCCCTCCATCCAACAAAACGATATTCTGATATATATCTCTGATTATAATCAGAATATCGTTTTTTCCAGCAACCGGGCCACCTCCCCCTGGAACGCCTCCAGGGTCGTGACGTTCTCAATCACAAAGTCGGCAGACTCCATAGCCTCCAGGAGCCCCCACCCCTTCTCCCGGTCATCCCTTAACCTGAACTCCTCCAGGGTGAGTGCGTCATCCTCCCTGCATCGCAGTTTCATCCGCTCAAACCGTAACTCCTGGGGGGCTTTAATCGCTACAAGAACAAAGTCCCCTCCAAAACGCCCCCTGAAACACTGCACCTCCTCAAGGTTCCGCACACCGTCCACAACCACCATCCCGGTTTTAAACCGCTGGTCTTTGAGTCTCAGCTCAATCCAGGGGATACACCTCCGGGCGATAGCATCCATACCCTCCTCCTGTCGGAGCCTCGTGCCCATACCCCCCACATTCTCATCTGTAAGCGGAAGACCCAGACGCCTCACCTCCTCCCGCACCACATCCCCCATCCGGACAACCGGTATACACCGCTTCAGGGCAACACCAGCAGCCTCAGACTTACCCGAGGCAGGAAGACCGACAAAAGCGATAATTCGCATAATTTATATCAGCTCCAGGATCCCCCTGATGGATGTTTTTGCAGTTGCATCCAGGGTCAGGGGTGTGATGGATATCTTCCCCTCTCCCAACAGGGTCTGGACATCGGTGCCTTCCGGGGCATGCCGGATGAGATCCCCATTTATCCAGTAATAAGGCCTACCCCTGGGGTCGAACCGCTCTTCTACACCGGTCTTGAAGACCTTGCGGGCCAGCCGGGTGACCCTGATTTCCGTGTCTGGTGTAGCGTTTCTGGGGATGTTAATATTGAGAACATCCACCCCAGAAGGGAAGCCCTGCTCCAGGGTGCGGCTTGCAATCCTGTGTAGGAGTTCTATTCCTACCTGGAAGTCGTATTTGTACTCCCGGTGGTCGTCGAACTTGTCCCCTTCATCCAGGACCTGGATGGATGCTGCAATGGAAGGGATGCCGTAGCTTGCGGCTTCCAGGGCTGCGCCGATAGTCCCACTTGTGGTCACAGTGTCAGTGCTAATATTCTCACCGATGTTAAAGCCGCTGACCACCAGGTCAGGCATACACCTGAGAACCGAGAAGAGACCGATTATCACAGCGTCAGTGGGCGTCCCATCTACCGCATGGGCAGTGAAATCGCCGCAGTTCACGGTGTACATCCTGAGCGGCTCAAAAATGGAGATGGAGCGTCCCACACCACTCCGCTGCACCTGGGGTGCCACCACCGTGACCTCGCCCAGCTCTTTCACAGCCTCAAAGGCAGCCCTGATTCCCACCGAGTAAACACCATCGTCATTGGTGACAAGAATGCGCTTCATGGAATAGCTGTGAGATAAACTTTAACGTGAATAAGACTTTTTCCCCCTTCTGGAATGTTAATCCTGGTAGCTGAGTTCGCGGTGGCAGAGAACTGCAAACAGTACCTGGCAGAAGGCAGAGAGATGCTAAAAGTCCTGGTGGAGAGCTTCGCCAGGCTGGGTCACCAGGTAATATACCCGACAGCCACCATCCGGCTGGAACACGGGGAAGGTGTTCCCTGCCAGAACCTGGAGCGTGCCCTGGAAAAGCTTACACCCCAGGTTGACGCAGGCCTTGTCATCGCCCCAGACAACCTGCTAGCAACCCTCACCCAGACACTAGAAGAAAACACCCTCAACCTAGGCTCACCCCCAAATGCAATCAGAAAATGTGCAGACAAAGAAACATGCACCCGGATACTCCAGAGAAGGGGCATCCCAACACCCAGAATAGCAAGAAAACCAGAAAAAAACAAAAAAAGATACGTGATAAAACCAAGACAAGGCTGCGGCAGCGAAAACACCTACCTCGCCAGTTCACCCCGGACAGGGCCAGGTTTCATCGCCACAGAATACATCGAAGGAGAACACACAAGCGCCAGCCTCATCATCGGAAAAGAAAGAACTCTCCCGCTTACGCTTAATCTCCAGTACCTGGACTTCCAAGACAACAAAATCACCTACCTTGGCGGTAGAACCCCCTACCTTACACCCCGCTTCCACGAGGTAATGGAAACCGCCTCAAAGGCAGCAACCACCCTGGGCTGCCAGGGCTACACCGGAATCGACATAGTGCTGGCAGACAGAGCCTATGTGGTGGACATAAACCCCCGCCCCACCACCTCGATAACCGGGATATCAAAAATACTGGACACAGAAATTGCAGACCTCATCCTGAAAGCCAAACTCAACAGCCTGCCAGAAAACGTGCAAACCCAGGGAACCACAGTCTATCTGAAAAACAAGTTCAACCCTTGAGTTCCCTCGTTATCATGTCAATGACATCACTCTCCTCCTCTGCCTCCCTAGCTATTC
>CAZCCY010000044.1:0-13096 GCA_964497545.1 uncultured Methanosarcinales archaeon | reverse complement strand
TACCAAAAGGCGAATCAACCAGCCGCTGGACAAAAAGAAACACCAATAGTGCGATAGAGGATAGAAAAGCAAGCATATCTGCGATATTCGCCTCAAGGCTTCAGATTACAACAGATGCAGGGGTTTACCATGCAGACTTTGAGTTTTAACCATCAACCAGTAATTTTTGAGATATTACAGTTTTCCAGGTGTTAGTGTTTTACTGCTACGATTTTTATCACGTCGTTGTCTTTTAGTTGGTGTTTTTCTCCTAGTCGCATTTTGGTTCTGGCGTCTATTGCGTAGAGGAAGCCTTGGCCGATGTCGGTGTGGACCTGGTAGGCCAGGTGGCGGGGGGTGCTGCCTTTTTTGAGGAGGAGGGCGTCTGGTAGTATTCGGCCTTTTTTATCGGTGAGTTTGTTTTCGTCTTCTACCGGGTAGACTACTATCATGTCCAGGATGTCGAATACGACTTTGTTGAGGCATTCTTGTAGGCCGGTGGTTTTGAAGGTGTCTAGGACGCTTTTGATTTTTAGTAGGGCTTTGTGTTGGGCTTCGTTGGCTTTTAGTATCTTGAAGTTGCCGGTGCCGGGTGTGTATTTTATGGCTCCTGCCCGGTCTGCTTTGCGTAGGGCGAGTTCTGCGGCTGCGCATACTGGCTGGGCGCCTTTTTGTTTGAGGCGGTCCAGGAAGCCTGGTGGTGCCAGGTCGATTTTGTTAGCGGCGAGCAGGATGGGCATGCTTTCCTCCCGGAGGGCTTCGGACAGTTTGATCAGCTCTTCGTCGCTCCAGTTTCGGATATCGCTGTTAATGTGGGTGAGGGCGGCTTTGACGTCCTCTCGGGTTACACCTGCACCTTCAAGCTGGCCTGCAATGACCTCTTCGGGTTTTTTTGAACTCTGGATCTTTCGGGAGAGGCGGTCCCAGTTCCGTTTGAGGATGCCGAAAAGCCACATGGCCACCTCCCGCCGGAAAAAGTCTATCTCCTCCAGTGGGTCGAATTCTCCTATTCTTCCAGGTTTGCCTTCCAGGTCTGTGGCGCCTGAGGCGTCGATAACCTGGATAACTGCATCTGCACCTCGCAGGTTGTCAAGGAACTCGTTTCCCAGACCCCGTCCCAGGTGGGCTTCGGGCACCAACCCGGCTACATCGATGAGGGCTACCGGTATGAATCTCACGCCATCCCGACAGTTGCCGCAGTCCACACCAAGTTCCTGGCAGGGACATTTTGCGGTAACATAGGTCACACCATGGTTAGCGTCAATGGTGGTGAAGGGGTAGCTGGCAATCTCTACATCGGCTAGGGTGGCGGCAGCAAAAAAGGTGGATTTACCCGCGTTAGGCTTGCCAGCAAGCGCAATAGAAAGCATCACCAGGGGGATTGACAGGACTGGATTTAAGGGTTGTGCCAGTTAGAGGTGACCGAAATTAATATCTCTGCTAATTTTAATCTTAACTGGAGATGGAAGCTGTTTTTACGTTGGATCGGATTGAGGATTTAATGTATCGTGTTAGTTTTGACCCCAGGGAACGACAGGGGGATGTTATTGTTAATCTTTTCACGGTGGAGGAGGAGTATTTCAGTGAGACTCTCCGGCTTTACCGGAGGGCTGTGCTGAGTGGTCTAAGTTTCAGCCCCTTTATTAAAAGCCTGGAGCCTGGAGATAGACTGGGGGATATTGAAATAGAAGCGGGCGTAAGGGGGATTGTAACGCCTTGCAGTGTCACCATTGATGGTGTGCTTCTCAAAAGTGGTGTGCCTGTCAGGCCGAGGTTTGGAGGTGCAGTGGAGGTAAAAGACGGGGAGCCTGTCCGGTTCACTGACATACTGCTCTATAGTAGCACTACCATTGACCCTTTGGAGGTGATGATGTCTCAGGATGTGACTTCGGTCACCGAGGTGATGAACACGGGTTCGGGTAAGATTCTGGCTAACATGCGGGAGGCGCCCATGTCTGCCCGTAACTACATTGAACAGGTTCTGGAGAATCTCACAAAGACGGGTTTCAGCGGTATTCTTGAGGTGGGCGAGCCTAACACTGAGGTGCTGGGGGTGCCAGTGGAGCGGGACCACCTGGGGATAGTTGTAATTGGGGGTACAAATCCCATCGCGGTGGTCCAGGAATATGGGATACCTGTGAGGTCCCGGGCCCTCGCCGCCCTCCTGGATGTGAAAGAACTCACCCACATTGAGGAGATAGACCTGGACTAAACCTGGGAGGCTAGGGTATCAGTACTCTGGTTGCGGGCCCTCAGGAGGGAGGGTAACCACTCTCTCTGTTTAGTGGCGTGGTGGAGTTGTTTGTTAAGCCTGGTTTATGGGAGCGGATTCTGGCCTTTTTCAGGCGGATTTTTTAGCTTCTTTTTCATGTTTGAACTCGGTGTACCCGCATCTACCGCAGGCATACCTGTCCCTGTGTTCTCCCAGGAAGACGCCTTCACCGCATCTGGGACAACTACGTCTTAAACGGACTATTTTATCCCCTTTAACTTCGTAGAGCTTGTTTATTGCTGCCATATCTTTCTGGTCTCCTCATTCACTCTCTTCTGACTCTGGCTCTGTCTTTGCTTCTTCACTCTCTTCTTCTGTCTTGGCTTCTCCACTGCTTGTTTTCTCTTCTGTGCTTTTTTCTTCGCTGCCTTTTTCTTCTGTTCCTTCTTCGGCTTCTTCTGTTGTTTCTGGTGTGTTGCGTTTTATCAGGTAGGCTGGGACTGCTTTTTTCAGTGTGTCTTCGTCCTGGTAAATTGAGGCTTTGCCTTCTGATGCTTTTTTCCCGAAGCTCTGGTGGATTTTTGATACAATCACGAGTTCTTCGGGAGCGTTGAATTTTGCTGCAATCTGTTTTTTCACCTCGATGAGGGATGGTGTGCCACCTTCCTGTTTTATGGTGAAGGTGATGTCACGTCTTGCAAGTAGTGGGTTTTCTTTTTCTTCTTTGAATTCTATTTCCAATTTTTTTTACCTCCTAGGGGCATTTCATTCTGTCCAATAGGCTTTGTATCTCTTTTTTCTTTTCCTGGGTTACTCTTACAACTACTGCTCCTTCTTCTGGCAGGCCATATAATACTGCCGAAGAGATAGGGGCCATAATCACGGCTGGTAGGGCTGCCAGGTCGTCTTCGCCTTTCACTATTATTTTGGTGGGGTTTGGACTGGTCAGGGCTCTGTGTATGGCGTCTAGTAGTTCCTGGGTTATCATGGCTGGGGGGTTTTCCACGGTTTCTATCTGGAAGATGGGGTGGTGGGTGCCGTTGATGATTTCCTGGGTGGCTGGTGTTCTCCTGGTTTTGCCGTCTACTACTGCCAGGTGGGGGATGATACCGTTTTTTAGCAGGTTGAAGGTTACGATGTCGCCCACGGTGATTATCAGGTTTGCGTTGGCGAGGACTTCCTGCCAGGCTGTTTTTCCGGTGTGGATTTCACCGTGGTGTTTTCTCATCTCCCCTCTGAGGCTGGGGGGTAGACAGTATCTGGCTTTCAAGGTTAGCGGACCTTCAGGGCGTATTTGCCTGGGATGGTGATTCCGAGTTTCTTGGCGATTACCGAGCGTGCGGGGTCGATGATTACCACGTATCCACTCCAGTCTGAGCTTAAGGTTGCATCGTTGCCACAGACAGGGCAGCTCTGGCCGCTCACAAGCCTGTGGCATTCCCGGCAGACCTTCTCGCTCATGCCCCCGCCTCCTCTTTCTTTTTACGTTTTTCCTCTGCCAGTCTTTTCTCTTCCAGCCATTCAAGTTTGCCTAGGGCGTGTTGGCGCATGGTCAGACCCAGTTTACTGTCTCTGGGCTCTCGCTCGTTGATGCTCACTGCCACGACTCTAGCCCGCAGCCGGTCCCCCGCGGAAATGGATTTACTTGAACTTTTGGTGACAAGGCGGCTGTTCTTCTCGTCGTAGGACATGAACTCGTCGGTAATCTGGCTCACGTGTATCAGTCCGTCCATGGGGCCGATGCCGACGAAGACTCCGAAGGCCACCACCTCCACCACAACCCCCTCAACTATCTCCTGAAGTTTGGGCATAAAGACTACAGCGTCAAAAACAGTGTCATAGTAGACTGCACCGTCCCCGGCGATGATATGCCCTTCTCCCACTTCGATTACATCCAGAATAGCTACAATGGAGCCGAGCTTCTTGTCCAGAACACCCTCAAGTTTATTCCGGAGAGCACGCTTAACAGCTCCCTCCAGGCGGTCTCCTAGCCATTCCGGCGGTATTCGAACAGTATCAACAAGTCTCATTTTACGGTACATTGCCTAGCCTCATAAGTCATTTTTATTTTTTACGAGATAACTTCTCTGCCGGAGATACACTACACTGACACCCTTCCTAGATAATCTTTTCTTTAAATCCGAGTCATTGGTAAGGACAGCAGCACCCCTCTCAAGGGCCAGGGAGAGGACAGCCTCATCCCCCCCTCCCACGGTTTCCACAATCCGACATTTATGTAGTAGCTGCCGGCCAATGGATGCTGCATTTCTATCTTTCCCTTTACCCGATCTGGCTATCCGCTCCAGTTCCCTGACCACTGGGGATGGTACAAGGAACTCCTGGAAGCCCAGTCTTTCAAGCTCGGAGAAGATATCCACTCCGAACTGGCCTGGGATCATCAGTCCGTTTGTGTCAATTATCACGGCTTTCAATTTTGTATTATCCCTGAGCCGATGAGCCGCCACCTTGCCCCCACACGCCTGCTGATGGCCACCCTGGCACCTGGTTCGGCACACACAGCCCGTTTAAGGGCCACGCTAACAGTGTCCTTCCTGGCCGCGGTCACCACCCCTATGGTGGTGGCAGTGCCAATGTTGAGCATCAGCGGCTCCTTTACCTGGAGCGGCTCCACCACGAACTCCTTGCTCACACCCACCACCCGCTGGAGGAGAGAGACCTCCATATCAAACTTCTCAAGGGTAGGGGGCAGCTCAATGCCTGCCATCTGTCCTACCAGTGCATCGCTCTTGGTGAGAAAGGGGTCAAGCTTGGTGCTCACACCCAGCAGGCCGCCAGGGGTGGCTTTTTCCACAACCTCGTTGCCAGCCATTATCTGGGCCACGGTGCTGAAAAGAGGCGTCCACCTGTTATTTTCCCGCAGCCCAGGTCTGATCTCGATTTCATCACCCACCGAGATAACGCCCTGGCTGAGGGTGCCCCCGATTACACCGCCCTGAAGCCTCTGGGGGGGTGTGCCAGGCTTGTTAACATCAAAAGAACGGGCGATAAACATCCTGGGAGGCTTCTCCACCTCTCGCACCGGCGTGGGGATGTTCTCCTCGATCGCCTTGATCACCAGGTCCATGTTTGCACCCTGCTGGGCGCTCACCGGTATGATGGGAGCCCCCTCGGCAACCGTGCCCTGCACAAACTCCTGGATCTGATGGTAGTTTTTAATCACTGCGTCCCGGTCCACAAGGTCAATCTTGTTCTGGATTATCACGATATTCTTAATCCCGATAATATCAAGAGCCATCAGATGCTCCTTGGTCTGGGGCTGGGGGCAGGGCTCGTCGGCAGAGATTACGAGAAGCGCGCCATCCATAATCGCAGCCCCGGAAAGCATGGTAGCCATCAGAGTCTCATGTCCCGGGGAATCCACAAAGGAGACTGCCCGTATCAACTCGGTCTGGCTGCCACAATGCCTGCAGGTCTTCTCGGTGGTGTAGCCTTCCACCCCCTCACAGTTGGGGCACCGCCTAAAAGTGACATCCGCATATCCCAGACGGATGGAAATCCCCTTCTTCAACTCCTCGCTGTGCCTGTCAGTCCAAACACCTGAAAGGGCCTTAACAAGGGTGGTCTTACCATGGTCCACATGACCTACAACACCAATATTAACAGACGGCTGCACCAATCCAATTATCCTCCGAAAATTTTATTGTTAAAATGGGGGTTCTGGGTGAAAAAGCTTTTTAATCTCTTTCCCCTATCTAGGGGGGATATTTGGAGGAATCATAGTTTATGGCAAGGATGCATACCAGGAGAAAAGGTAGGTCTGGTTCCAAGCGGCCAGCTCAAAAGGAGACTCCTGGTTGGGTTACATTAAGCCCTGAAGAAGTTGAACGTATGGTTGTGGAGCTGGCTGATCAGGGTCTGTCTACCAGTGAGATTGGCATGGTGCTGCGGGACAAGTATGGAGTCCCCCTGGTTTCCATGGTCACGGGTAAGAAGATTACAGCCATCCTGCGGGAGAAGGGTAAGGCGCCCAAGGTGCCGGAGGACCTTTACAGTTTGATTGTTAAGGCAATTAAAATGCAGAAGCATTTGAGTTCCAATCACAAGGACTTCCACAATACCAGGTGGCTTCACAATACCGAGTCCAAGATTCGGAGGCTTGCCAAATATTACAAGCGGGTCGGAGTTCTGCCTGAGAGCTGGAAGTACTCCCGGGATACCGCGGAGATGTTGATATCCTGAATATTTAAATTTTAATGGAAGAGCTGTTAGGGCTTGCTAGGATGGCTGGCCAGGCCCTTGCTGGCTGTGAGAGGGTTAGGCTTGTCTCCCACAACGATGCGGACGGTGTTACCGCTGCGGGCATCCTCTGTAACGCCCTCTACCGGCAGGGGGTCTCTTTTCAGGTGAGTATTGTCAGCAGTTTTAGCGATGAGACCCTGGAGCTTCTCAAAGGGTCTGACGCTGTGGTGCTCTGTGACATGGGCAGCGGCCAGCCTGACCTTGTCAGACAAATCAAGGGAGAGACCCTCATCCTGGACCACCACATCCCGGCAGGCGAACTCAGCGAAGCCAGGGTCCATGTTAACCCCCATCTTGCAGGTATTGATGGCGGATACCAGCTTTCCGCATCTGGAGTGGCATACCTGGTGGCCCGGGAGATGGGTGAAAATTTTGACCTTGCAGGGCTTGCCCTAGCTGGAGCCCTGGGGGATAAACAGAAGATGGAGGGTGGCAACCGTTTCATCCTGGAAGAGGCCAGAAAGAGGGGTGTGGTAGAGGTGAAACATGGCCTCCGCCTGGGGGAGGGGGACATTGCAGGGTACCTGGAGCAGCGAACAACACCCTATCTCCCGTTCACCGGTGACCCTGCTGGAATCCAGAGGTTTCTGGACGAGGTTGGGGTGGAAGGGGACCTCTCCAGTCTGGACGAGGATGGGCTGCGCCGTCTTGCCTCAGCCATGTTTCTAAAGCTTCTGCCAAGGTCTGACATTGACGCGGTGGAAGAGCTTGTGGGGGAGGTCTATTATTCCAGCTTCGAGGTTCTGCCGAATCTCTTTGAATTGATGGCTGTTTTAAACGCCCTGGGCAAGATGGAAGAAGGGGGGCTCGCCCTTGCCCTGTGCATGCGGGACAAAAGCCGGCTAGAAGAGGCCCTCGCCAGGGTAGAAGAATACCAGAAAAGGGTGGTCTCAGCTCTCCGGGAGGCCGAGAGCCAGGTGGTGGAAAAAAACAATTTCAGGTATGTCATGCTCCAGGACTCGGATGCTACCGGCGCCATTGCCGGGGTGCTTAGTCGTTACCGCTATCCTGACCTGCCGTTTCTTGCTCTCAACGAGAAGGGGGGTGTGCTTCGGGTTTCAGCCCGGGCTACCCGGCGGCTTGTAGAAGAAGGTCTTAACCTCGCCGAGGCATTGAGACAAGCAGCACTCGAAGTAGGAGGCCGGGGCGGCGGCCATAACATTGCCTCTGGTGCAAGCATCCCCCCAGACAGAGGAGAGGTGTTCCTTGATGCTGTGGACAGGATAATAGGGGAACAACTCCAGAAAGATTTAACAAAGCCCTCTTAAAACCACTGGCAATTTTTTTGTTAAAGCCCAAAGACGGTAAGATTTTTGGAGTGACAAGGGATAAAGAGGAGCGCGTTAACACATTAGTCAAAAAGAAGCGATTAGATGAAAATAGAGAAATTTAACGATATATCTGAGATGAAGACGTTTATTGATTCTGAGGGCTTAGAAAGCGATATTCTTGAATATAAAGGTTACAGAACTAATACAGATGCAAAGAATCATAAAGATGATATTATTATTAGATATACTAAGTTCAAAGTTAGATTTTACAGCGATACAGGAGAAAAAATTTGATTTAATTCAAAAACTTATATTAAAAATGAACTCTTTAGATCCTTATGATGATAAAGATAAAGATGTAATCAACAGAATAGACGTGTTAATAAAAAAACTTGAGGATACATAAAGATATGTCCTTGCCCTTGAGTCTCCGCTTAACGTAGATACTAACGCATTCGGGCAACAAGTAGGCATCTGGCTTCGCTACGCTTCGCCCAAATACACAAGGAACTTCAGATACGAGCGCGACCGTTATATGAAATTCCAAAGTTTAATATAAATGTCCATAGATACACTGCCATCTAAATAAAGAGGATTGACATACCAAAATGGAAAATTCATGATAAATGGGCTTTAGAAATGGGTATTTCCAACAGTATTTCAAAATACGTCAATACTTTAATTGATTTTCCACGAAAAAATGAAGAACCCACTTTCCGCAGATCCCTTCTACGCATAGTGGTTTTTCTGTGTATAGTCCCATAATTTTTTCGCATTGGACTCTTTTCAATATTTTCAGACATATTTTCACAACCCAAACAGTCTATAACCTATTCCAAATATGGCTTCTGGTGGCATTTTTCTCCAGAATGCCTGTTCTGGTGTCTCAAGTTCCTCAAAATTCAAACTTCCATGAGGTCTGTTGTTATACCAGTCAATATGTCCTGCTGACATGCTATGCTTTCGTTCATATCTGACCCATTTCCGTCTCTTCTTTTTCTTTTCTTCCTTTTTGGCTAAACCTTCTGAAAGTTAATTATCCTTGCAGCAGGAGGTCTCCTGCCGTGGCCAGGAGGAGGGTGAGGCTTATGGCTGCGTTAACATTGAAAAAGGCGATGGGGACCATCCTGAAGTTCTGGGGTGTCACAATTTTGTGTTCGTAGTAGACAAGGGCTGAGACCACAAGCAATCCTGCGAGAAAGACCCTTCCCAGTCCCAGAAACAGATAAACAGTATAAAGGGCTGCAAGCATCGCCAGATGGAAGATGGTGGAGAGTTTCAGTGCGGTTTCAACGCCGAATACACTCGGAATAGAATAGAAGCCATGTTTTCTGTCAAAATCCAGGTCCTGGAGGGAGTAAATCACATCAAAACCAGCCACCCAGAGAGTGACCGCAATAAAAATGGACACAAAGCCTAAAAGCTCCATCCCTGCGGGTAGAGTGCCGGTTACTGCCAGCCAGCCGCCCAGGGGGGCATAACCCAGGTTAACGCCCAGCACAAGGTGAGAGGCGGAAGTAAAACGCTTGCAATAGGGATAAACAAAGGCTGTAAGAGGGACCAAGGGTGATAAAAGGAGACAGAGAGGATTCAAACGGTAGGCAGAATAAAACAGGAGAGCATAAGATGCCACTATTAGAGCCACTGCCTCCCAGAGTTTGATTTCACCGCTTGGAAGAGGGCGGTTTGAAGTCCGGGGGTTGAGGCTGTCGATTTCCCTGTCCACCACGTTATTTAACGCCATAGCCCCACTCCTAGCACCCAGAAAAGCAAGTCCCACCCAGAAGAGGACATTAATATCTGGCAGCCCCCCTGCAGCCAGACCCGCGCCCAGATAAGCGAAAGGAATAGCAAAAACCGTGTGCTTCAACACCACAAAATCAGCGTAAAGGAGGAGACGCCCTGCCAGGGACATGCCAGGACACTTCACCCTACAAAAACATAAAAGCTGCGATTTACCTGAAATTGAGTGGGAAAGTGTTTATCCTTTACCATGCATTTTACATGCCCATCCAGTGAACTTTAGATGTAATAATTTACCCATGAAACTAAAACATTCCATCTCCAAAGCCAGTTCCCTTGAATTCCTAGTCGCCGTGATTTTAGTTGTCCTGGCTGTTTTGTCGTTTTTTTCCGGTAGCATCGGGCTTGTCTACGCTCTTGTTTTCACCCTGTTTCTCCCGGGTTTTGTCTTTGTCAACCTGTTCTTCAAAGACCTTGAGAGTGTTGAGAAGCTGGCACTCACCCTTTTTTTGAGTGTTCTTTTCTCAACTCATCTGGTTTACTGGCTTTCCCTGGTTTTTGGCTACTCAAAGTTTTCCGTTGTTCTGGCAGGCCTGCTTTTTGTCCCGCCTCTGTTTTTTCTACGTCTGGAGAGACCAGACCCCCGGCTTTTAAGACACCCCGCCGTCCTCCTTGCCACAGGCGTTTTCCTGGTTTTCTATGTTGTCCTCTCCGGTTCGGTCTGGGTTTTAAAGGACGATGTTATTCTTCTCTCAGGCTCCAACTGGCAGGACACCCCCATGCACCTCGGGATAATTGAGAGTCTTAATCAGGGCAATTTCCCGCCTGAGATGCCCTATTATTCTGGCCTGCCCATGACCTACCACTATTTTGTGGACTTCCACACCGCGATAATCGAGAAGATGTGGGGTGTGTTTAATCCCCGTCTCCTCGTCTATCTTAACAGCTTTTTCGCCAGTCTCTTCGCCCTCACACTCTATCTACTGGCATCCCATCTCCTTGGAGGGAGGGCTGCCACCTTCGCTGTCATCCTTGGAGTTTTTGGGGGTGGCTTCAGCTACATCCGGTTTTTCGAGGCTTTATCCCAGGGGGGCAGGTTCTCCTCTGACCTCTTCCTCCAGAATTATACCCAGGAGTGGAAGGGGTTCTTCCAGATTGTGCCCACCTTTGAGGTGCTGTTACAGTCCCGCCCCCAGATGATGGGCCTCCCCGGCCTGGCCCTGGCAGCATACCTCCTCTACCAGGGGCTCAACGAGCAGGATAAGCGTAAGCTTATACTCTCCGGGCTTATCACCGGCCTCATCTTCCCCTTCCAAGTGACATCCACCATCGCCCTGGGAATAATCTTCACACTCCTCACCCTTAAAAAACAGCCTGGTAGAATCTCTCTATTCTTTCTACTTCCAACCCTGGTCGCACTGCCCTTTCTTCTCGCTATTAACCCGTCTGCCTCGCGTTTTTCGCTGAACCCTGGCTGGTGGGCACCTGACAAAACCCCCCTGGGACTTGTCATTTTCTACACTGGCAACCTCGGACTACCCTTTCTTATCTCGTTTCTGCTACCCCTATTCCAGAGGAGACACCTTTTTTTCATATACTCGTGGCTCACCACTATGTTCCTCATACCCAATATAGTGTCTTTCACCCCAGAGTCCTTTGACATGTACAAATTCTTCCATTTCATGTGGATTCCAGTGGCCATAGCCTCCGGAGGCGTCCTCAACCGGCTCTACAGCAAAAAGAAGGTCCTGGCCCTGATAGTGATAGCTTTCTCGGTGTTCACACCCCTGCTGGATGCAGCCTGGAACCTCTCGGTAGAATACCCAGGCTACACCCTGGAAGAATACAGTGCCGGAATCTGGATTAGAGAGAACACACCCCAGCAGGCCGTCTTCCTGGAAGAAGGAAACATCCATTCACCCCCTACCCAGATTGCAGGTAGACTGCGAATCCAGGGTTATGGCACCTGGCCCTACGGCCACGGCTACGACATCTGGACCAGGGACCGGGACATCAAAAAGGCCTTCCAAAACATACCCAGGGGGACCCTGGAAACCGCGGAGAAATACAACGCCACCTACGCCTACATTGGCAGAGAAGAACTACAGAAATACCCTGGTGTAAAAGAAAAATTCGACCAACACTTCAAAAGAGTCTACTCCAACGACCTGGGGAGAATCTGGATTTACAGGTTAAAATAACAGGCTATATTCTGACCTGCCAGATTGTAAAGATGGCTGGGAAGCCCCTCCACATCTTTTATCTTCTTTTTGACGAGGTTCCTGATTTTCCCCCTCAGACGGGTATTGGCAGCTATCCCCCGATACTGGAGATGAAAGGCTATTTTTTTCGCTATCTCATCCCCTCTTTTATCCCAGTCTGTGAGAAGCACAACCTCGCCATCCTGGGGCAGGCTCTCCACAACCTCCAATAGAGGCCGCTGGGACACCAGGACAATCTGCCCCCTCACCCCAAGCTCCTCAAGGGCTTTTCTATCCCGTTTTCCCTCGACCACAATGGTGGCCCCATTGTCTCCAAGCTCCTTTAGCTCGGTGATTATCTCCAAAAGGAGTTCAAGCCTTGCCAGGTCCTCCGAGTTCCAGTGCTCTCTGGACATCTCTGATATTCACACCTTTGATTTTCACTGACTTTAAACTGTTGCTTTCCCCCTTTAAAAGGAGGATGTTGGATGGGCTGGTTTTAAACATTTTTGCGAGACAGTGGATTAGCTGGCGGTTGGCAGACCCTGACACAGCTTTCTCAGTGAGTTTGACCTGGATACGTTTTCTCCAGGGATTGTAACCCTGGGGGACTTCAAGTTTCCTGGCACCAGGTGTGACCTCAAGTTCCACCACTACCCCGTCTTCCGTCTCTCGGAGCGCGTCCCGGAACTCAGCGTCCAATTTCATCCACAATGAAGCTGATTTTCACCCTGGAATTATATGCAGTTATATCCCCGTTCTTGACATCTGCTGTGTTCTTTAAAACCTCTATTTCCACAATATTTTTGAGGGTACTCCTAGCTCTTTTAAGTGCTTCCTGGACAGCTTCATCCCACCCCTCCGAAGACGAGCCTACCAGTTCTATCACTTTTATTACACTCATCAAAGGAGGGTATTGGATGGTAGCTGTTTAAATAGGTTTCCAGTGATGTTAGGTGACGTTGCTATGGTGATGTTCAGCTCTTGGAGTCAGTAGAAGCGGATACTACACCCCGCAGGATAAACACAGACCTTTCCCACAGGGGGAGATCAAGATGAAATTCTTTCATTCTTATCTTGACGATATGATCATACGTCTCTTCGAAGATTTTGATCTGCTCCGCCTCTAAACTGTCAGATGATGACCATTACAAACTGAATGTTTGCAGTCATATTTGTAGTAAGGTTTCCAGAAATCATGAACTGCTGTCCCCGTGAAGTCTGGTAGAACATCCATATCAGCCATGGCTTCAGAGCCTCTTTTTGGGTGAGCAAAATAATATGTCATTTTGTCTGTGCTGACTAAGTGAAGCCAATTACGCTTTCCGTCTATTCTCATCCCTGTCTCATCACAATTGATAACAGGAGATTGATTCAACCGTCATTCAAGAGGTTCTGATTTGTTCGTCTGATTTATTTCAATGAATCAT
>CAZCCY010000043.1:0-13177 GCA_964497545.1 uncultured Methanosarcinales archaeon | reverse complement strand
TAAATGCGGATTTGCAGATAGAAGTGTAGGAAAAAATTGGCAGGTGGAAAAAATGAGTATTAGACGGTTGGCTTGGAAGTTGTATGGTGAAAAGATAATGAACGCAAGGAAGGCACTCCTGCTTGCAGTAGTGTTCGCGTTCCTGCTGTTTGTTGGGATGGTGGCTTCTGCAGGCGATAATTCTTGTATCGACTGCCATAAGACCATTTCTCCCTTTACAGCCCAGCAGGAGAGATTCAACCAGATACGTATTTCGCATATAGCCAGAAATGTTTCCTGTTCCCTTGAATGTCACGAGGACAGGATAAGACAGCTTTCTCTGGACAATTATAATCAATGGTCAGATTCGGCTCATGCTCATGAAAACGTGACCTGTGAAAAGTGTCATGGTGGGGATGCTGGGGCACAAACAAAAGAAGCTGCTCATAAGGGAATAAAAGCTCCAACAGAACTCGACAGCCCTGTTTATTATAAAAACGTTCCGAATACTTGTGGGAGAGATGGTTGTCATCCAGACGAGCTTAAACAGTTTAAAAACAGCATGCATTATCAACGGTTGCAAGCTGTGAAGCTAGCTCCTTCTTGTAGCACCTGTCATGCGCCTCATACCTTCAAGGTGCTGGACCCCGAGGTTTTCCGGGGATTCTGCATTCAGTGCCACTATGTGGGTAAGGTCGCTCCCATAGATGTCCCGGTAAAAGCTGAATACGCCCTTAAAACCGCATCTAAACTGTCTCGTGAAATAACCAAGGTAAAAGATGACATATTCTGGTCAAAAAAACAGGGGAAGGATGTAACAGCGGCGGAAGAGAGTATCGAGGAGGCAGTAGCGGTTATTAACAGGCTCCCACTTATGTGGCATGCCTTTAATCTCGATAACTTTGAAAACGAGGAAAAAATAGCAAAAACTGCTATTGAAAAGGCAAAAGAGAGTCTCGGTGAACTCCCGACACCAACTCCCACACCCACTCCGGTTGAATCACCTGGATTCGGTGTTACAGCAGGCGTAATCGGCCTACTCATCGTGGTATTGCTTCGGAAGAGAGCCTGAACTACAAATTCAGGTGATACTGATGATGGATCACGTAAAGCGGGTCGTCCTGCTGCTTGTACTTGTTGTCATTGCTACAGCTGCTGTCAGAACAGCCTTGGTACCAGAATCCTTCGGCAAATACGGATACTACCGCGCAGACTCGGTGGGAGAGATAATGGAGCTACCCGTTGAATTCGCAGATTCCGAGACATGTGGAAAGGAAGACTGTCATCCAGAAGCCTATAACATCTGGATTGATGGAGGACATAAAACCGTTAATTGTGAAACCTGTCACGGGCCGGGAGCCGCTCATTCCAACGACACCAGCATACCTGTGGAAAGCAATATTTCCAGGGAATTCTGCGGACGCTGTCATAACAAAATGCCTTCTCGACCCGACACCTTCAGACAGGTGGACATAAAGGAACACGGTGAAGGCTTCGAATGGTGTGTGACATGCCACAACCCACATAAGCCATGGTTCTACTAGAGGTGATACAGGATGAAAAATGAACTTTCACGGCGCGAATTTGTGAAACTCACCGGTAAAACAGTCATCCTTTTAGGCACAGGAATCACTGCCAAGCTGAAAACAGCAACAGGAGCGGAAGGTGAGGAGTACAACTGGAACGACCATTACTGGGGGTTTGTGGTGGACAACACCAAGTGTATCGGGTGTGGCAGATGCGCCTGGGCATGTAAGACCGAGAACCAGGTGCCCTTTGAGGAGCCAGTCTACCGGACCTGGGTGGAACGCTACGCAGTAACCAGGGACGACAAACTGAAAGTGGACTCTCCCAATGGTGGAATCGACGGTTTCCCAGACCTCTACGATGAGAAGGACCTGAAAAAGTCCTTTTTTGTGCCGAAACTCTGCAACCACTGCGATGAGCCCCCATGTGTACAGGTATGCCCGGTGGGTGCCACCTACAAGACAGAAGACGGCGTGATACTGGTGGACAAAGAGTACTGTATTGGCTGCAGGTACTGCATCCAGGCATGCCCCTATGGAGCAAGATACATCTACCCTGAGGATGGGGAGGATGTGAGGCGTAGAATGACCGCGGACAAATGCACCTGGTGCTATCACCGGATAACCAGGGGTATGGAGCCTGCCTGTGTCCAGGCATGTCCTGTAGGTGCAAGAGTGATAGGGGACCTGAAAGACGAGAAAAGCATAGTGAACAAGATTCTTAATAAAGAGCGTGTTGGCGTGCTGAAACCAGACCTTGGAACCGAGCCAAAGGTCTACTATATAGGTCTCGACAAGGAGGTGAAATAAAATGGTGATAGAGAACATCATCAACTGGGGTTACATCTATCCCAACGAGATAGAGACTAACTGGAGCATTCTCATTGTCCTCTACCCCTACATAACCGGGCTTGTAGCAGGCGCTTTTATTGTCTCCTCCCTATACCATGTCTTCGGAAAGGAAGAAATCAAACCTGTAGCAAGGTTCGCCCTCATCACAGCCCTGGCATTCCTGTTGTTTGCAACCACACCGTTACTCGCCCATCTCGGACATCCGGAACGGGCCTTTGAGATCATGTGGACGCCCCATCTGACCTCTGCCATGGCAGGTTTCGGATACATCTACACCTTCTACCTTACCATCCTGGTACTGGAAATCTGGTTTGCCTACCGGGTGGACATTGTGAAAAAAGCCCTCAGCAGTCGGGGGTTAAAAGAAGTCTTCTACTCCTTCCTGGCCCTGTTAAACTACGACATATCCAAGGAGGCAGTAGAGACCGACCACCGGATAGGGCACAAGCTAGCGATAATCGGCATACCTGCTGCAACCTTCCTCCACGGTTACGTAGGCTTCATCTTCGGTGGTGTTAAGGCAAACCCCTGGTGGTCAACGCCACTTCAACCCGTGATATTCCTGTTATCAGCAATAGTCTCAGGCATCGGACTTCTAATTCTCCTCTACATCATCTCCACAAAATTCCGCAAAAAAACGCTGGACAAAAAATGTCTCTACTCCCTGGCACGCTATCTCTGGCTCTTCATGATAATCGACCTGGCACTCGAAAGCCTGGAAATCGTCAGCATGGCATACGAACACGAGGAATCCTGGCAGATAATATCCCGGCTTATCACCGAGAACCTGGCGGTCACCTACATCGGGCTCCAGTTCATCATAGGAGCAATAATTCCCATCACCCTCCTGGGACTTGTGCTGGTGATAGAGAACGAGAGGCTCAAATTCAATTTCACCTGGATTTCGTCCTTCCTGGTTCTCATCCAGGTCTTTTCCATGCGATGGAACGTGGTTATAGGCGGGCAGAACATCTCAAAAAGCCTGATTGGGCTTATGACCTATGTACCGCCGTTTTTCCACCGGGAAGGAGTGCTGCCAGCAATAGTGATAATGAGCCTGCCCTTCATCGTACTCTACATACTGGTGAAGATTCTGCCACCCTGGGAAGATGAAGAAACACCGGAAGGAGGAGAACGGTTTATAACGAATATACATAAAACTTAAGTAGGACGTGGTATAGGCATGAGTAGGTGGAAATAATGGATAGAAAAATGATATTAATATTCGCTGTAGGGATGCTGTTTTTCCTGCTTGTCCCTGTTAATGCTATTGAAAACACGTGTGTTGATTGTCACAAGGGACTTGAGCCTTATAATGCCACGGAAAAGAAATTCAATGAAATCAGGCTCAAACACCTTGAACGGGGAGTTGCATGCTCCCTTGAATGCCATGCAGACACCATCACAAAGATAGCGAAAAGCAATTACGAGCAATGGACAAAATCCAAGCACGCCCTCTTCAACGTTACATGTGACAACTGCCACGGCGGCAATCCGTCCACAACCGACAAGGAAACAGCACACACAGGTATAGGCACAGCAGAAGACCCAAAAAGCCCTGTTTACTACAGAAATGTGCCAGATACCTGCGGGAAATGTCACTCAAAAGAACTAGAGCAGTTCAAAGGCAGCCTGCACTACCAGAAACTCGAAGCACTGGAACAGGCACCAACCTGTACTACCTGCCACAACCCCCACATCTTCAAAGTACTTGAGCCATCCCAGCTACAATCAACCTGCAAAAACTGTCACAGTGCAGAAGCCGGCATAGCACCCTCAGATATACCCCTGAAGGCAAGAGCAGACCTTGAAAGCTTCGGAAGGCTTAAAAGCAAGATATTCCGGGTAGAAGAAGCCATCAACAAAGCAAAAGCAGAGGGAAGACAGATACCACCAACAGCCACCACCAAACTTGAGAACGCCAAAAAAATCATGAAACAGATACCCGTGGTCTGGCACAGGTTTGACCTGCCAATATTCGAAGGCACCATAAACGAGGCAGTAAAAGAAGCCCAGGCAGCAGAAGACGAAATAACCAGTGCAGGCATCACCGTCCAAAAGGAGACAACAAAACCAGGAGAAACACAAAAACCAGAGGAAAGCCCCAGCACAGGGATACTAACAGCGGTTTCGGTAATGATTATAGCTCTTCTCGCACGGAAACGGAAATAGCCCCATGCATGGGTTGGCTGACGGGGAGTGGAGGGAATAATTTTTAACGTTAACTTAGCTGAAATAGGGAATAGTTTAAGCCTTAATCCAAGTTTTTCGTCTAAACCTCTCACGTTCTTCGGTACTTCCGTGATTATGTTTTCTTCCTTTAGGTCGAGTAGTACTCTGCTGTTCTAACTATTCTTTAGCCCACACCCAACAACCCGTTTTTTAGATGTCCTCAATCCAGTGGACAGGCGATAGTTTATTATTCTGTGTATTTTATGTATTCTCGGAGGAAGGTTGTGGCGTATGCTCCTTTGGGGAGTTTGAACTCCAGGGTTGTCTTGGTTTTGTTTGGGTTCAGATCATCCTGTTCCAACCTGTATTCCAGGCCGGGTGGGAGGGCTATCTCTCTTCTTCCGCCCCTGGAGGCTAGTTCTGGCATTTCTGGGATTTTGAAGTTGTCTTTTTCTTTTAGGAAGCTTCTCTCGATTTCACCTGGCTTGCCTTCTGCTAGGGGTGTTTCGTATCCGGGTAGGGGTGCGGTCACGAAGGCCCGGTGGAGTCGGATTAGCCGGTTTAGGCCGTCCAGGTTTTTTCTGGTGGCTTTCTGTATCTTGTGGGTGTCTGGGAGGCCCATCTGGTTTTTAAAGCAGACGATATCTCCTTCTACTGCCTGGTTGAGAGGCAGTCCCATTTCTATTCGTTTTGCTAGTATCTGGTTGAAAATGTAGGATTGGTAGCCATGGACGAAGAGCCTGCGAAGGTTGAGAGGGAGGGCGCGAAGCGCGCCCTGGTAGTCGCCTGGTTTTTCTATTAGATGCTGGATTATTGACCTCTCAAATCCCAGACCTGGGGGTAGTATTTTCAGGGTGCCCCGATAGTCCCCGGTCTCTTTCAGGTATGTCCTGGCCTCTCTTGCCTCTTCTGATTCATCCGGGAAAACCATGGAGGTGTAGATTTCCACGGCTTGCCTCAGGTCTCCTTTTACCATGGCCATCCCTACCAGGTGTGTGACCGGCCGGCTTTCACCGAAGCGTTGAGTCCCATAGAAATTAGGGACCCCACCCAGTTTTTCAAGCTCGCTTTTGATGGCTTCAAGCCTCCCCTCCACTTCTTCTGTGTCAAGGTGGATGTTTCTGACAGTTATTTTGAATTTGTTCCCCCACAGGCTTCCCAGTCCTATTTTATGGTCTGAGTATCCGAGGGGCTTGAAGTGTGCGTCGGTTATTTTGATTTTTTCCAGTTCCCCTGTTTTCAGCCCCTGGATGCTGATTAATTGTTTTGTCACTGCCCATTTATCCTTTGTACCTGCCCAGCTGAATCTTTCCCGGCTTATGCCAAGCATCCGGGAAGCCCGTTTAACCAGGAGGTGGGTGTCCCACCGCTGTTTGGTCAACTCTACTACAAGATAGCGTCCCTTTTCTCTTAGCCTGGGGAGTTTGGAAATCTCTTCTACCTGAAAGTCGTAAAGCTCCTGGCGGAGCACACCGCCGATGCCTGGGGTGGTGGTGTAAAAACAGGGTATGCCAATCAGCCTGTCAAGAGATAGACCCATCAAGCTAGACCAGTAGACCGAGAGAGATAATAAATGCTCGTCCAAGGTTCCACAGCTATGGCCTGGACAAGGGGGGGCCCACCAGTCCGCCATTGTAAGCCCTGGTCACCCCCCTCAGTTCAATTCATCTGTAAACTTTAAATTTTTCTAGCCTTTAAAAATATTGTAGGTGGGGCTGGTGAGATTCGAACTCACGATCGACGGGTCTCTCCGAACAAAGGGAGCTTCAGTGCTCCAACGGTTCCTCAATGGCAGGCCACGTCTGACCAGCCTCAGCAGACCCGTTGCTCATCATCCTAAATTATCCGCTGGAGCCCGTCGCCTTTCCTGGCTAGGCCACAGCCCCGCCCGATTAAATAGCTTTAACGATTCATAAACATTGTGTTTACCCTGACTTTGTCTTTGTTTTAGTGTGGGTAATTCCATTGTGAATCAAGAATTGCCTATCCCCTCTCCTTGGGGGGTGATAAAAGTTAAATCGTTTAACCCCCTTTTTGGGGTTTCCAGGTGAAATCTCCCTTGTTTCTTGAACTGGATGGCTGGATGGCTAAGCTCAGGTTCTCTGCCTGCCACCTGATTCCTGGGCATTCCAGGTGTGGCAGGCTTCATGGTCACACCTATGCGGTGAGCGTACACCTGGAAGGAGAAAAGAGGGAGGAGGACGGGTTCATCCTCGATTTCTTTGAGCTTAAGGAGGCGGTCCTCGAGATTTGTGGTCGCCTTGACCATCGGGTGATAATTGCAGGTAGAGACCCGAAACTGGAAATCCAGCAGAAGGGGGAAAGCCTGGAAGTCAAGGTCCTGGGGGAGAAAACCTATCTTTTGCCCCTGGATGACGTGGTAATGCTCCCTATCCCTTCTGCCAGCGCGGAGGACCTTTGCAGCTATTTCATAACCGAGCTTGTAGACAGGCTGGACCTGGAAGAGCGGGGTAACCTGTGGAGTCTTGAGGTGAGGCTGGACGAGGGCGTGGGTCAGGGTGCTGGGTGTAGATTTGATTTTGGAGGCGGTAGCTTTGAGAAGTGACAGTGTTAAAAAGGGTTTGGAGCGGGCCCCACATCGGGCTTTGCTTCGCTCGGTTGGACTGGTGGAAAGAGAGTTTGAGCTCCCCTTCATTGGGGTGGTGAACTCCTGGAACGAGATAATCCCAGGGCACATCCATCTGGACAGGGTTGCCAGTGCTGTTAAAGCCGGCATCCGACTGGCAGGCGGAGTCCCCTTCGAATTCAACACCATCGGCATCTGTGACGGCATTGCCATGGGACACACTGGCATGAAATATTCCCTGGCCAGCCGGGAGTTGATTGCAGACACAGTGGAGGTGATGGTTGAGGCCCACCAGTTCGACGGTCTGGTCTTCATAGCCTCCTGCGACAAGATTGTCCCCGGCCATCTAATGGCAGCAGGCCGCCTGGACATACCAAGCATTGTTGTCACGGGGGGCCCCATGCTCCCTGGTTTCACGGGAGATAAGCCCCGGGATTTAATCTCGGTCTTTGAGGGTGTGGGCGGTTACAGGTCAGGGGTTGACCTTGCAAGTCTTGAGAGGTACTCCTGTTGTGGTGCAGGCTCGTGCGCCGGGCTTTTCACAGCTAACACCATGGCGTGTCTCACCGAGGCCATGGGCATGAGCCTCCCAGGGTGTGCTACCAGTCATGCGGTAGATGCCCGGAAGTTCCAGCTAGCCAAAGAGTCTGGCATAAAAATCCTGGAGCTTGTTGAGAAAAACATCACACCGAGAAGGATTGTCACACCCAGGTCTCTGGACAATGCCATCAGGGTGGACATGGCTATCGGTGGCAGCACCAACACCGTGTTACACCTGCCTGCCATCGCCAGGGAGTTCGGCCTGGAACTCGGCCTGGACCGGTTCGACACCCTGAGCAGGGAGACACCCCACCTGGTGAACCTGCGTCCCGGGGGTGAGAACTACCTCATCGACCTCGAGAAGGCAGGTGGAGTGCCAGCAGTGATGAAAAAACTCAAAGGACTACACCTGGACGCTCTAACCGTGACCGGCAGGACTTTGGGGGAGAACCTGGAAAACTGGCAGATTCTGAACCCAAAATATAGCAGGAAGGTGATTGCAAGCCCGGAGGACCCGGTCCACCCGGAGGGTGGAATCGCGATTCTAACCGGCAGCCTTGCACCCAGGGGGTCGGTAGTCAAACAATCCGCCACCACCCTCCTGGAACACCAGGGCCCGGCCAGGGTGTTTGACAGCGAGGAGGAAGCCATGAAAGCAATAATGGCCTCCAGAATAGAAGAGGGAGACGTTGTGGTCATCCGCTACGAGGGCCCCCAGGGCGGTCCAGGCATGCGAGAGATGCTCTCCCCCACCTCAGCCCTGGCAGGCATGGGACTCCTCGAAAGTGTGGCCCTCCTGACCGATGGCCGGTTTTCCGGAGGCACCCGGGGGACATGCATAGGCCATATCTCCCCAGAGGCTGCCCAGGGCGGCCCCATAGCCCTCCTGGAAGAAGGAGACACCATAAAAATAGACATCCCCCACCGGAAACTCGAACTAAAACTGGAAGAAAAAGAACTCGAGAAAAGACGTGAAGACTGGACGCCACCAAAACCGATGGAAAAAGGATACCTCGCCCGCTACCAGCGCCAGGTATCATCGGCAGACACAGGCGCGGTCTTCATCTAGATCCGAAAATCAGTCTCTCGGCCCACCTGAGTTTCCTCTTCTTTCGGGGTGTCACGTTAGGGTCGTTGAAGTCAAAGCCCACAAGCCTGATGCTCGCTGCTCTGAACTCCCGTGCCAGGTGGAATGCCCGGTCCCCGTCTGTAAAGCCTCCAAAGTTGTGGACGTTCTCAAGAGGCTCGGCCTGGGTGGTAGCCACAAGCCTGGAAAGCCTTGGGACAAAAACCCGGAGCCTGTCCATGTTATCTCCATGGGCGTGCACCACAAGGAGCGCCCCCTCCCTGGCAGCAAGAATCTCATCCTCCACATCCCCATCCAGGTCAGTTACAATGATATCCGGCACCACACCCACCCTGAGAAGACTGCTCGTAGCCCCATCCGCAGCCACCACAACCCAACCCCCCAGCTCAAGACCCTCCAAATCTCTTAAAAGACTTGGAGCATTCCCACAAACAACAACCCGCTTTCCATCCAGCTTTTCCTTTAAAACACTTGGGTCCACACTTTTACCCTGGACAAGTTCTGAGAGAAGCCGGGCAGCCTCCTCATCCCGCTCCCGGGAAAACCCCATATCTTCCAGGATTTCAAGATAAATAGGCTCCCATTCCACAAATTTCATTTCATAGTTTACTCTTGACAGCCTCGACCTTCTCTTCCATGCCCTTGCTACCTTCACGTCTATCGTCAATACTGATGTGGGTAACAATCCTGGGGACACCCATAGCGGCTACAGCCTCGTGAGCCTCCTGACACACCCGTAAGACCTCCCCTATGCTTTCAGCTTCAAACGCGGTTCCAAGGGGTGTCACCCGGTATTTCACCCCAGCCCGTTCCATGGCCCGGACCGCCTCCGCGACAAAACCACTCATACTTGTACTCACCCCCAACACCGCAACCTGAATCTCGGCAGTAACAACCATAAAAACCACACAGGGTTCAGGCAATAAAACACTTTCGGTAAAAAAAAGGTTTTATCCCTGGATTCTACAGGCACCACAGTCTTCTCCATCAGAACTATCAGTGTTGCTCACAGCCCGGGTGCCATGGGCCAGGACAGCAGCATTAGAAAGCGAACCTGCAATTAGAATGGCATCAAAAATCTCCTCATCGGGGATGCCAAGACGCCTTGCAACACGAATATGCATCTTAAGACAGTGGTCACAGCGAAGCGCCGCAGACACAGCAACAGAAATAAGCTCCACAGTCTTGGGGTCAAGGCGCTTGAACTCCTGAACGATAGCACTGTCATAGAGGATTTTAGAAACCAAAAGCTGCGGCGTTTTCTCAAGAAACTCCAGAATGAAAGGTACCTCCCCATAAAACTTCTCAACCCTCTCCAGAAGGACTTTAGAAGCCTCCTCCGGGTCTTTCTTCAGGAGTTCAGCCACCTCTTCGTAATCCACACCCGAATTGTAGGGACAAAGACCTAAATAAATATAGCGGAAACCCAAGGCTTGTGAGAGGGGGGGATAAAAGGGGTGCTACCATGTTATGTTTTTTCTTCCATATGCTCTGTCTTATTTTTTGATCTCATTTCATCGAGGAGCTCATCGATATTTTTGTTTTTTGTGTCTATGCCCATCTCTGATGCGACTTTTTTTATTCTCTCTTCTCTTTCTTTCTGTATGCTTCTGTTGTGTGTTTCTCTTTCGACTTCCATCTGGGCTTTTTTGAACTCCCCTACAGCTTTGCCGAGGGTATGTGCAAGCTCTGGGATTCTGTCAGGGCCAAAAAACAGTAGTGCGATAACCACTATCACCATGAGCTCGTATGTGCCTATCATACTCTTTCTTTTTCTGTTAACTTGTCCCTGATATAAAGGTTGCTGGACCGAAAAGGTGGGGGGGTGTCTTGGGTGGGTGTGTTAGTAGAATTTTGGTCTTTTTGAGAGTAGGCGGTGCAGGGGTAGTTCCCGGGTGGGCATGTTTGCTGTTTCTTCCTGGAGAATCCTGTTCAACTCCTGGGGAGTCATTTCTGTCTGGTAGGGTTTTTTGGGTTGGGATTTGGAGCGTATGGTTATGGTGAGTTTTCCTGTCTCGATTTCCCGGTCTCCGATTACTGCTGTGTAGGGTATCCATTCCCTGCCTGCATCCCGGATTTTTTTCCCCACAGTCTCTTCCCGGTCGTCAATATCCACCCTACCCTCGAGCTGGTCTGCAATTTTCAGGGTGTATTCCAGGTGTTTCTCGGAGACAGGTATCAACCTTATCTGGGTGGGGGAGAGCCAGACTGGGAGCATGGGGACTTCACCCTGCTGGCTTTTGATATAGGCTTTCTCCAGCAGGGCGTAGATGCATCTCTCTATGGCTCCGCTGGGTGAGCAGTGGAGTATTATGGGCTCTTTTTCTCTGCCGGTTGTGTCGATGTATTTTATCCCATATCTCTGGGCGTTTTCCACGTCTATCTGGACGGTGGAGAGAGCACTTGCCTTGTTTAGGGCATCGATGAAGTTGAATTCGAATTTCAGGGTGAAATAGAAGAACCGTTCATCCCACATTTCGATTAGCACCGGGCGGTCCACGGTTTTAACGAGTTCTACAATGAAATCCCTATGGGAGTTGTAGAAGTCCCTGGTGAATCTGATGGCCACCTCATAGTCCCTTAATTCCAGGCCGATATCCTGGAGCACGCTGATGCAGAGTTTATATTGTTCGCCGAACTCCTCTATTGCCTCGCTTGTGTCTTTGCAGAGGGTGTGCATATCTGGCATGGTGAAGGTTCGCAGTCTGCGGAGTCCTACAAGTTCGCCTCGCTGTTCCTTGCGGAAGCTGTATCTGGTGAGTTCGATCATTTTCAGGGGCAGGTTGCGGTAGGAGATTGTCATGTCCCGGTTCATGAGGAACTGGCCGAAGCAGGCGGCAAACCGCAGGAAAAGGTGTCTTTTGTCAGCCTCGATGGAGTACTGGCGGGCCGGGAACCTGTCAAGATACTTCTTCAGGGTGGGGTGGTTCATGTCGTACATCAGCGGGGTTTCCACTTCCATGGCCCCCTCGCGGGTGCAACGGGTGACCACATAGTTCTCCAGTAGGCTTTTGATGAGCCTGCCCTTGGGATAAAACCGCATGTTCCCAGGGTCTGACCCCGCCTCATAGTCGGCAATCTCCAGCCGCTGCATAAGATCTACATGGGGTGGAGTCTGGGTGACAGCCCGACTCTTGCTTGTCTCATAGGATGCGAACTTGGCAAGACCCGGGTAGCCCTCCAGGTCGAAATCCTGGAGGGGTGTGAGCTTGCCATCGGGTGTCATAATAAACCAGTGGGAGATCGCTCTTGCCTCCGCCTGAAGAGCCTTCGAGACTGCTGGTACTATGGAGCGGGAAAGCTCAGAGAGGGGGTGGCCCTTACATTTAAGGGTGAAAGCCTTGTACCATCCGAACGGGGCCCGCACCACCTCGAAATCCCCCCTCTTTAACTCTGCTTCCATTCCTCGGAGTATCTCCACCGCAGCATCAGGAGAAGCAAGATTCGGACTCAGATGGGCGTAGGGATAGAGCATCACCCTATCAGTATTTACCTGACCTGCCACTTCCCGGATCTCGGAGCAAGCTTGATTTACAACCTCAGGGTTTGTTTCATCAACCTTCTCTACCGCTGTGAAGACTGCAAGGGCCTCTTCAAGCCTCCCTTTTTTCTGTTCAGCCTCAATATTTTCGGCCACAGGCGTCTTTTTCTTAACCTCGAACTCCACAAAATCAGCATGAATAAACAAGAGTTGCATACCCACCTCTCTAACATTTAAGCCGGCTTAAAGCTTTACACACCAAACACTCAATGCCACTCTAGAAAAACTATAAGTAACTATTACCGTACTATTACGTGAGATATATCTTGTGATCGCTATATAATCTGAGATATTACCTGTCTTTATGTACTAAAACCAAGTGAGTGGAATTGTGGTTATAGCAAGACGTCCACCCAAGACAGAAGTAACCATCGAGGAGTAAAACTGGATGCGAAAAATCAGGGCCGGAATCGAAGGAAATGGTACCATCAGAATCAATCTAAAAAAGAAAAAGAAGAGTTCAAAGTAATTACCCCCCGATTTTGAGGGGTTCTTCATTCCCCTCTCCTCTATTAAGCCCAGATGGAAATACGAGTAGAATCGGTCTTCAGGCCAAAACAACAGGACGTGGAGGGTTGTCTACGCCCTCTCATGAGAAAACTTAAGGGTTGACAGGCTCCACAAGTTCCCTTCCAACGAGGTTGTGGCACATGCCACACCAGAGATGATAGCCTACACCACAGAAAAAATGGTAGAACACATCCATGAGGAACGAGACAGAACCCCGGGGCTGGTGGTCCAGGTCCACACCCACCCCACCGGGGCTTCTGCCCTCTTTGAGGTTGACCGGGAATCCATGCCAGAGGTCGCCAGACGGGTGCGGGAACTAATAACCCATAGAGGTAAGAATAAACAACCTCTAAAAGTGAAAGCAGTCAACTACCCCGCCCTGA
>CAZCCY010000042.1:0-13193 GCA_964497545.1 uncultured Methanosarcinales archaeon | reverse complement strand
CGCAATTCCTCCCCTCCCTTTCGGAAGGGGACTCCTTGCGACGAAAAGTTGAACAGAGTAGGGTAGGAGTTTTAAACTAATTATAGTTTAGCCAGCCAGAGGGTATTTTCAGGGTGAAGGTGCTTCCTTTGCCTGGTTGGCTTTCCAGGGTGATTTCCCCTCCTAGCCGTTGGATGTATTCTTTTACGATGGCAAGTCCAAGGCCGGTTCCTTCGTGTCTGCGGTTGAGTCCCTGGTCTAGCTGCTGGAAGGGTTTGAAGAGTTTTTCCCGGTCTTTTTCCTCGATGCCGATGCCGTTGTCTGTGATGCTGATTCTGACTTCCTGGGGGTATTTTTTGGTCTGGATTCTGATTCTCCCGCCAGGTGGGGTGAATTTTATGGCGTTGTTAAGTATGTTCAGGAGGATTCTCTCTAGTTTGTCTGGGTCAGTGGTGATTTTGGAGGCTGTCGGGTCTATCTGGATTTCTATTTTGTGGTTTTTTTCGTTTGCCAGGGGTTTCTGGTTTCTCACGACCTGGTGGATGAGGTCTTCCAGGTTGACTCGTTTGATTTTCGTTTCAACTGCTCCGCTCTGGAGTTTTTGGAAGTCGAGGATGCTGTTGATGAGGTTTAGGAGGTGTTCTCCGCTTCTCAGGATTTCCTGTACTCCCTCTCTCTGGAATTCGTTTAATTCTCCGAGGTCGTTCTGGTAGAGGAGTTTGCTGTATCCTATTATGCTTGTGAGGGGTGTGCGGAGTTCGTGGCTTACGGTGCTTAGGAAGTTTGATTTTATCTGGTCGATTTGTTGGAGTTCCTGGTTTTTGTGTCTCAGTTCCTGGTAGAGTTTTGCGTTTTCCAGGGCGATGGCTGCTTGTTCTGCTATTTTGCATACGAGGTTTTCGTCTTTCTGGTTGAATTCTGTGCCGTCGGTTTTGCTGTGGAGGCTCAGGACTCCTATAATTTTGCCGTGTCTTTTAAGGGGGACGATGAGGTGGTCTTTTTCCAGGATTGGGTTTGAAAGTTTTAGGTCTGGGGTGTGTAGGGGGGCGGGGATTTCGCTTCTGGGATGTGTGAAGTGCTCTATTTTTTGTTGGTTGTAGGTGGTGCCGGTTATTCTGGTTTCTTCCAGTAGGGCGACTGCCCCGTTTTTTGCTTTCACAGCTTCTGTTGTCTCTTTAACGATTTTGGCTAGGAGGGTTTTTAGTTCTATTTCGGTGCTGATTACCCGGCTTATGTTGTAGAGGGTTTTGAGTTCCTGGGTTCTTTCTCTTACTTTTTCTTCGAGTTCCTGGTTTTCCTGGCTTTTTTTGGTGAGGGTCATGGCGTTTTGGAGGAGGAGGGAGGCCTGGCCTGCCAGTGCTGTCATGAGTTTTTTGTCTTCTTCGTTGAAGTTCTCGCCGTTTTCTTTGTCGCTGATCATGAAGAGTCCGATGGTGTCTCCGTTCTGGTTTCGCAGGGGTACTGCCAGGAGTCCTCGGAGTGGGGGGTGGCCTTGTGGTAGGCCCATTCTGTAGGGGTGTGATTCGATGTCCTGGATGCACATGGTTTTTCCTGTTCTCCACATTTCCCGCAGGAGTCCTTTGTCGGTTATGGGTGTTTTCACCTGGCAGGGGGGGATGTTTTCGTCCTGGGAGAAGGCTGCCAGGGTCTGGTTGTTTTTGGGTCCCAGGGTTATGAGGGCTAGGCGGGAGGGGATGATTTTTCTGGCTGCTTCTACCATGGTTTTGAGGATGTAGGGTGTGTCAGAGGTGGAGAGCGCAAGTCCTACTTTGTGGAGGGCTTCAAGGCGGGAGTTCCGCTCTTTGGATGTGTGGCAGAGTTCTGCTTTTTCAATTGCAGTTGCAAGCTGGCTTCCCAGTGAGGTTAGGAGGCCGAGGTTCAGGTTAAGGTTGGGGTTGGTGGAGCCTAGTACCATGACGCCTTTTATTTTGTTTCCGGTTTTGAGGGGGATGTAAGCTCCTCTTTGAAATTCGAGGCTTGTGTTGTCGTTTATGGGGGCTGGAATTCCGAAGAGGGCTGTTTTTCCTGCCAGGCCTTCTCCGAGGCGGATGGATTTTTTGTGTTTCAGCCCTTTGCTTGTATGGAGGACGAGTTCTCGTTTTTTGTTGAGGAGGTAGATGGCTCCTGTTTCGGCTCCTGTTAGCTCTAACATCCGTTTTAGGGTGTTTTCGAGGAGTGTGTCGAGGTCTTGTGTTCTGCTTATTTCCAGGCTTATTTCTCTTATTATTTTGAGTTCGTGGCTGCGTTGGAGGAGTTTTTCTTCCTGTTTCTTTTTTTTGGTGATATCTTCGATGAGATGGACTGCTCCTATTATTTCTCCGCGCTGGTTTTTGAGGGGGTTAACCGTGATGTTTAGGACTGTTTCTTTCCGTTGTTCTCGGAATTCCTGGGCGATGGGTTTACCGGTTCTTATTGCTTTGTGGTAGGGGCAGTTGGGGGGTGGAGAGTTTGTGCCGTGGATGATTTCAAAGCAGTGTTTTCCTTCGATGTCCTGGGGTGATGCCCGGAGGAGTCGGAGTAGTGGTTTGTTGGCCTGGATTACTCTGAATTCGCGGTCGTGGATGCTCATTGGGTGGTGGAGGGAGTTGAACGCGGTTTCCCATTCTTCTTGTTTCTCTGAGATTTTTGTGCGGAGGATGGTGTTTTCGATTTTGGGTGCGAACTGGACTGCCAGGAAACTTAGTATTTCCGGGTCTGGGGGCTGGAGGCTTGAGGTGGTGAGGACTCCTACTAGTCTTCCGGCGTGGAAGATTGGGGTTGCGGTGAGGTGGCATCCGCCTATGTTGAGGTTTTCTTTTTTCTGGCTGTTTGTGGCCTGGAGGGCGAGTTTTTCGATGGACTCTCCTTCGAGGCCCTGGTTTGTGGCTGGGATGAGTTTTTCTTCTATTTTGATGTGGATGGCTCCTGCGTGGAGTCCTGTGAGTTTGAGGACGTCTTTGAGGGCTTGGTCGAGGTTGGGTGCGCGGCTTATTACTCCTGCCACTGCGGTGACAAAGCTTAGTTCTTTAATGTCCTGGCCTGTTTTTTCTTGCATGTCTGTCACACTTTTACACACCCCTTGTTTGGATGAAAAAACTCGAACCTGCTATTACTTAAACATTATCTAATATCATCATCATGATTATCATTTATTGTTGTGTAAAATCCAATTTAACAATGATTAGGAGTATAACCAGAACATCCACCAACAGGTAATGAAAACGTATAAATATCCAGAACATAAGTACATAAAAGTTGGGCGACTATATGGAAAGAGTGAAATCCGGCATCCCCGGCCTCGACACAATTTTAAATGGAGGTTTTCTGCTCCCCTCAACAGTACTGGTAGCAGGAGCTGCTGGAGTGGGAAAAACAACTTTCATTTTACAGTCATTATTCAATGCAGCTAAAAATGGAGAGAACTGTGTTTTTGTCTCTCTGCTATCTGAGCCAAAAGAAATGATTGACAGATTCATGTCAGGCTACAGCTTCTACGACCCGGAACTCTACGAAAACGGAAAAATAAAGTTCATCCCTCTCACTGAAAGCATACTCAAGGAAGGAGATCTCGCAGTATTCCAGTTTATAAATGAAGAGATAAAAAAACTAAAACCTGACCGCCTCGCCATCGACCCCTTCACGATTCTAAGTTACACTGTAAAATCCTTTGAAGCAAGAGAACTCGAGGAGCCTGAAAAACGAGGTTTCCTCCTGGAACTCTTCAACCAGATGAAAAGCTGGAACTCATTCGTACTTCTAAGCGGCGAACTTCCACAGGGTACTATTGAAAACAGCAGCTGGAGCTTCCTGGTAGACGGAGTAATCCACCTAGGAGAAGAGAAAATAAACCAGAACCGCCTCAGATACCTTGAAGTCAGAAAAATGAGAGGGACAGCCTACCAGCCAGGCATCCACTACATGAAAATCAAGGAAAACGGACTTAACATTTACCCCCGCTTCTCCTACCATCCTGAATCCCGGGAAACACCAGAAGGAATAGTAAAAACCGGGAATGAAGACCTCGACAAAATGCTGGGAGGAGGCTTCCCCCGGGGCTCAGCAACCATGCTCACCGGAAACGCAGGAACCGGCAGATCCCTTGTCGGGCTGAGATTCATCCTGGAAGGGGCGTCCCATGGAGAACCTGGAATCGTTGTCTCTTTCGAAAAAGACCCGGCAACCCACTACAGAGCAGCCAAAAGTATGGGCTGGTCCCTCACCCAGCTGGAAGAAGACGGCCTTGTCAAAATGATTTATACTCCCCCATGCACCATCTACCCCGATGAACTTGCACACTTCCTTCACGAGAAAATAGAGGAAACCGGATGCAAACGCGTCTTAGTCGATAGCGCCTCCGGCATAAGACAGTGTATTCAGAATCCCATCAACTTCCGGCAGTACATCCTCTCCCTGATAAACCTCTTCAAAGACTATGGAGTCACATCCATTTTTCTGGATGAATCCACGATAGTAACAAGCCCCCAGCCCGCTACCATGGACCTGAGCTATATCATGGACACAATAATCTATCTCCGCCACGTGGAAATAGAATCAGAGATTCGAAAGTCCATCCTCATTCTAAAGATGCAGGGAAGTAAATACGACCGGGAGATACGAGAATACACCATCTCAGAGGGCGGTCTCCTCGAGATAAAAGAGGCTTTCAAGGGACAGGAGAATATAACGAGCGGGACAGCTCGCAGAGCAGTGAAAGAACACCGTAAAAAGATACTCATAGCAGATGACAGCCCCCAGACCATTAAACTTGTGAAGTACAGCCTGGCCCGGGAGCCTTTCGAGGTGATAGAGGCGACCTCTGGAAAAGAGGCTGTGAAAAAAGTCCTTCTGGACGCTCCAGACCTGATACTGCTGGACATAATGATGCCGGATATGGATGGCTATCAGGTAGTGGAGAAACTCAAAGAGAGAAAAACGACAGCAAAAATACCCATTATAATGCTCACAGCCAAGGCCGAAACCGAGAGCAAAATCACAGCCATGAAACTGGGCGTTGATGACTACATTACTAAACCTTTTGACCCCAGAGAGCTTGTTGCCAGAATAAAAATGATAATCAGGGATGAATAAAACGTGTATTATTAAAAACGTGGAAGTGTAGTATTATGATAGAAGCTACTCTCCAGAGCCAGAATAAAATGGACGAGCTACTAACCCTACTGGACAGAACAAACTCCCTCTTCACCGGCCACTCAGATATACCTCTGGAAAGAATGATCATCCACATCGCCTTTTCAGCCCTGGAAAGAGACTTCGACCTGGCAGTGTGGGTCTGCCTCAGAGACAGCCCCCAGACCATCCATCGCAAACTCGAAACCTACGGCCACCCCCTGGTCCAGGAAAAACTCTGGATTCTAGACGCAGTAAGCGGGTACTCCAAAATAGAATACCCTCACGTTATACCCTGTCGCACCAAAGACTACACCGGCATAATGATAAACCTCCTCAAACTCCTGTCCGACAGCCACAAACCGCTCATAATCATTGACAGCATAGGCTACCTGGCAATAGTAGAAAACATCTCCACCATCTCCCGCTTCTGGAGGTACCTGTCCCAACAGGTAAAAAAGAGAAACGGCACTATTATCACCTATCTTTACCGGGGCGCGGTGGAACGCTCAGTAGAAACCGCAGTACAAGAACTCACAGACAGAGTGTTCAGAGTGGACGAAAACGAAATCAAATACGAGATAGACTCCATCGAGGGAAGCATCCCCTACAAGTTCACGGACCGAAACATCCTCCTGGGAAAAGAGGCAGTAAACATCGAAGAAAAAACCATCCGCGAACTGGAAAGACTCTTCACCCTCACCAAAGAAGAAAAACACCAACTGGAACAAGAAATAGAAGAAATCCACAGAGAAATAACAGAAGGAGACTAGTTACTCCCTCTATATTACTCTCTCTATATTACAGTTCCATTGAAATTATGTTATCTGCTATTTCGCCTATCTGGAGGGAGAACTGGGAGTCAGGGTAGCTGTCCACCATGATTTTGCGGGACCATGCATTTGCCATGATTTCATCGTAGAAAACCGTGCCCAGAATATCCATGTTCAGGCGGCGGCTGAATTCTTCCAGAATGCTTTTTGCACTGCCGTATTTGCTTTTAGGCAGCTTGTTAAATATAATTGAGGTCCGGGCTTTCATGCGTCTGGCAACCCCGGAAATCACGTAAGTGCCTCTAATATCCTGTTTGTCAAGAGTGCAGACCACAATGGAGAGGTTGGTCATCCCCATTACCAGGAGGCTTGACTTGTTAATCCCAGGACTACAGTCCACCAGCACATGGTCAATACCATAGTCACTCTCTACTGTACGTATAAGTTCCATCAGTCTATTTTTGGCATCTGCGGGGTCCTTAAAAAAAGATGTCAGGTCCTCCTCTGTTGCGGTGGAAGGTATCAGGTAAAGCTTCCTTGGAGGACTGGGCTGGTATACTATGCTACCAATTTCACATTTGCCTGTCAGGTAATCCACCAGGGTTTTGTCTGGTTTTATGTTGAAAAGGGAGTGAAGACCTGGGCCTGCGACATCGGTGTCAAAAACAGCTACCTTGTATTTGTTGCTGGCCAGATATGCGGCCATGTTTCCGACAATGTTTGTTTTCCCTGTGCCGCCTTTGTAGGAATGAAAGCTTATCCACATTTTATCCCAATATTTCCTCGAGTTTCCTGTCTATCTCGTCTATTCCTTCTGAAAAAATCTCTTTTTCCTGTTCTGCCCGTTTTAGTGGAGAATAGTAGATTTTCTTACCTTTTCTTGTTCTTTTAAGCCAGCCGCCGCGTACCAGTTCGTTCAGGTACTTGTTTTCTATGGAACGGTGTCTGAGTGTTATTCTGCTTACGTCTTCTGCGGTTCCTTCGCCAAGTTCTGAGACGGCAAATAGGGACTTTCGTAGGGTGTCGGGTACGTTGAGGAACAGGGCCAGTTTGTCTTCCACAACGGGGGATATCCGATATTCCAGTTCCCCCATTTTCGTTTCCAGATATTTGAGGCGTCTTTCAAAATCCTCTAACTTTTCTTCAATATCATTTGATGCGTTTGAATTCATTTTGATACCAAACTCAATTAATGCGTTTTTGCGTATATGCTACATGATATAAATAGTTTTCTTTTAGCATTTATGCATTTACGCATTAGTTACTCTAATTCAGAAACCTTTAAATATGATAACCGATATAGTGTGTAATTGTGAAGAAGATAAGCCTGCCACCATAAAAAACTACCTCCTATCCTATCCATCCTACCTCGTTTAAAAATTTGTGGCAGGTCCCTTCTACTTTTCTATTGCTTTTCTGTTCCAGATACCCCCGCTCCTACTTTCTATTTCCAGACAACCCACCCTAATACCTCTTCAAAAGGTAAGTCCCAACACCCAGGCAGATTACCAGCCAGTAGGTCAAAACCCTATCCAACAAAGCCACAGCAAGCGCCTCACCCTTTGAAAAACCAGCAAGCATCAGAACCACCACCATCGCACCCTCCACAGCCCCAAGACCCCCAGGCGTAAAAGGGATAGCCGTAAGAAGAGCCGCGCCCAACGCCACAAAGACCACCATAGAAACCGGAAGATGCAGACCAAGACCCACAATTACAAGAAGCAACCTCAAACTCTCAAACACCCAGACCAACAACGAAAGAAAAACCAGAAAAGGCACAGAAGCCAGGGCAACAGAACCTATAATACCCTCCCGGAACTCCCAATAAATCCCCTGCAACCGAGAAGGCAAAAAACCCCCCTTTTTCTTAAACAGCACCACCACAACAAGAAACAGCAAAACCACCAATCCCAGCCCAAACTCAAGGGAAATAGCAATCTCCCTCGGCACCATCTTAAAACTCAAACTACTGGAAACCACCAAGAGGAGAACCAGCAACACAATATCGTAGAGTCTCTCAACATAAATCGTGCCCATAACCCGGGAGATACTCACCCGGTAACCCCTCTTAATCAGATAGCCCCGATAGACATCCCCCAGCTTGGCAGGCACAAGAGAATTGGCAGCCCAGGCCACCAGAAAAATCTCGATAACCTCCACAAGCCTCCCCCGGACATTGATATTTTCCAGGAGCTTCTGCCACCGAAAACCCCTGACAGGATACGTGGCAAGCGAGACCACAGCCGCAGCCAGATAGAAAAAAGGGTCCATCTCACGGGCAGCCGCAAAGACCTCCCCCAGGTCCACCTGACTGAAAATAAAATAGAGAAGAACAAACGAGACAAGAAAAGACAGAACCGTCTTCTTATCCCGCAGCCTGCCACCAAAAGAAACAACTTCCCTGGACATCTAACCTCTTCTAAGCTCCCACCACAACCTCAAAATCTGAGAGCCCATACCCACAACATCCCTCCCCAGCGAGACCTTGGTAGCACCACCATGCCGCCAGACCACCGGGAACTCACAGACCCTGAACCCCTTCAACTGGCCCCGCACCAACACCTCGGTGTCCCAGAACCAGTGGCCTGCCTTAACCTCGTCCAGAACCTCAAAAAGCGCATCCCGCCTGAAAGCCTTGAAACCACACTGGTGATCATAAAGCCCAGAACCCAAAAACAACCTCACAAGAAAATTAAACCCCCTACTTGCAACCCCCCTCCTGAGTGGACGCTCCACCCGGCTCTCAGGCAACATCCGGGAGCCAGTAACAAAATCGCATCCACCCCGAACGTGTCCAATCAACTCAGAAAGATGCCTCATGTCAGTGGCAAGGTCCACGTCAATGTAAACCAGAATCTCGCCTTTCGCAATCCTAAACGCCCGGTTCAAAGCCCTCCCCCGCCCCAACCTCTCATCCGAATGAAGATGACGGACAAAACCAAAACGCTCCTCAAGACCCCTCGCAACCAAATCCGTCCCATCACTACTACCATCCTCAGCAACAATAATCTCAAAAGAACCAGTAACACCTTCCAAGGCCCGGCAGGTCTCCTTCACCGCACCCTCGATTCTCCCAGCCTCGTTATAAGCCGGAAGCACAACCGAAACCTCTACACCCATCAGCAACTAGCATTAGCTAGAAGATATATCACCTTTTTCAATTCCCCCCAGGGGTTTAGAAAAGCGGGCTGGAAGGGATTTGAACCCCCGACCTATGGATTAAGAGTCCATCGCTCTGCCTGACTAAGCTACCAGCCCAGATTCCCTTTCAATATACCTTGGCTGATAAATACATTTCGGGCATCCAAGAGACAAAATTTTTCTCATAAGTGATGTTGTTGCCAAAAGGGTGGGATAATGCTTAAAACCAAAGGAGTGTAACATTTGTTTTGATATGGTGATTTTTGACGATATTGGCAGTTATCCTCTCCCAGATGGTCGTACCAGGGAGTGGGTGGAAAACGCCTCTCAAAAGGAGTTTTTCCAGGTGGTCCAGGAGGCGATGCAGGATAAGATCCGGGCAGGTGTGGAGCTTCCGAATTACCCCCAGTTCCGGGACATGAACCAGATGTTCCTGGAGGTGATCAACAACCCCGGCTGGGTGGAAGAGCCTTTCCTTGTCCGGGAGGAGCGGGCCGAGATCCTGGAGTTAAAAGCCCTAGAGCCCCTCCTGGACGAGATGCCAGAGTTGAAATTGAGGGTCTGTGTGACCGGGCCGGTGGAACTCTATCTCCAGCAGTTTGGGGGTGCAAGCTATCCTGACATCCTGGTGAATCTGGCCCGGAGTGTTGACAGGTTTATCTCCCGTGCCCTCAAAACCGACAGGGTGGGACTTGTGTCCCTGGATGAGCCAAGTATAGGGGTGAACCCCCAGCTGATGCTAACCGAGAGCGAGATAGCGGATGCCCTGTCAAAGGCTGCGTCTTCAGCCGCCCGCCAGGGCATAGATGTCATGGTCCATTTTCATTCCCCCCTCCATTACAGGCTTGCATGTGAGGTGGACGAGATAAAGGTGATCGGGGTCGAGTCTGCCGCCTCACCCTCCTACCTGGATTTAATTGACCGGGGGGAGCTTGAAGGCTCGGACACCTTCCTCCGCCTTGGCGTTTCCCGGACCGACATTCACAATATGGTGGCCCAGCTTAACGAGAAATACAACATGAACATCTGGCGTAGCCCTGAGATGCTCTGGAAGGTGACCCGGGAGCTTGAGACCCCAGAGACCATAAAAAAGAGGCTGGAAAAAGGCCACAGGATGTTCGAGGGGCTTGTGAAATATGCTGGCCCGGACTGTGGTCTAGGCTCCTGGCCCTCCCAGGCGCTGGCACGGGAACTCCTCCAGAACACAGGGACAGCCATCTCGGAGCATAACCGTTTAATAGAACAGGGGAGATAGACAGACTATGCGTTCAGCCCAGCGAGCGGCTTCCAAGAGTAAGGGGAAAGCCCGGGATGAGAAGAATCTTAAGGGAGCGGTAAGAGTTGTTGTAAAACCTGCAGGCTACCCCCTGCGGGGAGTGTACCAGGAATACCCAGAGATGGCTGAATTCGACGTCTTCGAATCCTATGCCAGGGAGCAGTGGAAAGGGTTCACGGTCCGAAGGGGGGACTACCTGTTCGACCGGAGGATGTTCCCTGATTTCGCCTTCAAGGTGGTCGAAGTCGAACCCAACGTCTCGGTCATCGGCAGCACCACCAGGTTTATTGTGGAGGACTATGAACGGGAGATACTGCTGCCCTCGGAAGTTAAAAGCGTCAGTTTTGACGATATAATCGGCCAGGAAGAGGCAAAGGCCAAATGCAAGTTAATCGAGAAGTATCTGGTCGAGCCTGAGAGGTTTGGAGACTGGGCGCCCCGGAATGTGCTGTTCCACGGCCCGGCAGGCACAGGTAAAACCATGACCGCCAGAGCCATGGCCAGCACCACCGGTGTACCCCTGATACCTGTGAAAGCCACCCAGCTTATCGGCGAGTTCGTGGGAGACGGCGCCCGCTCCATCCACCAGCTCTACGACCGGGCAGAAGAACTCGCACCCTGCATTGTCTTCATTGACGAGCTCGACGCCATCGCCCTCGACCGGAGGTACCAGGATATAAGAGGCGATGTCGCAGAGATAGTGAACGCACTTTTAACCGAGATGGACGGCATAAACCCCAGGACCGGGGTCTGCACCATCGGAGCCACCAACCGCGCCATCGCCCTAGACCCCGCGGTACACAGCAGGTTCGAGGAGGAAATCGAGTTCAAACTCCCAAACCCCCAGGAACGACTCAAGATTCTGGAAAAACACGTGAAAACCTTCCCCATAGAAACCAAAAACCTCGATTTAAAACTCATCGCCAAAAAGACACCCGGACTCTCCGGACGGGACCTGGTAGAAAAAATACTCAAACCAGCCCTCCACCAGGCAATAATCCAGGACACCCCGGTCCTCCAGGCCTACCTTGAAAACGCACTTGCAAAAATAACAAAATCGAGAAAAGAGCCCACCTGGATGTTCATCTAAAACACTTAACACAAGAGAGAATCGCATCACCAGGCAAGGTCAGCTCCAGGGCCAGGTCCAGGGCCTCCTCAAGGCTTGAGGAAAGCCTGACCGGACAGCTACAGACACCTTTCAGGGGCTGGATCCGCTCTCCAACCAGCACAAGGCCCTTGAGCCTCTGACAATTCCCCTCCAGAAACCTCCTGACACCCCCGGGGTCCAGGCCCTCACACACCTGGCGGCGATCCTCCCCCAGAATGAGACACACATCTCTCCCCCCCGCCTCTTTTGAAATCCTGTCCAGGGCCTTTTCCACCAGAGGCACGGTGAGGCCAGAGTTCGAGTTGTCCAAGAGCAGTCTACCCTTGAAGCTGCCAATTTTCATCCTGCCCGGAATCCCCTGGAAACCCCAGAGGGCCTTTTCAATCACACTGGCCGGGACCTCAAGGGCCAGGGCTGCTGCCACAGCCGCGGTGAGAGAGATATCATAGGACTCCAGACCAGGTGGAACCCGGACTCCCAGAGGCTCCAACCTCCCACCCTCCAGCCACACCTGGCAGCCGGGAGCAGGGGTCTCAGAAAAGAAAAACACCCCATTCCTATTTTTTAAAATGTGGGCTGCATCCCGGTTCGCCACCAGAACGTGTGAATCTGCCATCTGTTTTTTCGCCTCACTTGCCAGCCGCTTCCCACCTGCAATAGGATAATCATCCCTCAAGGTTGTGATTATCCCAAGGTCTGCAACCCCTGTCCCACCCAGCGAGTCCTCAAAAATATAGAAATCAGCCTCCAATCGCTTTTCTTTCAACACATCAAGGGCCCAGAGGATACTGGCAGGCGTAATACTCCTGCCTGATGCCACCCTCTCCCCCAGGTAGTAGAGGCCCAGGCTTGTGTGGGATGCAACCCGATAACACCGGGAGAGAATATCTGCCAGGATGACGGAGGTACTGGTCTTACCCCTTGTACCGGTGACCTCAATCATCTTTCCATCCAGCCCCTCCTGGCGTAGCAGCCTGCCCACCATCTGGTGGTGGGTTAAAATCTGAACTCCTTTTCTTCTGGCCTCCACAAGGACAGGGTGATCCGGGTCAAGATGGACAGGCGCCACCACCAGGTCAAAACCCCCAGACGGCTCAAGAGCCACACCCCCACTCTCAAGCTCCCGGATCTCCTCCCCTCTTAGAGTATGGTAGACGTCCAGGAGGCACACCTCTCCCGGAAGCCTCAGACTTAGCATCCTCCCGCCATGGGTGGCATCCAGGACAAGCGTTCTTATTTCAGAGCCTCCAGTCCCCGCTGGTACACCACCTCTGCTATCCTCGGGTCAACTCCCAGGGGCTCGGCATATGTGACCTCAATCTCGGTGCCACCATTATTGATAACAGTCTGCCTCTCCCCCTCAGGTATACCCATAACCCTGGGGATATCCTTCCTTGTGTGAACACCATGGGCCAGGAAAACCGGTACAGCCACAATCCGGGTCACACCCTCATTTTTCAGAGCCTCAATACTCTCGGAGATAGTGGGCCTGTCCATGTTCAAATACGCGGTTCGCACAACAGCCCCGCCCTCATGCTTCTCACTAATAATCCTCGCAATGCCCTCCACCACCTCCCTATTATAGGGGAGCTTACTTCCATGCCCAAGGAGCAGAATTCCAAGTTTCTCCTTCATCAAACCACCCCATTCCACCCTCCTGATATAAAAGCAATTTGCAGGGATAAGACCGTTACATCATGTTGGTGGCAATTAAGGCAGTTATCCCCCTCCCACCAGAACTACTAAAATAGGCATTATTGAGCATTATTTTCGAATATTCAAGTGGATCTATGCTTGCTATCTAAAA